>NZ_JBHUDH010000204.1:0-743 GCF_042678005.1 Halolamina salina | reverse complement strand
ATAGAAACTCCATGGCATAGGTGGTTTCGTTATATCGATGAAGATGCTGATGCTCTTGGCAGTGAACTTTATGATGAACTCAGCGAATATTATAAATGGTGCAAGTCTAATTCGAACTATCTTGAATATCCCGAGGAAGATATAGAGAAGCACAAATCGATGGCTGAAGAATATCTGACCCAATAAGGACAAACCGCCATCCTTTGCATGAGAAGGACTGCGCTACCGATCAGGGTGGCTACAATCCTTGTGACTCAAGGCTCCGCTCCCAGCGTTTGGTGGGGACGTGCCACGAACCGCAACTCTTGCAGTGGAGAATATGAACACCGTAGGTGACTTCTTTTCTCTCCGAATCCCCATTTTGGGTGACGGTGACGACATCGCGGTTCTCGGGTTTGAAGAACTGCTTCTTCGATTCTAGAGCAAACGGGCTTCGACACACGGGGCACGTCGAATCCGATTTAATTTCAAAATACGCGATTCCGATGGTCGCGATGGCGATACTCACGCCTACCACTAACTGTGTCTGCTCAATGGGTTGATTGGAGGGGTAGACTTCAGTTAGCGGCTCAATGAATGCCATCGTCATATTATCGGGGAAGAACGAGAGGAAGACGAAGTACAAGAGTACGAGACTACCCATCGTTAACCCGAGGAGGGATAGTTCGAATGTTTTGCTCGAGAATACTTCAGAGTGAAAGAGTCGCCGGAGTCGGGATCTCCAAAAAATCGAGTACCCACCG
>NZ_JBHUDH010000203.1:428-2908 GCF_042678005.1 Halolamina salina | reverse complement strand
CCCCGGATCCGGCCGCGGCCGGTCGACGAGCCGCGGCGAGCCGTCCTCGCTCAGCACAACTGCGTCCATGTAACACCGTATCACACAACCGCACAAAACGTTTATCCTATAGTGAGTAAAGATTTGAGCCATGCGAAACCGCGACCGCTCGGGCGTCGACCACCGCGAACGGCTCGACCGGCTGTACGACGAGTTCGACACCGCGTCGATCCGTTCCCTGCGGGACTTCGTGGAGCTGTTCCCGCCGGTCGACTCGACGGCCGCGCTGGAGCGGTGGGAGACCGCGCGTGCGGACTTCGAGAGCCGGAACGGCCGGATCGTCGACGCGTTCGGCGAGGCCTACGCCGACATCGCCAGCCGCGCGACCCGGGAGACCGCGAGGACGGCCGCCGACCTCTGGGACCGCGAGGGCCGGGCGATCAACGTGCTCGTCCTCGACGTGGACGAGACGCTGCGCTCGGCGGGGAGCACGGACAACGAGATCCCCCGCGAGACGCTCCACCTGCTGACGGAACTGCACGACGACGGCGTGCCGATCGTGATCTGCACCGGGCAGACGCTGGAGAACGTGAAGGGCTTTCTCGTCCAAGGGCTCGGCAGCGAGCTCGTCCACTCGGGCGAGCTCTCGGTCGTGTACGAGGCCGGCAACGGGGTGTTCACGCCCGGCCACGGCTCCGACACCAAGCAGCTGCTGTACGAGGAGCTGGCGCCGTCGATCCGCCGGGTGTTCGAGCAGGTCCGATCGAGCGCGCTCGGGGACGCCCCCTCGGCGGTCGCCCGGGGCTGTCACCTCCAGGGCAACGAGTTCAACGTCACCCTCAAACCCAACCACGAGACCGGCAGCGACGACGCGCGGGCGGTGATCGACGAGGCGCTGCGCCACCAGATCGACTCGCTCGGCCGGGCGGTCGCGGCCGAGACCGGAATCGAGGGGGACGCGGAAGGGTGGGCGCGGTCGTACTACGCCGCTGCCGACGCCGAGATCGCCGCCGTGCTCGACCGCGTTGGTGCGTCAGTCCCCGAAATCACCGTCCCGGAGCCGGTCCGGGAGCTGTTCGAACGCGTCGACGTGGGGTACTACGAGGCCGACGCCGCGGAGATCACGTCGCTCGAACTCGACAAGGTCGCCGGCGTCGAGGCCGCCTTCGACGTGCTCGGCATCGACGACCCGTTCGCGCTGGTGCTCGGCGACTCGAAGTCGGACCTGCGGGTGATGGAGTGGGTCGACCGGACCGACGCCGGCATCGCGGGCGCGCCGGAGCACGCCTCCGAAGTGGTGCTGGACCACGTCCGTGACACCGACGGGCTGCTGTTCGACCGCGGCGACGCCGGAACGCCGCTGCGGACGGCGATCGCGCTGAACCGACTCGCGGCGTTCGAGCGCGGCGACGGTCGCTGATCACCACTCCGTCAGCGCGCCGCGGCCGTGGAACCACGTGAGCACGACCGCGAACGTGAGCGCGCCCGCCACCGCGAACGCGCCGCCGACGAAGAACACCGTCGCGATGCCGTACTGGCTCCAGAGCCAGCCGGCGAGCACGGGACCGAGCACGCTGCCGGGCCGCCAGACGAGTTCGCGGATGCCGAAGCTGGCGGCGATCCCGCCCTCGTCTGCCCCCTCGTCGGCGAACAGCGCCATGCTCGCGGGCTCGCGGAACGCGTCGACGACGCCGAGCAGCCCGTTGACGACGAGGAGGGGAATGAAGGCCGGACCGAGCTTCCCGAGCAGCGAGTAGCCCGCGCCGACACCCGCCACGTCGCTGAGCAGCGACGGGACGATCAGCTCGTACGTCTCGGGGAGGCCGATCGCCGCGCCGATCGCCGGCGTGAACGGAACCGCGAGCGCGACCAGCCCGTACGCGCCGCCGCCGGCGAACACGAACAGCGAGCGGCCGTAGTCGTCGGAGAGCCGGCCGGTGAACGGCTGACAGAGCATGTTCGTGAGCTTCTCGGCGACGAGGACGAACGCGACCGCCAGCCCGGCGTACGCCAGCCCGCCCCGGGCCGCCGAGACGCCGGCGAAGATGCTCACCCACGACCGGACGACAGTGACGGCGACGGCGTACTGCGCGCGGAACGAGGTGAGCGTGATGATGCGCTTGTTGAGCGCCAGCCCCGCGAAGGGATTGCCGTACGAGCGGCTCTCGTCGGCCGGGAGATAGAGCCAGACGCCCGCGAGCGCGAGCGCGAAGGCGGCGACGATCACCGTGTAGATCGGCGTGAACCCGATGACCTGGTACAGCCCGCCCGCGATGATCATGCCGAGGATCGACGCGAGGAAGCGGACGGAGTTGGCCTTCCCGATGCTGTTTGCCCGCTCGCCGTGGTCGGCGAGCTCGCCCACGAGCGAGAGCGTCATCAGCCCCGAGCCGGTGACGACGACGCCCTGCAGCGCGCGAACGCCGATGAACGCCGTGCTGTCGGCGAAGCTCGTCGAGAGCTCCACGCCGAAAAGCGAGGCCGCGACGCCGGCGACGGCG
>NZ_JBHUDH010000203.1:0-398 GCF_042678005.1 Halolamina salina | reverse complement strand
GCTGGACGTTCGCGAACGCGACGTAGGCGAGGACGCTCACGCTCAGCACCCCGAGCAGCACTTTCTTCTTGTCGGAGCGGTCGCCCGCCCACGCCAGCGGGATCACCACGATCGTCTGCGCCAGCGTGAAGCCCGTGATGAACAGCCCGCCCATGAAGTCCGAGGCGTTCAGCACCTCGATGTAGAAGGGGATCAGCAGCGCGAGCGTCGAGTAGCCGAAGCCCGTCGCGAACCGCGAGAGGTAGAGCGACCAGAACTGCAGGCGTTCCTGGTTCACACGGCGACTGCGGGGGAGGATCGAAAAGGGGTTTCGTTTCGATGCTTCGGCGGTGGAGCTACGCGCGGCGGCCGACGACGGCGCCGGCACCGAGCAGCGCGAGCAGCGCGGCGACGACGCC
>NZ_JBHUDH010000202.1:0-587 GCF_042678005.1 Halolamina salina | reverse complement strand
GATACGATCGCTCAGCGGATCGAGGCACGAAAACAGGCAGTCCGTATCCTGCAGAATGGGAAGGAGGATATCTCCGAGCGCGTAGCCGAAGTTCTTGTAAACGAAGTCGGTGATACGTTGGCTCAGGAAATCGAAGCGGAGTCGAAAGAGTTCGTAGACAGTTTGATTGAATCACTTGGTACGGATCGAGAGGCTGATGTCCGTCTTGCGGAACCAGCATCGGAATCGAACGAACCCGTGGAAGTGGATGCTGACGAGGGGTACAAAATCACGCTTTTAGAGGACGGGGACACATTCCACGTCTTCACGGATGATCAGCAGGCAGATGCGATGGCCGATGCGATCGACTTCCTCATCCAGGAATTTGATTTGATTGATGAGTTAGCGCCGCTTCCGTACGTGCCTGGAGAGAAGAACGCGATTTTAAATTCAGAGCCGCGGCATCCGTCTGGGGAAGAGATGCGGTTGTATCGCGAACTCTCTGGTGATTATTATCTGTATGTGGCGCTCAACCAGATTTCCAAGAAGAGGTATGTGGAGCGATTCGCTGGTTTTTGCGGCTTAGATGCAGAGTTTGAAGGCGAATG
>NZ_JBHUDH010000201.1:0-3337 GCF_042678005.1 Halolamina salina | reverse complement strand
GCCGTGCCGGGCAGGGGCGGCGTGTCGGTGCTCGATACCGTCGAGAACACCGCGCCGTTCAACGCCACCGGCGCGCCCGCGGTGTCGGTCCCCTGCGGCGAGGTCGAGGGCCGGCCCGTGGGGCTGCAGTTGGTCGGCCCGCCGGGAGCGGACGGGTTCCTGCTCCGGGCCGCGGCGTCGATCGAGTGCGTGCTCCACTGAGAAGTCGGCGGATTTTTTCGCCGCTGGGCCGACGCCGGGGCATGGATCTACCGTCGGACTGGGAGACCGGCACCGTCGCGGCCAACGGCGTCGACCTCCGCTACTACCGGACTGGCGAGGGACCGCCGATCGTCTACGCCCACGGCTTCTACGGTAACGGCCGGAGCCGTCGCCGCCTGATCGACGACCTCGCAACCACCCACACGGTCGTCAGCTACGACGCCAGAGGACACGGGCGGTCGGCGGCGCCCGAGACCGGCTACACCGTCGACGACCGTGCGGCCGACCTCCTCGGGCTGCTCGACGCGCTCTCGCTGTCGGAGCCGGTGGTGATGGGCCACTCGATGGGCGGGGCGACGGTGGCCGCCCGCGNNCCGCCGCCGCGGCCGAGGCGCCGGATCGGATCGCCGGCGCCGTCCTCGTCGATCCGGCGGGGTTCACCGGCGAGCCGGCGCCGATGGGACCCGACGAGCGCGCGGCGTTCGTCCGCGAGCAGGTCGCCGAGTGGGAGGAACGCGGGGTCGACGCGATCGCCGAGGAGAACGCCGAAGAACTGCCCGAGGAGTACCTCGACGCCGCGCCCGGCCAGCCCCGCCGGGAGGCCGAGGCGGCCGTCGAGTGCAGCCCCGTAATCGCCGAGATCGCCCGCGAAGGCTACCCCGAGGAGGCGTACGTCACCGAACTGTTCCCCGAGATCGACGCGCCGACGCTGGTGCTGCGGGCCGACGCTGAACCGGAACGCCGCCGGACGGATCTGGACGCCGCCGAGGCGCTCCCGAACGGGCGGCTCGTCCACGTCCCCGACGCCAGTCACGCGGTGTTCCAGAGCCAGTACGACGCCGCGATGCGGGAGCTTCGGGCGTTCCTGCGCGGCTGTCAGAGCCAGAGCACGAACACGACGTAGCCCGCGAGCATCGACGCGGCGAGCAGGAACACCGCGACGCCGGAGGCCAGCATCCCGACCGTCGCCCAGAGCGCGTTCTCCCACGCCTGCTCGAACTCGCGGTCGGCGCGGCGGATCTCCAGCGCGAACACCGTGCCGAACAGCCCCAGCAGCACGCCGAGCGGGCCGAAGACGAAAAAGAGCACCAGCCCCGCGGCCGCGGCGAGCAGCGTCGTCGTCGTGCGCGCACCCTTGGCCCTGCCCGTGATCGCGCCGCCGAACAGGTCGACCACGATCGTGAGGATCCCGACGACGGTGAAGCTCAGGAGCAGCCAGATCCCCATCCGGCTGGGACCGAAGACGTACTCGACGTACACGCCAGCGAGCGCGAGCAGTCCCGAGGGGACGCCCGGCACGACGCTCGCGACGACGGCGCCGACGAGCAGCGCCAGCGCGACCGCGGTCACGGCGTCGATCATGTTCGGGCGAACGCGGCCGGCGCACAAGAATCCCGGCGGGCGCACCAGCGGATACTTACGTCGAGAGGGGGAACTCCGGCTATGCCCATCGACCCCAACTTCGACAGCAACCGCGAGCGCGTCGAGGGCGAGGAGGCGGCGGCCGCAAGCGGCGAGGACCAAGATGAGGCCGCCGTCGCGGTCTGGGGACCCGTCGACCCGCCGGAGCAACTCGGCATCCACGGCACCCACGTCGCCGTCGACTACGACCTCTGTATCGCCGACGGCACCTGTCTGGAGGACTGCCCGGTCGACGTGTTCACCTGGGTCGACACGCCCGACCACCCCGAGAGCGAGCGCAAGGTCGAGCCGACGTTCGAGGACCAGTGCATCGACTGCATGCTCTGTGTCGACGTCTGCCCGGTCGACGCGATCGACGTGGACGCCAGCCGCGCTGGCGGCGGCGGGCTTTAGTCCCAGTACGCGCGGTGCTCCTTCGCCGTCTCGGTCCCGTACGTCTCCACCAGCGGCTCGCAGGCGTCGCCGAACGCGCGCATCGTCATCCGGGTCGACACCCTGTCGAGATCCACGGCCACGTCGTCCCACTCGCGGTTCTGCAGCACTTTCTCGACGAGTAGTCGCTCTTCATCCGAATCCAACCCCGCCGCGCCGAGGATTAGCTCCCGCAGCGCCAGTTCCGTGAACGCCGCCGGCGCGGCGTGGTAGCTCCCCATCCCGTTGGCGGCGTCGACGACGACACGCCAGTCGCGCTCTGAGAGGGCCGGTTCTTCCGGCAGCGCGCTGTCGTCGACCGCCCGCAGCGCCCCGCGGATCACGTCCGGGTCGACATCCGAGAGCGGTCCAGCGAGCACGCCCGGCGCGCGCTCGCGGAACCACTCGGCGTGCCGGGCAGCGAGGTCGGCCCCGGAATCGGTGAGCGGTCGCACCATCAACGCGGAGTGCTCGCCGCTGGCGTCGTTCTTCGTCGTCGAGAGGTGGACCGTCCGGTAGCCGTTCTCCCGCCAGAAGTCGAGGAGTTCGGGCGTGGCGCCGTAGCCGACGCCCAAGTAATCGACGCGCTCCCCCCGCAGGTCAGCATCGCGGCCCCCGTCCTCGCGGAACTCCGCCTCGATCGCCGAGAGCAGCCGCGAGCCGAGGCCGCCGGACCGAACCGCGTGGTGGGTCGCGATCCGCATCACGCGGTAACCGACCGCAACGCCGCCCTCGCGGTCGCGGAGCTGGCTGGTGAACACGTCCGGCAGCATGTTTCCGCGGATTCGGTCGCCGCGGTAGACGCGCTCCCGCGTCTCCTCGCGCAGACCGCCCTCGCGGGCGAGGAGGGCGACGCTGACGACCCGGCCCTCGTGCAGCAGCGCGCGACAGGTGAGGTTCGGCGCGTCGAGCAGGCGTGCGAGGTCGTCGGGTTCGGTCCGGTAGTGAGCGAGCACGAGCAGGCCGAACGCCTCCCGGAGCAAGTGCTCGTCCGCGAGCAGCCGTTCGGGGGAGAGCGTCTCGTACTCGACTGATTCGGGCGTCGCGTCGGCGACCAACTGGTCGACCGGGGGCCGGGCGTCGAGCAGCAGCGCGCGGAACGCCCACGACTCCACGGGATCGCCGGCGGCGTAGCGGATCGGCTCGTCGAGGCGGGCGTCGGTCACGTCGCGGTCCGAGTCCGCGAGGCTCCCGCGGAAGCGCACGTCGAAGCTCCGACCCGCCCCCTCGTAGCCGTGGACGGTGGTGCAGAAGGCGGCCGGCGGACCGTCGAGGAAGCGTTCGAGCAGCGAGACTGGGAGCG
>NZ_JBHUDH010000200.1:0-2359 GCF_042678005.1 Halolamina salina | reverse complement strand
CGGGAGCGACTCGGCACTCCCCGGTCGAAACGTCGACGCTGGCGACCGCGAACGCCTCCTCGCCGCCGACCACGCTCGCGACGTACGTCGAATCGGGCGACAGCAGTTCGTCGTCGACGACGGTGCCGGGGGTGATGATCTGCGTGACCGCGCGCTCGACGATCCCGTTCGTCTCGCTGGGGTCCTCGACCTGATCGGCGATCGCGATACGGTGGCCGGCCTCGAGTAAGCGCTCGATGTACTCCGCGGCGTTGTCGACGGGGATCCCCGCCGCGTCGTAGGTGCCCGTGGAGTCCTCCCGCTCGATCATCGTGAGCTCGCAGATCCGGGCGACCTCCTCGGCGATGCCGCAGAACGTCTTGTAGAAGTCCCCCACCCGGAACAGCACGAGCGCGTCGTCGTGCTCCCGGCAGCGGTCCACGTACTGCTGGAGCATCGGCGTGAGCTCGTCCCGGCGCTCGTCGAGCTCCGGCGGGGGCCCGGTGACCGCAGACATGGCCGAAAGAGGGGTGCCGAAGCGGAAGAGCGTTACGCGAGGCGTCGGTCCGCGTTCAGCTGACGAACTGCAGGAGTTCCTCGCGCTTGGCCTCGCGGAACCGCTGGCCCAGCGCCTCCTCCAGCGGCCCGATGCTGCCGGTCTTCGCAGTGATCGGACAGATCGTCTCCCGGTACTGCTGCCAGGGCGGGAACAGCCCGAGTCGGTCACAGAGGTCGTTAAGTCGCTCGTCGCGGTCGTCGACCTTGTCCATCTTGTTGACCGCGACGATCGGATCGACGCCCACGTCCTGCAGGAAGTGGAACATCTCCACGTCGTGGGGGATGTCGCCGTTCTCGCGGTGGCGGTCGATGATGTCGATCACCGCCTTCCCGTCGACGACCAGCACGCCCGCGAGGATGTCGTCGGCGTTGTCCTCGACGTAGCGAACCACGTCGGTCTTGATCTGCTCGCGCTGTTGCTCGTCGACGCCGGACATGAAGCCGAAGCCCGGCAGGTCGGTGAACATGAAGTCCTGCCCGGCCCAGTCGTAGTGGTTGGGCTGGCGGGTCACCCCCGGCTTCCCCCCGGTGTCGAAGCTGTGGCCCGTCAGCTCCCGCATCAGCGTCGACTTCCCCACGTTCGACCGGCCGACGAGGACGACCTCGTCCCCGCGGTCCGGTCGGTTCTCGAAAGACATAGCTGTGGATAGCCGGCTGCCGGGGTTAACGCTCACGGGTCGGCAGGAGGGGCCGATAAATCTGATAGTGCGATAGCGAAAGGCGGAGTGGTCACCACCGCCGGCTATTTGCCCGCCCCGTGAGAGACACGCCTGTGCGACTCGTACAGGTCATGATCCCCGCCGGGAAGCGGGAGGCCGTGCTCTCGGTGCTGGACGAGAACGGGATCGACTACGCGCTGTCGGACGAGACCAGCGGCCGGCGCTACACCGGCGTCGTCTCGTTCCCGCTGCCGACCAACGCCGTCGAACCGATCCTCGATCAGCTCCGGGAGGAGACGGGGATCGACCGCGACGCCTACACGGTCGTGCTCGGTGCGGAGACGGTGGTCTCCGAGCGCTACGACCAGCTGGAGAAGGAGTGGACCGAGGGCGAGGAGGGCGAGCGCATCGCCCGCGACGAGCTGATCACGCGGGCGGCCGACCTCGCGCCCGACTGGGTGCCGTTCCTCGTGATGACCGCGATCAGCGCCGTCGTCGCGACCGCGGGGCTGTTGCTCGACTCTCCGGCGGTCGTCGTCGGCTCGATGGTGATCGCGCCGCTGATCGGGCCGGCGATGGCCACCAGCGTTGGCTCGGTCCTCGACGACCGCGAGCTGTTCGTCCGGGGGATCAAGCTCCAGACCGCGGGCGCGCTGCTCGCGGTCGCGAGCGCGGCCGCGTTCGCGGGGCTGTTGCGCTTCGGGAACATCGTCCCGCTGGGGACGAACGAGGTGCTCGCGATCGGCGAGGTCCGGGAGCGGCTCTCGCCGGGCGTCCCGTCGCTGGTGGTCGCGCTCGCGGCCGGGATCGCGGGCGCGCTCTCGCTGTCCTCGGGTGTCTCCTCGGCGCTGGTGGGCGTGATGATCGCCGCGGCGCTGGTGCCGCCGACCGCGGTCGTCGGCATCGGGATCGCGTGGGGTCGCCCGGCCGCCGTCGTCGGCTCGGCGGTGCTGGTCGCGGTGAACTTCCTCTCGATCAACCTCGTCGCGCTGGCGGTGTTCTGGTACCAGGGCTACCAGCCCGAGGAGTGGTTCAAGGTGGGCGAGGCCCGGAAGGACACCGCCAAGCGCATCGGCGCGCTGGCGGTCGCAGTGCTGATCCTCTCGTCGGTGCTCGCGGGCGCGACGTACGCCTCCACCCAGCGCGCGGCGTTCGCGGACGAC
>NZ_JBHUDH010000199.1:0-2874 GCF_042678005.1 Halolamina salina | reverse complement strand
AGGCCGCCGGCAGCGAGCGCGCGACCGCGAGGGCCGCGAGGCCGCCGGTCAGACAGATCGCTCCCGCCACCAGCGGGGGTCGCGGGCCGTAGCGGTCGCGAACCCAGCCCGCGGGGAACTGCCCGAGCGTCTGGAAGACGACGAACAGCGTGAACACGGTGCCGAGCGCCGACTCCGGCGCCCCCAGCCGGCTCCCGAGCGGGAGTCGGATCGACGACCAGCCGAACTGGTAGATCCCCGCGGCACCCATCGCCAGGGCCGCGGCGACGACCAACTCCCATCCCGAGAACCGAAGGTCGGTACGGTCCATTCCGCCGGCTACGCCACCCGGTCGGCCAGCGCCTCGGCCTGCTCCTCGGCGCGTTCTTTCACCGCCTCGGCGTCCAGCGTCTGAATCTCCCGGTCTTCCATCAGCACCTCGCCGTCACAGACGGTGTGCCGCACGTCCTGCCCGCTCGTCGCGTACGCGAGGTGGCTCACCAGATCGTGCTCGGGCGTCAGGTGCGCCGCGTCGAGATCGACGACCGCGAGATCCGCGTTCGCGCCCGCCTCGATCCGGCCGGAGTCGAAGCCGAGCGCCGCCGCCGACCCCTCGGTCGCCATCCGGACCGCCGCGCTCGCCGGGACCGCCGCGGCGTCGTCGGCGCCGAGCTTCCCGAGCATCGCGGCGTCGCGGATCTCGTCGAACATGTCGAGGTCGTTGTTCGAGGCGGCGCCGTCGGTGCCGAGGCCGACCGTGACGCCCGCGTCGAGCATTTCGGCGACGGGAGCGATCCCGGACGCGAGCTTGGCGTTCGAGGCCGGGCAGTGGACCGCGACGGCCTCGGAGTCGGCGAGGAGTTCGATCTCCTCGTCGTCGACGTGGACGCAGTGAGCGAGGAAGTCGCCGTCCGCGAGCAGGCCCACGTCCTCGGCGTACGCAAGCGGGCGAACGCCGCGCTCGTCGACGATCGGCGCGACCTCGTCCTCGGTCTCGTTGGCGTGGATGTGGACCGGGAGGTCGGCCTCGCGGGCGCGCTCGACGGCCTCTCGGAGGAGTTCCTCGTTCACCGTCGTCAGCGAGTGGGGCATCACCGCCGTCGAGATCCGGCCGCCGGCGAGGCCGTCGTACTGCTCGGCGAAGTTGACGCTCTTCTCCATGTCCTCGCGGGCGCCCTCCTCGGATTTGCCGACGGAGACGAAGCCGTGGCCGAGCATCGCGCGCAGGCCAGAGCTCTCGACGACGCCGGCGACGTGAGGCTCCTCGAAGTACATGTCGACGAAGCCGGTCGTCCCGGTGCGGATCATCTCGACCGCGGCGAGTTCGGTGCCGACGCGGATGTCCTCGGCGGTGAGTTCGCCCTCCGCGGGCCAGATGTCCTCCTGCAGCCACGCGTCGAGGGGCTTGTCGTCGGCGTACCCCCGGAGCAGCGTCATCGGGGCGTGGCCGTGGGCGTTGACGAGGCCGGGGACGACGAGGCCGCCGCCGGCGTCGAGCGTCTCCTCCGCCGTAGCGTCGATCTCGTCGGGGGCGGCGACGCGGTCGATGTCGCCCGTCGACTGGTCGATCAGCACGTCGGCCTCGGCGATCGAGTGGTCGGGGCGGAGCACGCGGCCGTTCGCGATACGGAGCGTATTCATGCCCGGGAGTGGCGGGGCCGGGGGCGTTAAGCCGTCGTTCCTCGACGCCGACGACAGCCGCGTGCTACACCGGCGCCGAGCCGATCAGCGCGATCAGACTGAACAGGATCGCGCCGAGGATGACGCTCACCGTGAAGTGGATGACGACGACGCCCGCGAGCAGCCGGCGGTTCAGGCCGTGGATGTAGCGGAAGGCGACGGCGTCGACGGCCAGCGCGGCGAGGAGGCCGAGCAGCGGCGAGAACTCGAACGTCGCCACGAGGAACGCGATCGCCGCGACCGGCGGCCCCACGATCGCGTGCGGGGAGAGCGACACGTCGCCGAGCAGGTTGCGGGCGGCGATGAAGGCGGTCAGCGAGAGGAAGGCGGCGAACAGCAGCCACGTCGCGATCACCGAGAGGGTCGTCGCCTGCAGCGTGGCCGGCTGGGAAACGGCGACCAAGGAGAGCACGCTGTCAGTCCAGCAGGCCGAGTTCGTCGAGCCGTTCGGTGATCACGTCGACGGCCTCGGCGGCGTCTGCCGGCTCCTTCCCGCCGGTGATGACGAGCTTGCCGGAGCCGAACAGCAGCGCGACCACGTCCGGCTCCTCCAGCCGGTAGACCAGCCCCGGGAACTGCTCGGGCTCGTACTCGATGCTCTCCAGCCCGAGGCCGATGGCGATAGCGTTGAGGTTCAGGCTCTCGCCGAGGTCGGCGCTGGTGACGATGTTCTGGACGGTGATCTCCGGGTCGTCCTCGATCGGGATGCTCAGCTCCCGCAGTTTGTCGAAGACGATGTGGAGGCTCTCGTGGACGTCGTCGGTCGACTTCGCACCGGTGCAGACGATCTTGCCCGAACGGAAGATCAGCGCGGCGGATTTGGGGTCCTGCGTGCGGTAGACCAGCCCCGGGAACTGCTCGGGGTCGTAGTCGGCGCCCTCCAGATCCATGGCGACACTCTGGAGATCGAGCTCTTGGCCGATGCCCGTCGAGGCAACGACGTTCTCGATGGTGATCGTCTCCTTGGGGTCGGTCATCGCTTTAAGGGTCGGCGGAGAGGTTTAAATAGGTTGGTGGGTCAGACGTGCCGGAACCCCCAGCAGGGGCGCCCACGGCGGAACGCCAGCCTCTTTCCGGCTCCCGACCCACCCTCGGGCGTGTACTGTCTCGAACTCGCCGGCGAGGACGACGCGTTCGCGGCCCGCGAGGCCGAAGCCGCCGCGGCGGGCGTTGAACTGCTCGCGCCCGGCCTCGCCCGTGCGGGCCACGTCGGCC
>NZ_JBHUDH010000198.1:0-5591 GCF_042678005.1 Halolamina salina | reverse complement strand
CCGAGGCCGCTACTCCCCGGCCTCCTCGGCGTCGGCGCCGCGCTGGAACCGCTCTTTGAACTCCTCGGCGGGACCGACCTTCTCCGCGATCGTCGCGCCGATCAGCGCGCCGAACCCGGCAGCGGTGCTCGCGGCGTTCTTCCCGACCAACCCCCCGAGACCGCCACCGATGGCGGCGCCCGCGGCGGCGAACTGTGCGCGTCGGATCGCTTTCTGAATGCGTTCTTTCACACACGACAGTATTCGCCGACGGATCAAAAAGCCGTCGGCGGTCCGTCACACCGTCGATCGCCTCCACCCACGCCTTTTTGCCCTCTGTCACCCAGGCTGGCGGTATGCGAACTGCACACATTACCCAGTACGGCTCCCCCGAAGACGCGCTCTCGGTCGTCGAGACCGAGACGCCCGAACCCGGCCCGAACGAGGTCCGGATCGCCGTCGAAGCGGTCGCGCTGAACCACCTCGACGTGTTCGCCCGGAAGGGCCACCCCGAGGACGACGGCGAGTTCCCCAAGCGGACGGGCAGCGACATGGCCGGCGTCGTCGACGCTGTCGGCGAGGACGCCGACGAGTCGTGGATCGGCGAGCCGGTCGTCGTCTACCCCGGCGTCACCTGTGGGGAGTGTGAGTACTGCCTGAACGGCGAGCACACGATGTGCCACGAGTACGAGATCATCGGCGAGGACCGCCCGGGCGGGCTCGCAGAGTACGCCGTCGTTCCCGAGTGGTGTCTCGAACCAAAGCCCGACTCGCTCGACTTCGTCACCGCCGCGGCGACGCCGGTGACGTTCACGACGGCGTGGCGGATGATCGTCACCACCGGCGAGCTCCGGCCGGCGGAGACGGCGCTGATCCTCGGTGCCAGCGGCGGCGTCGGGAACGCCGCCCTCCAGATCGCCGACCGCCTCGGCGCGACGACGTACGCCGCTACGTCGACCGAGGAGAAGGCCGCGGTCGTCGGCGAGCTCGCGGACGAAGTGATCGACTACACCGAGGTGGCGTTCGAGGAGGCGGTGATGGAGCGTACCGACGGCCGGGGCGTCGACCTCGTCGCCGACCACGTGGGGCAGGCAACGTGGCAGCAGTCGATCGACAGCCTCGCGATGGGCGGGCGGATGGTGATCTGCGGCGCCACCTCCGGCCCGGACCCCGACATCGACATCCGCTCGGTGTACCAGCACCACCGACAGATCCGCGGCGCCCCGATGGGGAACCGCCAAGACTTCCGGGACGTGCTCTCGCTGGTCGCCGACGGCGAACTCGAACCCCGGCTCGACCGGGTGCTCCCGCTCGACCGCGTGGCGGAGGGCCACGCCGCGATCGAGGAACGCGACGTGATCGGGAAGGTGGTGATCCGCCCCTGAGCAGTCGGCGTGTCCGAGACAGGCCGACGCGTTCGGAAACGTATCCGTTCGAGTAACTTAGTTGTATATCACAACTTCTCGGTTGTTTTTGGTCGTTCAGGCCTGAGAGATAGGGTTTTGGGCACGGTGCGAACCGGACCCCGTCCCCAAATATCCGTACTCTGACCAAAACGTATTTGTCAGGACGATAGCCATGGTGTGGTGTAACGCACCGTGGAAAACGATGATTCACACACGCCACACATGATCGATCGAGAGAACAGTCGAGCAGTCCTCACCACGGCGCTCGTGGCAGCGGTCCTCGTCGCCGGGCTGGCGCTCGGGCCGAGCGCGGCGGCCGCACAGGCCGACTCGCCGTCGGTCGATCTGACGGGGGCGTCGGTGTCCGTCGACGGCGGGGAGACGAGCACCGTCACCGCCGAGTACGAGTTCGAGGTTGCCGAGGCCGGCAGCGGCGAGAGCGCGCTCACGTCGATCAGCGGCACGATGTGGAAGCTGCCCGACCGGGAGATCGGCGAGATCTCGGCCACGGTCGACGGCGAGAGCGTCGACGCCTCGATCACCGAACAGGACCGCCATCTGGTGGTCTCGGTCCCCGTCGGCGAGGTCTCCGACGGCGACACCGTGACGGTCACTCTGACGTACGAGGTCGCCGGGCCGGCCGGCGAGGTCCGAACGCCGCTGTGGGTGCCGGAGTACTCGACACCCGGACAGTCGAACGTCGTCGACGTGACGCTCACGCTCCCCGAGGGGACGACCGTCTCCGGCGGCGCGTTCCCTAGCCCGTCGAGCGTCGACGGGAACACCGCGACGTACGAACTCCTCCACGTGCCGGGGTTCGTGGCCGCGGAGTACGGCGAGTCGGGGCCGGGCGCCCTGACCGAGGACACCCTCTACTCGGTGGTCGGCGTCGTGGTGATCGTCGGCTTCGTCGTTGGTGGACTGGCAATCGACCGCAAGACAGCCTGACAGACATGGCATCACTAATCGCAATGCTCGCACCGTTCGTCGTCGTCGGCGTCGTGTTCGTGACGGCGGCGCTGCTGTGGGCACGATACAAGGGACAGGAGGTATCGGAGCAGGAGATCGGGAACGACGACCTCGAACGTGGGGGTGAGAGCTGATGGCGGTGATCGGCACCGTCGGCTGGGTGTTCCTCATCACCCTCGCGCTGTACTTCCTGGTGATCTTCGGGATCGGCGTCTACGGCTACCTCAAGACCGACGACGAGACCGACTTCCTCATCGCGAACCGGGAGATCGGTCCCGCGGTCGGGGCCGCCACGCTGTCGGCGACACAGATGAGCGCCGGCACGTTCGTCGGGACGCTCGGGGTGCACTACCTCACCGGCGTCAGCTTCGTCTACATCTGGATCGGCCTCTGGCTGGGCTGGCTGGTGTCGCTGGTGTTCGTCGCGCCGCAGATGCGCCGCTTCGGGGAGATCACCGTCCCCGACTTCATCGCGGTCCGGTTCGGCGACGACGGCACCGGCGGCGACCGGATGCGGGCGTTCTCGGCGCTGCTGATCGTCGTCGCCTACACGGTGTACATCAGCGCACAGTACACCGGTGCCGGGCTGATCTTCCAGTCCATCTTCGGCGTCTCGACGGAGGTCGGGATGGCGATCATGGTCGCCATCATCATCGCCTACACCGCCTTCGGCGGGATGCGCGCGAGCGCGCTGTCGGACTTCGTCCAGATCATCATCATGACCGTCGGGGCGATCATCTCGATCCCGATCCTGCTGGGCAACATCGGCGGCGTCGGCGAACTGGAGATGATGCTCACCTCGCTCAACCCCGCGCTGCTGGGCTGGGCGATGACCCCGCTCGAAGTCGGTACGATCGCGCTCGCGTTCGGCTTCGGGATGCTCGGCGCGCCGTACGAGATCGTCCGCGTCTACTCGATGCGCGACGAGCAGACGGTGCGCTACGCGATCGGCACGACGCTGATCTTCCAGATCCTGATCGGCGCCGGCGTCGCCGTCGTCGGGATGGGCATGCGCGTGCTCTACCCCCAGCTCACGACGCCCGATCTCGCGAGCGTGATCATGAGCATCGACGTGCTGGGGCCGATCCTGGGCGCGCTGGTGATCGGCGCCATCCTCTCGGCGATGCTGAGCACGGTCGACTCCATCATGATCGTCTCGGCGGGCGCGATCGCCCACGACATCTACGGCGAACTGCTCAACCCCGAGGCGAGCGAGAACCGGAAGCTGTGGGCCAACCGCCTCTCGGTGATATTCGTCGGCATCGTCCCGTTCTTCCTCGCGCTGTACGGCGAACTGCTCGGCGGGCTGGTGCAGTTCATCGTCCTGCTGCAGTCCGCGATCATCGGCGCGACGTTCTCGATGCCGCTGCTGTTGGGCTTACACTGGGACCGCATCAACACGCCCGGCACGTTCGCCGGGATGCTGCTGGGGTTCCTGTCGGTGCTCGCGTGGCACTTCGGCACCGACGCCGGCGTCGTCACCGGCGTGCTCGCACAGATCGACCCGGTCGTCCCGGGCGTCATCATGTGCCTGATCGGGATGATCGCCGGCTCCTACCTCACCTCGGCGCCCTCGCGGGAGGCGCTGGCGCCGTTCTTCGACGTGTAGGGGCGATTTCCGTCGAAGACCACGCGTCCTCCGTTTTTCACCACCGCCACCGGGTCGGCGAGCCGGACACGATATCCATGCTAACGTACTGCAGGAATGCTGCTGGCTCCCAAATAGCTATGGCGCCGTCGGTCCATCGCTGCGTATGCTCGACCCGGTCGATAGGGAGACGGAAGCGCGACTGCGAGAGCGTGTCGACCCCGAGAAGCTCGAACGCCACGTCGACGCGTTCGAGGGCACCGAGCGCGTCTCCGGCACGGACGACGAGTGGGAGGCCGCGGAGTACGTCGTCGAGACCCTCCGGGAGTACGGCTGTACGGCCGAACTCCACGAGTTCGAGGGGTACATCAGCGTCCCCGAGGACGCTCGCCTCGACGTGACCGCGCCCACCCGGGAGACGTTCGACGAGGCGATCACGGCCTCCTTCGGCGCGAGCACGCCGCCCGACGGCGTCTCGGGCGAGGTCGTCCGGCTCGACGACGTGACCGAAGAGTCCGTCGCCGGCGCCGATCTCGACGGGAAGGTCGTGTTCACGACCGGGCTTCCCACCCCCGAACCGATCACGCTGCTCGACGCGGCGGGCGCGGCGGCGGTGATCTACCAGTCAGTCAACCCCGAGCAGCTCCACGAGATGATCGTCACGCCGGTCTGGGGGACGCCCGGGCTGGACGACGGCGACGAACTCCCGTCGCTCCCGGTGGCCCAGATCGGGCAGGACGCCGGCGACTGGCTCCTGACGCGCTGTGAGGCCGGCCCCGTCGAGGCGACGGTGACGACCGAAGTCACCACCGAGCTCACGACGCTGCCCTGCCCGGTCGGCCGGGTCGAGGGGACCGAGAGCGACCGCTATCTGGTCGTCGGTAACCACGTCGACTCGTGGTACGAGGGTATCACCGACAACGCGACGGCGATGGCGGCGACGCTCGAACTCGCCCGGATCGCCGCCGACGACCCCCCGGCTCGGGGGCTGGTGTTCGGCTTCTGGCCCGCCCACTCGACGGGGCGCTACGCCGGGAGCGCCTGGTGGGCCGATCGGGAGTGGCTCGACCTCCGGGAGAACGGCGTCGCCTACTACCACCTCGACCTGAACGGGCTGGACGGCGCCGATGGGCTCTGGCACCAGGAGATGGCCGAACTCGGCGACGAGCACCTCGACGTGCTGGAGACGGCAGGCGAACTGCCGCTGCTCGACGGCGGCGAGGCGGGGTTCCTCGGCGACGACCGGCCGGCACGGAACTCCGACCAGTCGTTCTGGGGCGCCGGGCTCTCCTCGCTGCTCTCGGGCGCCCGGCTGGAGCCCGGCGGCGAGGGCGGCCCGATCGGCGGCGGCTGGTGGTGGCACACGCCCGAAGACACCCGAGACAAGGTCGACATCGACGTGCTGGCCGAGGAGACCCGGATCGCGGTCACGCTGGCCAGCCGGCTCTGTGAGTCGCCGTCGCTCCCCCACGACTACCGCGCGACGGCCACCGACATCCGCGAGCAGGTCACCGAGATCGAGGCCGAGACGGGCCGGTCGTTCGACGGCGTCCACGAGGACCTCGACGCGCTGGAGGCGGCGCTGGCGGCGGCGTACGAGCGGATCGAAGGGGTCGACGCCGTCGGCTCCGACGCCGCGGCGGCCGCAG
>NZ_JBHUDH010000197.1:3838-4171 GCF_042678005.1 Halolamina salina | reverse complement strand
CCGCGGAGAACGTGACGGTGTTGTTCGAGGCGACCGACGCCGAGTCGGGGCTGCTCGAAGCCTCGAAGGAGGTCAGCGTCGGCGACCTGACCGCCGAGGGCGAGCGCCGCGTCTCGACCACGCTCGAGGTCCCCCGTGACGGGGGGTACGAGCTTGAGGGCGTGGTGTACCGCAACGGCACCCGGGTCGACCAGTTCACCCGCCGAGTCAGCGGCGTCGAGGCGCTCACGCCGGCGTACGCCCGCTCGAACGTGAGCTTCGTCGAGGACCCCGTCCTCGAGCCGGTGTCGGTGTCGATCGCCGACGCCGGCGAGAACCGAACGACGCTCGAAC
>NZ_JBHUDH010000197.1:317-3825 GCF_042678005.1 Halolamina salina | reverse complement strand
GACCTCGGCGGCTGGCTCACCGCCACCGGCCCCAGCGAGGCCGACTCGCTGTCGGTGACGTTCGTCCTCCGGCAGGCCGAGTCCAACGTCGTCGCCGCCCGGACGAGCGTCGAGGCCGGCGGCCTGCAGGAGGGCCGCACCGAGATGGTGACCACCGAGGTGTCCGTCCCCAGCGAGTACAACTACTACGTCGACGCCGTGCTCACGCGCGACGGCGTGATCGTCGACACCGCGGGCGGGGTGGTGAACCTCGATCCCACCGAGACGCTCGAACGCGACCAGACCCAGCAGGACGTCGAGTTCGACGCCAGCGACTTCGAGAGCGACGAGACGCCCCCCGATCGATCCACGAGGGGCGAAACCACGGCGGCGCAGACGCCCGGGTTCGGCCCGGTCGTCGCCGTCGTCGCACTCCTGAGCGCGGCGCTGCTCGCGCGGAGGCGGCGATGAGCGACGACGAACCCGACGGGGACGCACAGCCCGAGGACCGAGCCACGATCGAGCCAACCATGACCGACCACCCCGACGAGAACGACAGCGATCACGAGGAAACCGAGCCGCATCAGACCGACGAGGGACGCGACCTCCGGCGCACGCTCAACTACGTGCTGTTGGCGGGGCTCTCGCTGGTGGCGCTGATCGCGACGCTACAGCTCTACTTCAACGTCTCCTCGGCGATCAACCAGTGGATCAGCCACGAGTACCGCTCGCTGTTCCAAGCGGCGTTCAACCTCGTCGTGTTGCTGCTGGTCGGCTCGGCGATGGTCTGGCAGGTGCGGCGGCTCCGGGAGTAGTCACGGGCCGCCGGTCACGGCCAGCCACAGCAGGACGACCACGGCGCCGCCGAGCACCGTCGACGCCACCGCGTGGAGCCGGAGCCGATCGAGCACTTCGTGGGCGTCGTCGTCGACGCTCAGCGCGTCGTGGACCTCGCTCCCCAGCTCACACCGCGGGAGGAAGTCCATCGCGACGTGGAGGAACACCCCGGTCGCGAACCCGAACACCAGCCCGTTCACCGGCGGCGACGCCGGCAGCGCGATCGCGCTCGACACCACCGCGACCACGCCGACTCCCGAGGCGGGCAGCAGGATCGGAACCCACGAGCGCCCGTTCCGCTGGAGGCGGTCCGCGGCGGCGTACCCCGCCGGCCCCTTGTGGGAGACGATCGCGACGCCCAGCAGCGGCCCGAGCTCGGGCATGTTGCCGTAGACGATGCCGATGATCGCCCCCGCCGCGGCGGCGTGGGCGGTGAGCTGTGCGACGGTCGAGTCCATCGGCAGCTCCGCGTGGGAGAGCCGGTGGCCGATCGCGTGGCCGCCGAAGCCGACGATCACGCCCGTCGCGACGCCCAGCCCGCCGAACTTGAGGTGGTGGTTCAGCGCGTCCGGGAGCAGGAACAGCCCGACGCTGACGATCATCGCGCCGCTGGCCAGCCCGGAGCCCCAGACGAGCGTCGAGGGGCGCTTCTCACCGGTCCGGCGGGCCAGCGCCACGCCGCCGACCATCGCCGCGAACGCGACCCAGCCGATGCCGACCGGCTTCGTCGCGCCCATCGCGACGCCGGCGGTCGACGCCACGAGCAGCGCCAGCACGCCCGCACCGCCCACCAGCCGCTCGCTCCGCGACGACGTCGGAGTAGCCTCTGTATCCATCTATTTGTGAATCACTGCACCGAAGTTAATAAGCCCTCGTAGTCGGTCCGGTCGACGGCGTTACCGCGGGAGCTTCCCCGGGTCGCCGTCCTGCCGGATGTACTCGACGGCGATGCCCGTGATCGGCGCGTCGGACGTGTCGGCGGCGTCGCGGGCGGCGTCGAGGTACGACTCCGTGATCGAGACGACCCGCTCGTACGCGTCAGCGTCGCTGTCGGCCAGCAGGTACTCCGCGGTGACTGGGGTGAGCTGGCCTTCCCGCACGTCGGCCGCGAAGTCGTCCACGTCGTCCAGCCAGACCTGCGCGCCGATGATGGAGAGTACGACCGCGCGCTCGAACTCCGGGGAGAGTTCGACGCCGGCCTCGCGGAACATCTCGACCATCCCGTGGTAGATCACGCCCACGCGGCCGTACTGAGTGACGAGGTAGGGGAGGTCGAGTTCGGTCTCGTCGAACAGTTCGGGCGTCCCCTCGAACGCCGCGTGTTTGTACTCCTCCCGGAGCGCCTCGCGGGCGGCCGCGGCGTCGGTCGCGTCGCGGTCGGGTGCGTCGACGGTCACGTCCTCGACCGCGCCGGCCTCGGCGGCGTCGACGGCGGCCGCCATCAGCTCCCGGAAGTGCGGGTCGCGGTCCTGATGGGCCTCCGAGCGGTCGACCGCGGCGTCGTAGGCGTCCCGAACGTCGTCGGGGAACGCGGCGAACTGCTCCTGGACCGCGGCCTGCAGCACCTCCTGTGCGACTTCGGCGACGCGCTCGCGATCCGCCAGCGAGAGGTCGAAGTCGACCGCGAAGTCCTCGTACTCCCCGTCGTTGATCGCGTCGCGCATGTCGCCGTCGAGCAGGGCGACGACGACCAGTTCGGCCACCTCGCGGGCGCGGCGCGTCTCCCCGACCAGTTCGACGGGGTCGGCGTCGGTCTCGGTACGGCGCCGGCGGAGCTTCGAGATCGGGTCGGTCGCGCGCCGGCCCGAGACGGGATCGACCCCCGGCGGCGCGACTTCGCTGGCCCGACGGTAGACGTGTGCGAGCGTGAGTTCGACCGGCATCGTGAGCTTGGTGTCGTAGGAGAACTCGACCGATTCCCGGCCGAACTCGGCGGCGAGGGCGGCCTCCACGTCGGCGTAGGCGTCGTCGACCATCCGCTCGATCTCGTCTTCGACGCGCTGCTGGAGGCGGATCGCCCTGAGTTCGAGCGAGCCGCCGGCGGCGTAGTGGCTGAACACCGCGCGGGCGGGCGTCGGGAGCGCGTCGACGCCCGCGAGCCGGTCGGCGACCCGGCGGAGCGGTCCGGACATGGCCGTGGGTGGGCCGACCAGCGGTTTGAAGCTGTCCATCCCCGAACCGACCGGGTTTTTGCCGCCCGGCGGCGAAGCACCCCTATGCGACGGGATCTCGCAGCCCGGGGCGAGCGCGCGGTCGACGCCGCGCGGCTGCTCGCCCGGAGCGCGCTCGACACCAATCCGGTGCCCGACTGGGACCACGTGACGAAAGTCGACCCCGAGGGCGCGAAGAAGCTCCCGCTGCTGTACCCGCTGTGGCTCGCCGAGACCGACGCCGTCTCGGTCGGCGGCTCCGCGGACGTGACGCCGGCGAACACCGAGGCCGCGTTCGACCTGCTGGCGCCGCTGTCGACGCCGGTCTGTCACGAGCCCAGCGGCGCCGACCACGTCACCGAGCAGAGTCAGGAGACCGCCGACCTGCTGCTCGTGCCGGAGGTGCTCAACGGCGATAGCGAGGCGCTCGTCGGGACGCTGGGGGTCGCGATCGAGAGCGTCCGCGAGGTGCTCGCGCCCCAACTCGTCGGCCGGAAGGCGCCGTGGCTGCCCGACCGCGTCGCCGACTGGCTCGCGAGCGT
>NZ_JBHUDH010000197.1:0-284 GCF_042678005.1 Halolamina salina | reverse complement strand
ATCGTCCAGAACCCCGACAGCGCCGCCGCCCGCGAGGCCGGCGTCGACGAGTCGGACGTGCTCGACCCCGCGACGGCCAAGCGCCGGGCGATGGCCGCCGACCGCCACCTGGAGTCCGAGATCGTCTACCTGGAGTACTCGGGGACGTTTGGCGGCGACGTGGCGATCGAGACGCTCGACCGGATCGACGACGCGCTCGTCCGCTCGCGACTCTGGTACGGTGGCGGGCTCGCGAACGGTGAGGACGTCCGGGCGGTGCGGGAGGCGGGCGCCGACACGGTCGT
>NZ_JBHUDH010000196.1:644-905 GCF_042678005.1 Halolamina salina | reverse complement strand
CCCCCACGGGATCGCGATGCGGAACGACGCCGGAACCGCACGGGCGACGTTCGCGTTCGGTCCCGTCGTGCCGGTCCGCGGGGGGCGGCTCCGACGCGTGCTCGTCGGGGCGCTGCCCCGGGCAGTATTCGCTGATCGCGACGCGTTTCGTGACGCGGTCGAAACTGCACGGGAACGCGAGTCCGAGTGGGTCGCGTCGGACGAGATCGCCGTCAGGGAGGTGAGCTGGGATGACTACCGCGTCACGCTCATCGGCGCCTG
>NZ_JBHUDH010000196.1:0-559 GCF_042678005.1 Halolamina salina | reverse complement strand
CGACGCTCTCTCGGGTCCACGACGCCGTCGCGCCGGCCGGTGTCGCGTCGGCCGACCGGCTCGACGTGGCCGTCGACGAGGGACCGACGGGCTGGACACTCAGGATCGAACTCCGTGCCGGGTCCCGACACTGGACGGCCGGCGACGCTCCCGCGCCCATCGAGGGGAGCCAGTCGGCGGGGCGACGAGTCCCGGTGCGGATCGCGCCCGGTCGGGTGGAATCCGGCTGGCTTCGGGTGGTGGTGTACCGATGAGCGCCACCGCACTCGACGCCTGCCTCTGTCTGCTGCTGGTCAGTGCGGCCGCGGTCACGGTGGTCAGCACGCCGACACCGACGGCCGACGAAGACCGTGCCGACGCCGTCGCCGAGACGCTGGCTGCGGCGACCGCGGACGTGCCGTACACGCTGCAGCCGGCACCGGACGAGGGCGGGGACGCCGACACGAACCCGGAGTACGAGCGTGTCGCTCACGGGACGCTCGTCTCGCTGCTGGCCGACGCGGCGGTCCGGACCGTCCGTGTCGACGGTGAGCCGCTCACCGGCACCAACGAGGGGTTC
>NZ_JBHUDH010000195.1:0-3617 GCF_042678005.1 Halolamina salina | reverse complement strand
CCCGTCGCCGAGCAGGCGGGCGCCGCCGAGGGTCCGGCCGCCGTCGATCGGTCGGCCGCCGCCCGCGAGCACGGCCGCGTTGTTCGGGACGTACGCCGGGAGCATCGCCCAGAGCGCGTCGGCGATCAGTTCGAGCATGGGCGGATCGACGGCGGGGGAGGCCGTAAGTCCGGTGGGTCAGCCCGGCACGGTAAGGCGGGCTGGACGTGGGTCTACTCGGCACGGTGAGGCGGGCTGGACGTTGGTCAGTCCAGCATGGTGAACGAGGTGAACCGATGCAACACGGCGAGGAACGCCGGCGGAGGAGTGGTGAGCCGCCGCGAACCTGCGCCAGGCCTAAATACGGGGCTTTTTCAGGCCGAAGGACCTCGTTCGAGCTATGCAGGGTAGTCTGCCGCCCGAGGCACAAGAGAAGATCGAGGAGCTACAGGACCTTCAGGAGACCACCGAGCAGCTCGCGGCCCAGAAGACGCAGGCCGAGACCTCGCTCAACGAGGCCCAGACCGCGCTGGAGGCGCTCGACGACATCGACGAGGACACGACGATGTACCGAGAGATCGGCGAGCTCCTCGTCCACACCGACTACGAGAGCGCCAAGGACGACCTCGAGGAGAAGGTCGACAGCCTCGAAGTGCGCGTCGACCAGCTCGAGAAGCGCGAGCAGAAGACCCAGGAGCAGTTCGAGGAGCTTCAGGAAGAGCTCCAGCAGCTCCTGCAGGGCGGCGACGGCGGCCCGATGGGTCCCGGCGGCCCCGGCGCCGGCGCGTAGATGAGCGAGGCGGACCCGACCGACGAGGAGGTCGTCGAAACCGCCAGCGCGGCCGCAGAGGGCGTCGTGCTGGACCGCTACAAGCAGTCCGAGCTGACCGACCTCGACGTGACGGTCACGTTCGAGGACGGCGTGCTCGACGTGGACGTGTACGTTAATCCGCCCGAGGACGCCGAGCCCGACGCCGAGACCGTCGCCGACGAGGCGGCGCTCGCGGCGCAGGACGCGGTCGACGAGCTTTTCGACTGACGGGGGATCTCCCCCCGCGACGCTCACTGTCCACCAGCGCCCCGCTCGGGGTGAGCGCTTTCTACGTGACTCGTGACGGGTAGGTGCAGTAGCGCGAAGACGGTCGTCCGATCACTGCTTCGAACGGATTCGGACCACCACGACGGCGGGAGTCGGTCGGTAGCGGCGAGACGCGGGCGCGGAGTCGGGAGTTGCCGGCGGCCGACCGTGGAACCGCGCTACGCCACGAAGAACAGCAGGACGCTGATCGCGACCACCGCGAGGATGACCGCGACCGCGAACGCCCCGCCCAGCGAGACCACCGCGTTGGCGTGGGACGCCAGCGTCTCGGTGCGGTCGTTGCCGAACACCGTCACCTCCTCGCGTTCGGTCGCCATCCCCGCCTCGACGGGCTCGATGTCCGCGCGGGCGGCCTCGACGAGGTCGGACACGACCTCGATGAACGCGCTGTGGTCGATCTCGGCGCCGACCTGATTGTCGGCCTCGACGGTGTTGACGATGTGGGTGTCGGTGGTCATCACCTCCGCGGCGCCGACGGTCTCCAGCAGTTCCTCGCGGGTTCGGTCCCGGAGCCACGGCTCCATGTTGTTGCCGTCGACGAGCACGTACGCCGTCTCCTGCCCGTCGACTGCCGTCACCGCGACCCGGATGCCAAGCGGGCCGATCCCCTCCTGTGGCTCCCAGTCGGTCTCGTCCCACGCCGTCCCCAGCGAGAGCGACGCCTCGGGCGCGTCGCCGAGCCGGGCGCCCGCCTGCTCGGCGGCGTTGATCATGTCGAACGAGCGGGGGCTGCCGGGGGTGACGTGGCCCAGATCCGGGCCGTCCAGCCCGTTGTTGCAGTTGTGGGCGTCGACGAGCAACACGTCGTCGAGGCCGTTGGTCCGGGCGCCCTCCCTCGCGGTGAGGCCGACGCCGTACTCCACGTCGTCGGCGAAGTCGGGGGAGAACGTGTTCACGAGCAGGCCGTCGCCGCCGAACGCCTGTCCGAGCAGCTTGGCGTCGCCGGCGACGGTGCGGGCGCTCCGGGTGGCCTCGTCGTCGTACTCGATGCGGCGGTGGGCGCGGTCGGCGGCGTCGATCAGCCGGTCGACCTCGCGCTCGGTGACGAGGTTGAAGTCGTGGCCGGCGGTGGCGTGTGGCGGGAACGCCAGCCCCTCGGCGGTCTCGGCGACGCGCTCGGGGAGGTTCCCGCCGCCGATCTCGCCCATCGGCCCGGGGTGGATCATCGGCAGCACGAACCGCGCCTTCTCCGTGCCGTCGGGGCGGCGGAACGCGAGCACCGTAACCGGGACGATCGCCTCCTCCCCGAGCTGTTCGAAGAAGTCCTCCAGCTCCCGGGTGCCCTCGGCGACGTGGCCGATGAACCCCCGGAGGAAGTCGAGCATCGAGACGCCCATCGAGCGCCGCCACGGCTGGTCGACCGCGACGAGGAACACCCAGACTGCGACGGCGTAGATCACACAGAGCACGTTCAGCAGGAGGAACTGCTGGGGCGAGAGCGTCGTCAGCACGCCCGGCGCCTCGGCGGACTCGTGGAGGAACGGCGTGAGGAACGCCTCCATTGCCGAGCCGCCGTCGGCCAGATACCGGATCGTGCCGCTGTAGACGAACAGCAGCGCGGCCGCGGCCACGGTCTGGATGCTGGCGGGGAGCACCGCCACCGGTAGCGAGGTGCGCGACACCGCCATCACCACCAGCAGGCGGAGCGCGAACACCGACGCCAGCGCGAACATCAGCGCGTCGAAGACGAACGTCTGGTCGAGTTCGGGCACGAGATACGCGGCCAGAGCAGCGGCGCTCACCACCGCGACGATCAGGAGCTCACAGATCAGCGCGAGCAGCGACGCGCGGTTGTACGTCAGGCGCCCGCCCGTGTAGCGGTCGACCCAGGGCGTGACGAAGCCGGCGACGACCGTCGGGACGCCGATGAAGAAGATCCCCTCCCACGCGTCCTGCCCGACGAAGAGGATGCCGCGGAACACCGCGTCGGCCTCGCCGCTGTCGAAGGCGCCGATACCCGCGACGGCGGCCACCAGTAGGGCGAAAGCGAGACTGGTGTACCAGTTCGGGGCCCGGAAGATGAACCGCGAGAGCCCCGCGAGGTTGCTCTGGGACGCCGTCATCGGTACTGGCTGTGACCCGGACGGCCTAAAACCCGTGACTTTCCGTCCCCGGTGGGGGGCCGCCGCCGGCTACCAGTTCTCGCAGATCGTCTCGAACGCCTCGAACACCGCCTCGCCCTCCGCGGTGTGGGCGACCTCGGGATGCCACTGGACGCCGTAGAACCCCCGGGCGGGGTCGCTCATCGCCTCGACCTCGCAGACGTCGCTCCGGGCGGTGCGCTCGAACCCCTCGGGCACCTCGTCGACCTCGTCGGCGTGGCTGGCCCACACCCGCGTTTCGGGCGCGAGGTCGCCGATCAGCGGGTCCTCGTCGTCGAGGACCTCGACGGTCACGTCGGCGTAGCCGCCGTACTCGCCGCTGTGGGTGCTGCCGCCCAACTCCTCGGCCATGAACTGCATCCCGAGACAGATGCCCAGCACGGGCACGTCGAGGTCGAGGTAGTCGGCACAGCGCCCGACGCGGTCCATCGAGGGGC
>NZ_JBHUDH010000194.1:24637-29352 GCF_042678005.1 Halolamina salina | reverse complement strand
GCGACCCGTCGTTCGTGCTCGCACAGTACACTGACGACCCCGAATCGGTTCCGGAAGCGGCGGCGGAGACTGTGAAGGCGGACTTCCTCGACGCGCTCGCCGATTCCCGCTCCGGCGCCGTCACCGAGTTCGGGAACACCGCGACGACGTGGGAAATCGCGCTCGACGACGTTCGCGCGGACGTTCGCGTCCGGCACGGCGACGACGACACCAACGTCCCGCTCGTGAACGCCCGGCGACTCCACGAACGGCTCCCGTCGGGCGAACTCCACGTCCTCGACCTCGAGGACCACCTCGAAACGCTGTTGGGAGCGACGCCGGACGCGCTGACCGCTCACGCGGAGGACGCGTAGCTGCGGCGACCGGTGATCGCGCCCCACTCTTGCGAACCGGTCACCGAGCGAGCACCGCTCTCGTGGAGGAACGTTCTTGCTGCCGGCGGCCGAGCCGCGAATAATGAGCGACTCAGACAGCGGGCGAGCGCTGCGGACGGTCATGGGGCTGCTCTACGTCGTCGCCGGCGTGAGCCACATCCTCGCGCCGCGGGCGTTCGAGCGAGTGGTGCCGCCACAGCTCCCGCGGCCGAAAGGGCTGGTGTACCTCTCCGGTATCGCCGAGATCGTTCTCGGCGCTGGCGTGCTGTTCGAGCGGACCCGCCGCCCCTCGGCGTGGGGGATCGTCGCGCTCCTGATCGCCGTCTTCCCGGCGAACGTCTACACCGTCACCGACGACGTGGCCCCCGAACTCGTGCCCGACCGGTTCGACGACGCCGCCCGGCTCGCGGCGTTGCTCCGGCTACCGATGCAGGCCGTGCTGGTGGGCTGGGCGTGGCTGTACACCCGGCCGGAGCAGGACGGCTGAACGTCCGGTGTGACTGAGTGCCCGGTAGCTCTTTGCACTCGCCCCCGCGACCGCCGTGTATGCCCGAGTACGGCCCCTACCGTCACCTCGACGCCGTCGTCGAGGACGGCCTCGCGACGCTCACTCTCGATCGGCCGGAGACCCACAACGCGCTGAACACGGCGCTGATGCACGACCTCGGCCGGGCGTTCGCCGAGATCGAGGGCGACCGCTCGATCGACGCGGTGGTGATCGAGGGCGCCGGCGACGAGGCGTTCTCCGCCGGCGCCGACCTCGCGGAGTACGCCGGCCCGACTGCCGAGCACGACCCGACACAGCGCGAGCGGCAGGCGCGGTTCCACGAGATATTCCGGGCGCCCCACGACTGTCACGCGCCGGTGATCGCGAAGATCGACGGCTTCTGCGTCGGCGGCGGGCTGGTGCTGGCTCTCTACTGCGACCTCCGGGTCGCCAGCGAGGGGTCGACGTTCGGTCTCCCGACCGCCGCAGTCGGGCTGCTCCCCACCGGCGGCGCGACCCGGCGGCTGGTCGACGCCGTCGGCGAATCCACCGCGAAGGAGCTGGTGTTCACCGCCGAGCGAATCGACGCCGACCGTGCCCGGGAGATCGGGCTGCTGACCGACGTAGTTCCGACAGAATCGCTGGACGAGCGCGTCGCCGAACTCGTAGCGTCGATGAGCGACGTGGGGACGGCCGCACGAGAACGGGCGAAACGGGCGATCAACGCCGCCGTCGCGGCGCCGGATCCCGCGACCGCACGGGAACGCGAGGCGTCGCTGTGGTGGGAGCAGTTCGAGAGTGCAGAACGCCGGGAGCGCGTCGAGTCGTTCCTCGACGGGTAGCTCAGTTCTCCGCGTCGTCGTCGGTCGGTTCCTCCTCGGCTGCCTCTTCCTCAGTAGATTCCTCGTCGTCTGCCTCTTCAGCTTCTTCCTCAGTGGATTCCTCCTCGTCCGACTCGTCAGCCTCTTCCTCAGTAGATTCCTCGTCGTCTACCTCCTCCGACTCGCCGGCTTCCGCTTCCTCCTCGTCGCCAGCAGCAGATTCCTCCTCAGCTGCCTCCTCAGTCTCCTCCCCGGCAGAGTCCGACTCGTCAGCTTCCGCTGCTTCATCTTCGGCAGCGTCTTCCTCGTCAGTTTCCTCCTCGGTAGGCTCCTCGTCGTCCGATTCGTCGGCTTCGGCAGCCTCGTCGGCCGACTCTTGCTCGGCGGCTGCCGCCTCCTCCGCGCTGTCGGCTTCGGTGTCGCCGCCCGCTTCCGCCACGGGACCGGCGCCACGGACCACGCTCTCGCTCGGGGAGTCGTCCGCCCAAGTGTCCGTCTCGGCGTACAGCAGGTACAGCACCGGCACGATCAGCAGGACGAGGAACGCGATGCCGCCGACGTAGGTGAGTATGGGGTCGACCATGCCTCCCCTTTTCCCCGGGGGGACTGTATGTGCTACGGCTTCCGTTGGGAGGCCGTCACGACGCGCATCCGCGGGACCGTCGGCCATTTGTCCCTCGGCTGCCAACGGTCGGTGTGAGCGTGACCACTCTCCACCGGCCCGCCCACCGCGACGCGCTGGCCGCGCTGTCGGCCGCGTTCGACCGCGGGGAGATGGTCACCGTGTTCGGACGCTGTACCGTGGAGTACGACGGCCGCGCGAGCTCCTCGCTCGGCCCGGGCGACCGCCTGCTGATCCTCAAGCCCGACGGGACGGCGCTGGTCCACACCGACGAGCAGCGGACGCCGGTGAACTGGCAGCCCCCGGGGTCGGAACACCGCGTCGCGATCCGGGACGGTCGCCTGCGCGTGCGAAGCGAGCGCGAGAACCCCGACGAGACGCTCGACGTGCGCTTCGAGCGCGTCGAGCAGGTGTCGGCGCTCCCGGTCACCGGCGGCCGGAGCGTCGACGTGTTCGGCAGCGAGGAGGACCTCCGCCAGCGGATCCTCGAGAACCCCCAGCTCGTGGAGCCGGGGTTCGAGCCTACGGCCACGGAACGTGAGACCGCCGCCGGCCCCGTCGACGTGTTCGGTCACGACGACGAAGGGCGCCCCGTGGTCGTCGAGCTGAAGCGCCGGCGCGTCGGCCCGGACGCCGCGGGCCAGCTCGGCCGGTACGTCGAGGCACTGGCCCGAGAGGTGCCCGACGGCGTCGACGTTCGCGGAATCCTCGTCGCCCCCTCGGTGACCGATCGCGCCCGGGAGCTGCTGGCCGAGAAGGGGCTTGCACACGTCCCGGTCGAGCCGCCGGGGGGCGACGCGTCGGCGACGGCCGGGGAGCCGTCACCGGCCGCCGAGGGCGACGACCGTTGACTCGGCCACGCATCGAAGGGTTTAATCGCCGGCTGGGCCTCAGAACAGCCAAGTAGCCATGTCTGACAAGCCCGCCTCCATGTACCGGGAGATCGACAAGCCGTCGTACACCCGGCGAGAGTACATCACCGGTATCCCCGGCTCGAAGATCGCCCAGCACAACATGGGCGACCTGCAGGCAGATCCCGACGACTACCCCGTCAAGATCTCCCTGCGCCCCGAGGAGACGCTGCAGATCCGCCACGGCTCCCTCGAGTCCGCGCGGCTCTCGGCCAACCGCCACCTGATCAAGGAACTCGGCGAGGGCAACTACAAGATGGTGCTCCGCAAGTTCCCCCACCAGGTGCTCCGAGAGAACAAGCAGGCGACCGGCGCCGGCGCCGACCGCGTCTCCGACGGGATGCGGCAGGCGTTCGGGAAGCCGGTCGGCACCGCCGCCCGCATCGAGCAGGGCGAGAACATCTTCACGGCCTACTGTGAGGTCGAGCAGGCCGACGCCGTGAAGGAGGCGTTCCGCCGCGCCTACAACAAGATGTCGCCGCCCTGCCGCATCGTCGTCGAGCGCGGCGAGGACCTGCTCGTCCGGTAACCCCTCTCGCGGATCACTTCCGTTTCTCTTCACCGCCCAGCGGGACGCTCACCGTCCGATCGCTGGCGAACAGCGCGAACAACGCGAACAGCGCGTACAGCGCCGGCTCGTTCGTGACGACGCCGAAGACGCCGAGCACGCCCAACACGCCCAGTCTGCTGACGGGAACCTTCATACGTGTATTTTGGTTGTCAGTATTGAAAAGCCGCCGGGTCAGTTCCCGGAGCGTGGGAACCCGAACCCTCGCTACCGAGCGTAGCGCCCTTCCCCCTCCCACCCGAAACCGCGCCCATGCCCTACCAGCGCCTCGCCCGACGGCTGGCTGATCCCCCCGCGCCGGCGGTGAGCACGCTCCCCGACGGGAGCGTCGACCGCTACTGTCGGCTCTCGGCGGGCGCGCTCGACCCCGTCGAGCGACGGCGCACGTTCGTCCGCGAGGCCGAGAGCGGCGGCCGGAAGGGGTTCGGGCTGGATCCCGAGTCGATCGAACCCGGCGGCCAGTCGGTCAACGCCGCCCAGCAGGCCCACGCGCTCGGTGCCGACGCGACCTGCTACGGCCACCTCGACGACCCCGAACCGGGCCGCGACGTCTTCGCCGACCTCCCGTTCGAGGCCGTCTCGATGGGGCGACCGGCGATCGTGAACGTGCTCGACTTCGACGACAGCGACCTGCTGCTCGTGGAAGCGTCGTCCGACCTCTCGGCGTGGACGCTCGCGGACCTCCGGGAAGCCGCGCCGCTCCCGGTCGTGTTCGGCACGGACGCCGTCGTCTGTACGAACTGGGTGTCGACGCCGGGGATGGCCGACGCGTTCCACGCCCTCGGCGGCGAGTCGATCCCGCGGGTGCCGTTCGTGTTCGACCCCGGCGACGTGCTGGGGAGCGACCTCGGCGATCACCGCGAACTGCGCGGGGCGCTGCGCGCGCTCGGGGAGAGCGTCGACGTCGTGCTCTCGGTGAACCGGTCCGAACT
>NZ_JBHUDH010000194.1:0-24449 GCF_042678005.1 Halolamina salina | reverse complement strand
GGACTGGGCGCCGACTGGGGCTGGCCGACCGCGCTGGCCTGCGGGAACGCGTGTGCGAGCCACTACGTCGCGACCGGCGACACCGCGTCGGCGACGGTTCTCCGGGAGTGGCTGCTGGATCGCGGGATCGCTTAGTCGAGTTCGTCGGTCGCGTCGCGCAACAGCCCGTCGAGGATCTCCGGCGTCGTCGGGTGGAACGCTCGATCGGGGATCTCCCGGGCGTCCAGCCCCATCTCGACGATCACCTGCATCGTCTTGGCCATCACGTCGGCGTGGTAGTGCAGCCCCTGGTAGCCGACGACCGTGCCGTCGCGGGCGACCACCAGTTCGGCGAGCCCTCGCGGCGCGTCCTTCGTCTTGAATACGCCGTCGTCGGCCGCCAAGCGACGGGTGACGATCGGATCGTCGAGCGCCTCGCGGGCGGTCTCGGCGGTGTGGCCGACCCGGACGTAGGGGTAGACGCCCGCAGCCGTGAACATGACGCGGTGGGGCGTGAACTCGTAGGACTCCAGCGCCTCGCCCCGGGCATGGGCGAGCACGTTCTCGGCGGCCAGCTGTCCCTGCTCTTTCGCGATGTGAAGCAGCGGCTCCTTCCCGTTCACGTCGCCCGGGAAGAACAGCGTCTCCGCGTCGGCGGCCTGCATCGTGTCCTCGACGAACCCGGGCTGGGCGTCGATCCCCGCGCTCTCCAGCCCGAGTCCGTCGACGTTCGGCCGGCGGCCGGTGAACAGGAACAGCTCCTCGGCCTCGACTACGCGCTCGCCGACACCGGCCTCCTCGCAGGTGAGCCTGACCCCGCCGTCGTCGGTCGGTTCAAGTCGTTTCTCGTCGGTGTTCGTCAGGATCTCGACGCCGAACTCCTCGCGGTAGCACTCCAGTATCTCGTCGCCGAAGGCGGGCGGCGCGTCGTCGAGCGGTCGGTCGTCGTGCTCGATCACGGTCAGGTCGACGCCGGCCTCCGCGAGGTAGGGGACCATCTCCAGCCCGACGTAGCCAAAGCCCATCACCACCCCGGAGTCCGGGAGGTCGGTCGCGTCGAGCACGTCCGCGGAGTCCATGTAGTCCACGTCGTCGACCCCGGGGAGGTCGGGGACGTTCACCGTGCTCCCGGTACAGACCGCGACGTAGTCGGCATCGAGGGCGCGCGTTGGCTCGCCATCGGGACCGTCCTCGAACAGTTCCACGCGGTCGGCGCCGTCGAGCCGGGCGGTCGCGTGGACGAACTCCACGCCCGACCGCTCGGCGAGGTCGTGGACGTGCCCGCGGCGGTGTTCGGCGAAGCCGAGGACGTGATCGTCTTTGGTGTCGACGATGGAGTCGAGGTCCATCTCGTGAGCGGGACCGTCGAGGCGGTGATCCGTGCGGGCCTGATAGCGGTGGGCCGCCGCCGAGAGCACCTCCTTGGAGGGCATACAGCCCCGGAGGATACAGAGCCCGCCGCCGGGCTCGCCGTCGTCGACGAGGGTGAGGCGGTCGATCTCCCCGCCGACGTGGTCGACGAGGCCGTCGGCGACGGCGACGCCGGCGCTGCCGTAGGCACCGATGATGACGACGTGCATACTCCCCGCGACGGGTGTCGGGGTAAAAGAGCTACCCCCCTACTCCGTCAGCGGGAGGACGATCCCGAACAGGATCGGGCTGAGGACGAACGCCAGCAGCCCGACCCCGGCCACGACGAGGAACAGCGTCTCCTCCCACGCCGGGACCGACACGTAGTTCTCCGCGACGTAGCCGCCGATCTCGCCCACGAACATGAGGGCGAGGCCGAACAGGACGCCGCGCTTCACGACCGACGGGTAGTCGATGGATCCGTATCTGCCCATCTCGGGTCGGCCGTGGGCGCGTCTCGACATACGTCTTTCGAGCGCGTAACGTATATCGCTCCCGACGCGTACTTCGTGGCATGGCTTCCGGCATCCCGGAGATGGCGATCGAGATCGGCACGCTGCTGGCCTACGCGGCGCTGTCGGGCGTACTGACTTACGCCGGCGTGCTCTCCGAGCAGTCGGCGGTCGAAACGTTCGCCGGCGGCCCGACGCCGCTCGCGGTCTGGTTTCTGGTCCTCGGCGCGGCCGCGATCTACGGCGGCGTCGTGCTGGTGGGCCGAGAGCTGTTCGTGGTGCGCCTGCTGGCGCTGTTGAACTGAGTTACTGCGTCTCCATCTCGCGTTCGAGCTCGCGCAGGCGCTCGACGCGGTTCTCCGTGGTCGGGTGGGTTCGGAACAGCTTGCCGACGAACCCCGACTTGATCGGGATGACGAAGAACGCGTTCATCTCCGAGCTCTCGCGCAGGTCCTTGTCGGGCACGCGGTCCATGCTGCCGTCGATCGTCAGCAGCGCCGACGCCAGCGCCGACGGCTTGCCGGTGATCGCCGCGCCGCCGCGGTCGGCCGCGAACTCGCGGTAGCGCGAGAGCAGCCGGATCAGCAGGAACGAGAGCACCCAGACGGCGAAGGAGGCGACGACCGCGACGAGGACGGGCGCGCCGCCCTCCCGGTCGCCGCCGCCGAACAGGAAGCCGAACCGGACGACCATGAACGCCAGCGTCGAGAGGAACGAGGCGATGGTCATCACCATCACGTCGCGGTTCTTGACGTGGGCGAGCTCGTGGGCCAGCACGCCCTCAAGTTCGTCGTCGTCGAGCGTGCGCAGCAGCCCCCGGGTCACACAGACGGTCGCGTTCTTCTGGGACCGGCCGGCCGCGAACGCGTTGGGGATCTCCGTGTCCGCGACCGCGACGGTCGGCTTGGGCAGGTCGGCCTGCTGACAGAGGCGCTCGATCGTCGCGTGGAGCTCGGGGTACTCCTCGCGGTCGACCTCGTGGGCGCCCATGCTCCGCAGCGCGAGCTTGTCGCTGAAGAAGAACTGGCCGAGCATGAACAGCCCCATCACGACCACGATACCGGTCATCCCGAGATCCGTCAGCGAGAGGACGGCGATGAAGACGACGTAGAGGAGGCCGAGCAGCAGCATGGTCCCGCCCATGCGCGCCCGAAGCCCCCAGTCCGCTTTCCACTCCATATCGGTGGATGGACGTTCGGGCGCTTAAACCCCTCCCTGCCGGCCCGCGAGCCGAACCCCTATACGCCCACCGGCACAGCCCCACGTATGCGACTCGCACGGGTCGAGACCGGCGACGGCGTCGTCGCCGGCGAGTACGTCGACGGCGCGGTCGAGAGCGACGGGGAGCGCTACGTGGTCGGCGAGGACGGCACGCTCGCGCCGCCGTGTGACCCCTCCGCCGTCTACTGTATCGGCCGGAACTACGCCGAGACGCTGGAACAGAAGGGGTACGAGCGCCCCGAGCAGCCGACGTTCTTCATCAAGCCGCCGGCGTCGGTGATCTCCCACGGGGCGCCAATCCCGTACCCGACGTTTTCGGAGGAGGTGACCTACGCGGGCGAGCTCGCGGCCGTGATCGGCGAACGGTGTCACGATCTGACGCCGGAGGAGGCCGAGGAGGTGGTTCGGGGGTTCACGATCATGAACGACGTGGACGCGCTGGACCAGCCCGGGCTGACCTCGCGGAAGGCGTTCGACGGCTCCGGGCCGCTGGGGCCGTGGATCGAGACGGACGTGGACCCGCGGGGGATCGACATGTACACCGAGATCGACGGCGAGCGCCGGCAGGAGGCGAACACGGAGCTGATGCTGTGGGGACCGTACGAACTGCTCTCGTTCCTCTCGGAGCGGTTCACGTTCCGCCCCGGCGACGTGGTCGCGTTCGGGAGTCCGGGGAACCCGGGGACGATCGAGCCGGGGAACGAGGTGGAGATCTGGTACGAGGGGATCGGGACGCTGCGGAATTCGGTGGAGTAGTCGCCTGAGGCGTCGGTCGCGTGGGAGTCGGCGGAAGGTGTTTCCACAGTACCAGCACCTCGATCGTCGGCAACTGGAACAGCGACGGCAACCGCAACAGCACCTCGTTCGTAGACCACTTGTGACCGCAGTGCGCCGGACACGAGGTCCGGCGCAGCACCGAGTCCCCACCCCTCCCCCCGCCGGCGCCGACGGTCGGCGCCGGCGAGGCGTCCACCGCCACCGCACCGCTGTGGCAGTCGGCGCGAAGCGCGAGCGCCTCCGTGCGCGAGCCGAGCGCGAGGGACGAACGAGCGAACGGACGTGAGCGAGTGAGTCGGCTGGGGAGGCGTGTGGGCTGTGCGGGGCAGTGCGGTCACAAGGTGCCAACGATCGAACTGCTGTCGCGGTTGTGGGAGTAGTAGATCGAGACGCTGTCGCGGTCGCTGTTCGCGGTGCCGACTTGACCCTCACAGAATCGACGCACATCATCCCCAAACACACAGCGCGGTCCTTATCAGTCCGAACCGACGATTCAGCAGTAATGAGTAAGTCCGGCGAGTTCTGCCCTCGCTGCGGCGACGACGTGCCCGAGCGCCCCGAGCCGCTCCCCGGGGAGCCGCGGGACCGCGACGCCGCACTCTGTGACGCCTGCTACTTCGAGCAGTTCGACCTCGTCGACGCCCCCGACCGCATCGAAGTGCTCGTCTGCTCGCGCTGTGGCGCGGTCCACCGCGGCAACCGCTGGGTCGACGTGGGTGCGAAAGACTACACCGACGTGGCCGTCGACGAAGTCGCGGAAGCCCTCGGCGTCCACCTCAAGGCCGAACAGGTCCAGTGGGGTGTCGACCCCGAACAGGTCGACCAGAACACGATCCGTATGCACTGCACGTTCTCGGGCATCGTCCGCGGTACGCCCGTCGAAGAGCAGGTCGTGGTCCCCGTCAAGGTCTCCCGCGGCACCTGCGAGCGCTGTGGCCGGATCTCGGGCGGCTCCTACGCCGGCGAGGTGCAGGTCCGCGCCGAGGAGCGCGTCCCCACCAGCGACGAGCGCGAGCGCGCCATCGAGATCGCCAACGAGATGGTGCGGGAACGCGAGGCCGACGGCGACCGCGAGGCGTTCGTCACCGAAGCCAAGGAGGTGAAAGACGGCGCCGACATCAAGCTCTCGACCAACAAACTGGGTCGGGCGCTCTCGAAGCGCCTCGTCGAGGAGTTCGGCGGCGAGTTCGAGGAGTACGCCACCCTCGTCACCGAGGACTCCGACGGCAACGAGGTGTACCGCGTGACGTTCTCGGTCCGGCTGCCGCGCTACCGGCCGGGGGAGATCATCGACCCCGAGGACGGCGACGGACCGGTGCTCGTCACCTCCGTCCGCGGAAACCTCAAGGGGACCAGACTCGCCTCCGGCGAGCGCTACGAGGCCCGCTTCGGCGAGGGCGACGCGCCCGACGCGCGCCGGCTGGGCGAGCGCGCGGACGCCGTCGAGACGACCGTCGTCGCCGTCGAGGACGACCACGCGGTGCAGGTGCTCGACCCCGAGACGTTCGAGACGGTGAGCATCCCGCGACCCGACTTCTTCGACACCGACGCCGAGCAGGTGCGGGTGCTGAAGTCCCGCTCGGGGCTGCACATGGTGCCCGAGGACGACGCCGCGTAGGGCGAACACGCACGAGCGCCGCCGACGCGGAAGCTTAAGCCGCTGGAACGACCCTCTCCGGTATGAACTGGAAGCAGCTGCTCGCGATCACGATGGTCGTGCTGATGCTCGGCTCCTCGTTGGCGTACGCGCTGGCGCTCTGAACGGCTCTACGGCCGGTACTCGCGGTTTATCGCGTCGAAGATCCAGCCGAGGATCGGCCGGCTCGTCCCCGCGGGCCGCTCGACGCTCACGTCGTTCCACCGATCGTAGCGGTAGCGCTGCCAGTCCGTCTCGTTGCCGTTGGCCGTGCGGATCGTGATCGACCGGAGCCAGCCCGACTCCGCGTCGACGGCCACGGTGACGTTCGCGTCGAAGGAGTCGGGCGGCGCCGACGCGTTCTCCGAACTGCCGAGCAGGCGGCTCGCGACCGTGTCGTTGTCGGTCCGGAGCCGGATCGTCCCGTTCGATTCCGAGACGGTCGTCTCGACGGCATCGCTCGACAGCGTCGCCGCCAGATCGCTCCGGTCGAGACGGTCGGCGTCCGCCCAGAGGTTCAGCGCCCGCGACTGGCTCCGGTCGGGGGCCTCGGGGAAGTCGGTGAACGTCGCGCTGACCTCGTCGGCGTACACGTCCGGACCGACGCCGAAGTACCCCTCGCCGTTGGCGACGGCGTACTCGCGGTCGCTGCGCTCGACGCTGTACCGGAGGAACACGCAGCCGTCGCCCCGCCGCGTCACGTTCGCGTCGTCACACGGTGTGATCCAGTCCATCCGGTAGTCGTTGGTGCCCGTGGCGTTCAGGGCGTCCAGCGCGACCTGCTCCGGTGGCGCGTCGGTATCGACGCTCTGGGGTTCGGGCGGGGAGTAGAACGGGTCCGCGATCCCGACAGAGCCCATGAGCAGCACGGTCAGGACGGCGGCGATCGCCATCCGGCGGAAGATGTCCTCGCCGAAGCGAGCCCGGAGGGCGTCGGTGAGACGGCTCACGAGTCACCCCACGCGTCCCGACTGGTGCGACTGCTCATCCGTCGCCCCATACGTCCGAGAGCGGATGGTTCTCACGCTTCTCGGCTTCGGCCTCGGTTTTGTTCGTCGGCGAGTCGCCACTCGAACTGGACGACGAAGCCGTCGACGACGAGCGCGAGGACGAACTGGACGCGGTTCCGGCCGAGCCGCCGGACTGTCGTCGGCTACTCCGGTCCGAACTCCCCGGAGAGCCGACGCTCGGGCTGGCGTCGACGCCCGCGAGCGCGGCCGCGGGATCGGCCTCGGGGAGGTCCGGCCGGGAGATGCGGTCGACCTGATCCTGGAACCATCCGGGGATGTCCGTGCTCGCGCGGTCGAACAGCTCCAGCAGCGAGTCGTCCGCGAGGTAGGTCGCACCGTAGTCCTCCGGCGAGCGCACGACGCGCCCGCAAGCCTGGATCACGGTTCTGAGCGCGGCGCGGTAGTACCACGCCCACTGGCCCTCCTCGAGGCGCTGCTCCACTCTGGAGTCGTTGGTGTTGAGGTAGGGGGCCTTGCAGAGTACCTGCCAGCGGCAGAGGTCGTCCTCCAGATTGAGCGCCTCCTCCATCTTGACCGAGAGGAACAGTTCGGGCTCGTCGCTGGCCTTCCACGCTTCGAGTTGGGCGTCGCGGTTCTCCCGGTCGTGGACGCGCACGCGGCCGGCGACGCCGAGTTCGGCGAGGCGGTCGGCGAGCCGCTCCTGGATCGCGTAGGAGTGGCAGTGGATCAACCCCTTCTCCCCTGCGTGTTTCGCCATCAGGCGGACGATCAAGTCGGCGATCTTCGGCAGCGTCTCGTCGCGGTGCTCGTAGGTCATCTTCCCCTGCGTGACGTCGTACAGCGGGCGGTTCTCGACGGGGAACGTGTGGCCCACCTCGACCAGCGCGACCTTCTCGGGGTCGAGGCCGACGCCGCGGCAGAACGCCTCCTTGTTGAGCATCGTCGCCGACAGCAGCGCGAACTTCGAGCCGCGGTCCCAGACGGTGTGCTGGAGATACTTCGCCGGATCGAGCGGCTTGATCGTGATCGGGCCGCCGGCGCCGTCGGGCTGGTCGACCACCCACGTCGTCGGCGAGTGGGCGTCACGGTAATCCTCGACGAAGTAGGAGAGCTCGCTGATCAGCTCCTGCAGGCGGTCCCGGCGGGCGGCCTCGTCGGGGGTAAGCTCGGGCTTCGCGAGCAGTTCGTCCTTCTCGACCTCGCAGCGTTCGAGTAGCTGTTCCGAGAAGCGAACGGCGCCCTCGACGGGATCGCCCGTGGCGGCGGTCACGTCCGGCACGTCCACGTCGTCCCAGACCGGGACTCTCCGGGGCGTGAGTTCGACGGCGGCGTACATCTCCGCCCACTCCGCGAGCCCGTGGGCTTCGTCGACGACGACCACGTCGCGCATCCGGAACACGTCGCTGCCGGCGGTCTGCATGAAGTACGCGAGCGTCATCGCCGCGATCGGTTGGTTGCTGGCGATCGCGCGGTCCGAGAAGTACGGACAGCGGTGCCGGACCGTGCAGTCGAACCCCTTCTTGCGGACGCAGGGGGCCTGATCGACCGGCGTGTCGTGCTCGCCGGGGAGGATGCAGTCGTAGTTGTTCTTGCCCCGGATCACGCGGAAGTCCTCGAGCAGGTCGTCGGCCTCCACGTCGTCCAGTTGGCTGACTTGCGGCGTGGTGTAGTAGGCGCCGGTGGGCTGGGCGGGGTCGGCCTCCTCGACGGTCCGGGCGGCGCCCATGATCGACCGCGCGAGGAGGGACTTGCCGCTGCCCGTCGGCGCGCGCACGAGCACCACGTCGTTCCCGGCGGCGAAGGCGTCGCGGATGTCCGCCAGCGCCTGCTCTTGGTTGCCGCGGAAGGAGGGCGCGGGGAACGAGTCGGGGATGCGGGCGGGCTCCACTCTGTGTAGTGGTACGCTGTCGGCCGGATGAATGTAGCGCTCCGTCACGGGGCGACGACGCGACCGGCGTTACCGGGCGGCTCAGCCGTCGAGGAACGCGTCGTCGATGGTTCGGGAGTACGTGTCCCCGTCGATTGTCAGCCGAACCTCGACCTCCAGCGGGGATCGGGAGTGAACGACGGCGTCGTAGTCCGAGATCGCGCTGAGGTACTCCGTGACCGAGTCGGGGTTCACGGGGTTCAGCCCGTGATCCGTCATGAACCGCAGGAACTCCGTTTCCGCGAACAGCCCTTGGAGCACGCCGCCGCCGGTAGCGAAGTTGCAGTTCGTACACGCCGATCCGAAAACCACCGACCGACGGCGGCCACAGGTCGAGCAGACGCCGTCGTCCGTTTCGTGGTCTTCACACGCCTCGATGCTGCGGTCAGTGCGCGCCGAACACCGGGGGCAGATGCCCGAACTCGCCGTGACGAACTCGGTCTGACCGAGGCCGAAGGCCGCTTGCAACACCTCGTCGGCGGTCCGGCCGTTCAGCCCCGCCGGGGGGAGCGGCATCCCGCCGAGCCACCCGTACTCCTCGGGGACGTCGGCGCCGGACGAGGCGTGAGTGTCACCGTACGCGCCCGTACACTCGGTACAGAAGACGTCGACCCGCTCTTGGTTGTAGCGAACGAGGACCGGGGCGCCGCAGTAGTGGCAGTCCTCGTCGACCGGCGTCGGCTCCATCACCGGCGCGTCGGTCACCGCACCCGAGAGGACTGCCTCGACGACGCGTTCGCCGGCCTGCCGGAGGGTGTACCCCTCCTCGGTCTTTCTGAGGAAGTGACCGACCAGCTTGTCGAGGTGGTAGTTGAACTGTCCCGAGTCGCGGACGTCGACGGCGTCGTGGAGGTCGGAGAACGAACGGGGGCCGTCGGCGTCACCCAGCTGCTGGATGATCTCGAGTCGGATCTCGTTGCCCAGGGTCGCGAAGGCGTCGTCGGGCGAGACGCCCGTCGCGTCCGGCTCGGTCCCGGAAGCCATGCGCTCACGTTGGCTGTCACGTCTAAAAGAGTTCGTGGTGAGTTATCTGAACCCGAGTAACGACCCGTGGCTATCTCGTCGGGTTGCCGGCCGATGTCGGGGGGTCGTCCGTCTCGGGCCTGATTCCGCGTATCGACGCCGGTACCGCGTCGACGACGCGTGAGGGGGCGTCGCTCCGTGCCGTCCGGATGCCGGCGACGAAGCCGGCTACCGCGACGACCGCGGTCGGAGCCTGCATCGTCCAAATCCCGACAAACACGACGATCGGGACGGCGATAACGGCCGCGAACGCCCCGTCGTGGGGCTCGGCGGCGATCGTCGGTCCTGTACTCCCGTGGTGGTGTGGATGGTGTTGCATCACGATTACTGCGAGCCCCGCCACCACAAAAAGTGTGATCTGAAGAATGTTTCTGTCGAACGTCGGACCGAAGTTCGCTTCTGTTCGGAATCTGGTAGCTACCGGACGACGTCCGCCGCGACGCTCCCGATCCCTTCGACCTCCGCGCGCACGTGTGAACCCGGCTCGATCACGCCCGCGCCGGGCGTCCCCGTCGAGATCACGTCGCCGGGTTCGAGCGTCATCACGTCGGAGTGGAACGCCACCAGCTCCCGCGGCGGGAACTCCATGTTCCCCACGACGTTCTCCGCGACCGTCTCGCCGTCGACGACCGTCCGAACCGTCGTCTCCGAGAGATCCGTTCCCGACTCCGGCACCGCGAGATGCGGCCCCAGCACGAGAAACGTGTCGAAACTCTTCGCCCGGGTGAGGAACCGCGGATTCCGCTGGAGCACGTCCTCGGCGGTCATGTCGATCACGGGCGCGTAGCCGGCGATCACGTTCTCGGCCTCCGCAGCGTCGACGTTCCGGCACGTCCGACCGATCACGACCGCCAACTCCGCCTCCGCAGTCACGCGCTCGCTGATCGACTCGGGCGGGAGCCGGATCGGGCCGCCCGGCCCGGTCGCCGCCGTCCTCGGTTTGAAGAAGCTCGCCGGCTCCTCGGGAGCGTCCTCCGAGAGGTCGCCGGCGTGTTCGACGTAGTTGAGGCCGATCCCGAACAGCTTGCCCGGCTCCTCGACGAATGCACCCAGTGAGCGCTTCTCCCGGGGAATCCTGTCGGCGGTCGCGGCGTCGGGAGAGGGGAGCGTCCCCGCGGCCGCGGCCGGGAGCGCCTCGCGGACGCTCGCGTGCTCGGGCGTCGCGGCCGCGAGCGGGACGAAGCCGTCGTCGTCGCCCAGCAGCGGGTCGCCGTCGGCGGTTCGTGCGAGGTAGCGCATCAGCGCCACCCCCGCGTCGGGTCGGCGGCGTGTGAGTCGGTCGCCATACTCGGTGCTGTGCCGCAGGCCCCATCAACGTCCCGGACCCCACGGACGGGGGAGGGAACAGGGTTTTGTGGGCGCCCCGCGAGGTACACGTATAAAGATGGAGGAGCCCACGAGCGAGGCCCTGGACTCCGCCATCCCGGTCGACCAGCTCGCGGCGGGGAAGGCCGTGCTCGTCCGCGGGCCGGCGATGTCCGGGAAGTACGATCTGCTCCTCCGCCTGCTCGGCTCGCTCGCGGACTGTTCGATCCTCGTCTCCACCAGCCGGCAGAATCGCGGCGCCCGATCGGACTTCGCCGCCTACGGCGACCCCGACTGCTTCGGCGTCGTCGACTGCGCCAGCCGGGTACAGGGACAGGACGACGGCGGCGGCGAGCTGGTCCGCTACGCCTCCTCGCCGAAGAACCTCACCGAGGTGGGCGTGAAGTTCACCGACCTCGTGGACCGCTTCCAGGACGACGGCGTCGAGCACGTCGCCGTCGGTCTCCACTCGCTGTCGGAGCTGCTGATGTACAGCGACACCGAGCAGGTGTACCAGTTCCTCCGCGTGCTGCTCGCGGAGGCCCGGGGGATGGACTGGCCGACCGTCGCCGTGATCGACGACGACGCCGCCGGGGAGGCAGCGGTCACCACGCTCACCCAGCCGTTCGACGCCGTGATCGCCACCCGGCGCGACGACGACGGCCGATCGTTCCAGTACCGGGCGGCCGACGGCGAGCCGGGCGAGTGGGTCGGGTTCTGAGCCCGCCGAGTCGCCCCACTTTTGCCGTCCCCGCGCCAACCGCGGGTAATGGCCGATTTCGACCCCGAGACGTTCGAGGAGGAGAAGTACGCTGAGCACTTCACCCAGCTCCAGCGCGCCTACAAGAACGCGTTCGAGACGATGAACGGACAGTACAACTCCGACCTGATCCACGCGATCGACCAGCAGGTGCTCAACGAGTCCGAACCGCACTTCGTCGACGGCCGCTTCGAGGTCGAGCTTCCCGAGAACGCCACGGATCGCGTGACTGCGGTCGATACCGACGCCGAGACGCTGACCGAGACGCTCGATCGCTACACCGACGAGATCGTCGCCGAACTCCACGAGCTGTTCGGCGTCGAGCGGGCCGAGAACGAGGCCTGAGCCGGGTATCGAACGTGTTCGGGCCGCCCCGAACCAAAGGCATAAGCCGCCCGCTCGCGAAGTGAGTGTATGAGCACGGAGAGCCAGTCCGGCGACGACCTTCGCGACCGCGTCAGCAACTTCCTGCGACGCAACTTCCCGCAGATCCAGATGCACGGCGGTTCGTCCTCGATCACCCACCTCGACCGCGAGGAGGGCGTAGTCCACATCCAGCTCGGCGGCGCGTGTTCGGGCTGCGGTATCTCCCCGATGACGATCCAGGCAATCAAGTCCCGGATGGTCAAGGAGATCCCCGAGATCGAGAAAGTCGAAGCCGACACCGGCATGGGTGCCGGCGCCGACGGCGACCTCGGCGGCACCGGCGGCAGCAGCATGAGCCCCTCCTTCCCCGGCGAGGGCGACGACGACGGCGAGGACGACGAAGGGCCGCAGGCCCCGTTCTAACGCTCGCGCGTCGCGTTCCCGTGTTTTCGACCGCGTAGCGGCGCCGCCGGACTACCACGCCTTTTCAGTACGGAGCGCCAACCCACGCCCATGAGCGAGGAGTTCGACAAGGAGGCCGAACGGGAGAAGCTCCGCGAGAAGCTCGAGAAAGACGAGGAGAAACGGCAGGAGACTCAGCGTATGAGCGAACTCCTGCTGCAGGGAGCGACGATGACCAACGAGCACTGCGACCGCTGTGGCGACCCGCTGTTCCGCGACGGCGGGGAGACGTTCTGCCCGACCTGCAGCGGCGCCGGCGGGGAGCAGCCAGCGGAACCCCAACAGGCGGCGGAAACACAGCAGGCTGCGCAGCCGCAGTCACGGCAGCCGGCGCAGTCACGGCAGCCGACGGCCGAGCCGTCCCGGAGCGCCGAACGAACGAACGGCGCCGAGCCGACGGCACGGCCCGAAAGCGGCGCCGACGTTGCGCAGCAGACCGGATCGAACACCGACGAACAGCCGGCCCGTGGACAGCGAGCGCCCGAACCGACGGCCACCGACGCCGCGGGGCCGCGGGCGGAGCTTCAGCGCGCGGTGACGACGACGGCACGGAACGCGAGCGAGGCCACCGACCCCCGGACGGCGAAGGAGTGGCTCGAAGCCTCGAAGGAGGCGGCCGAGGCGCTGGCGGCGCTGGAGCAGTAGCTCGAAGCCCGGGCGTCAGCCCGTGTACTCGCTCCCGACGACCTCTCGGAGCCGGTCGGCGGTCACCTCCCCGATCCCGTCGACGTCCAGCAGATCCTCCTTCCTCGCGGTCATCACCGCCTCGACCGTCTTGAACTCTTCCAGCAGCGCCCGCGCGGTGACGGGGCCAATGTCGGCGACGCTGCCGACGACGTACTCCTGCTGTTCGGCCAGCGTCTTCCCCGACTTCTCGCCGTGGACCGACACCGTGCGGTCGCTCTCCTCCTGCTCGCGGCCGGCGACGACTTCGAGCAGGTCGGCGGTGTCGTCCTCGTCCTCGGTGCGGAGCACGCTCGCGTCGAAGTCGATCGCCAGCGAGGAGAGCGCCCCCCGGATCGCGTTGGGGTGGACGTTGCGCTCGCCGTAGAGGTCCTCGCCCTCGAGGATCACCACGGGCCGGGCGTACGCCCGCGAGAGGTCGCCCACCTGCTCGAACATGGATCGGTCGCCGCCGGTCAGCGTGTCGAGGAAGTCCGCGACCGACTTGCGCTCGACGGCGACGCGATCGGAGAGCACGTAGTCGCCGACTTCCAGCGTTTCGAGGCGGGTCCGGACGCCCTCCCGGCGGGAGAGCTCCTTCGCGATCGGCGAGTCGAGTTCGCGCTGATCGACGACGACCTCTATCTCCTCCTCGTCGGGGTCGGAGTCGGCGGTCGCGACGACGCCCTCGGTGGTGTCGTCCTCGGCGTCGTCGGTGGATTCACTCCCCTCGTCGTCCGCGGCGAAGTCGTCGAGTCCCGGGGAGAGCCGCTCCTCGCGGGTGTCACCGTCGTCAGCCGACGCCCCGCCGTCCTTGCCGGCTCCGTGTGCCGGCGAACCGTCGAACTCGGAGAGCGCCTGCTGGGCGTCGTCGAGCTCCTCCTCGACCTCGTCGGCGACGCCTTTCAGCTTCCGGAGCTCCTCCTCCATCTCCTGTTCGCGCCGGCGGGCGATCCAGAAGAAGGCCTCGTCGCGGGTGTCCTCCGCGAGGAGGACGACGACCTTCCCCTCGGCCTGTCGCCCGGTTCGGCCCTTCCGCTGGATGGAGCGGATCGCGGTCGGGACCGGCTCGTAGAACAGCACGAGGTCGACCTCGGGCACGTCCAGCCCCTCCTCGGCGACGGAGGTGGAGACCAGCACCTCGAACTCGCCGTTGCGGAACGCCTCCAGCCGTTCCTGCTGTTGGTTCTGGGTCATGCCGTCCGACCCCTCCTTGTCGCCCTGCCCGACGAACTTCCGCGTCTCGAAGCTCTCGCCGAGGAACTCCGTCAGCGCCTCGGCGGTGTCGCGGGACTCGGTGAACACGATGACGCGCTCGCCGTCGCCGATGCCCAACGTCTGGGCGAGCAGGATGCGGGCCTGCGAGAACTTGGGGTGGAGGCCGTCGTACGTGTCGGCTTTCCGCATCGCGCGGCGCACGCGCGGGTCGCTGACCATGCGCTGGCTGGCCTTCGACGCGCCCGAGGAGCGGGCGTCCTCGCGCTGGCGCTCGAAGTAGCGCCGGACCGACTCGACGGACTGGGTCTCGACCAGTTCGACGGCGCGGCGGAGCTTCATCACCTCCGCGTGGGTGCTCATCCCCTGGTACCCCTCGCTCTGGTCGTTGTTGATCAGCTTCTGCAGTTCGGCGCGCATTCCGTTGAGCTTCTTCTGTGAGAGGTCCGGCTGGGTGGTGTTGGTGACGCCGAGTTCCTTCAGATCCTCCAGTCGCTCGGTGATCACCTCGTTCAGCAGGTCGCGGATCTCCAGAATCTCCTCGGGGAGGTCGACGCGCTCCCACTGCACGTCGGTGTCGTGGGTGAACTCGTCCACGTCGGCGTCCTCCTCGGTCATCACCTCCACCTCGGTCAGCCCGAGGTTCTCACAGACCTGCAGGATCTCCTCCTCGTCGCCGCCGGGGGAGGCCGACATCCCGGTCACGAGCGGGTCCGCGGCGTCGGCGTGGTAGCGCTCGGCGATGTAGACGTAGGCGTAGTCGCCGGTCGCGCGGTGGCACTCGTCGAACGTGAGGTGGGTCACGTCCGACAGCGAGACGCGGTTGCCGACGAGGTCGTTCTCGACGACCTGCGGCGTGGCGATGACCACCGTCGCGGAGTCCCAGAGTTCGGCGCGGTCGTCGGGGCTCACGTCGCCGGTGAACACGACGATCTCCTCGTCGGGGATCTGGAGGGCCTCGCGGTAGAACTCGGCGTGCTGCTGGACCAGCGGCTTCGTCGGCGCCAACAGCAGCGCCTTCCCGCCGACCTCGTTCAGTCGTTCGGCGGTCACGAGCAGCGAGACGGTCGTCTTTCCGAGTCCGGTCGGGAGACAGACCAGCGTGTGGGCCGCCTTCGCCGTGCCGGCCAGTTCGAGCTGGTAGCGCCGCTGCTCGAGGAAGTCGGGGGTGAGCAGCGGGTGATCGATCCGGCCGACGTCGTCGGTGGCCGCCATTTGTCGGTACTGGGGCGCGCTCGCCGATAAGGGTTCGGCGAGCGGGGTGGAACTGAAACGGGGGTGTCAGGCTCTCAGACGATCTGCTCGCCGGCGTCGTCGTAGACGCGGATGGCGTCGACGGGGCAGGCCCGCGCGGCGAACTTCGCGTCGAGTTCGGCGTCCTCGGGCACCTCGCGGACGAACACGTCGTCCTCGGCCTCCTCACTGTCGACGAGGACCGCCTTGCCCGCGTCCTCGTCGCGCTCGAAGGCGTCCCACTCGGCGACGCACTGGAACATCCCGATGCAGGTGTCGCGGTCGTACTCGATCCGCATAGTGAAGGGTTGTGCAGGCGGTGCTAAGTGGTTGGCGTCGCTCGGACCGCCGAGTGGATGGGTCGAGCCTCAGCGGCGCTCGACGCGCATCGGCATCCCGTTCCGGGGGTGGGCCGTCAGCGTCGGGAGGAGTTCGAGCGGGGTCTCGCCCTCGTACTCCAGGCGGAACCGGCTGGCCGTCGTCGCGACGATGGATCGGGCCTCGAGCATCGCGAGGTGCTTGCCGATGCAGTGGCGCGGCCCGCCGCCGAACGGGAAGTACGCGAACCGCGGGCGCTCCTCCGCCCGCTCGGGGCGCCAGCGCTCGGGGTCGAACGACGCCGGATCGTCCCAGTGGTCGTCGGAGCGGTGGACCGCCCACTGGGGGAGCATGATCGCCGCCCCCTCGGGGATCGTGTAGTCGCCGATCTCGACCGGCTCCCGTGGCTCCCGGAAGATGGTGTACACCGGCGGGTAGAGCCGCATCGCCTCCTTGATCACCCACTCGGTGTACTCCAACTCCCGTACGTCCGCCATCGTCGGGCGGTCGCCGTCGCCGACGGCGTCGATCTCCTCGTGGAGCCGGCGCTCGACCTCGGGGTGCTCCGAGAGCAGGAACCACGTGTACGTCAGCGTCAGCGCGGTGGTGTCGTGGCCCGCGAGCAGCATCGTCATCATCTCGTCGCGGAGCTGTTCGTCGGTCTGTTCGCCGTTTTCCCGGGCTCGCACGAGCAGCGAGAGGAAGTCCATCGGCGCGTCGGGGTCGTCGTCCGTGCCCACGTCGCCCCGGCGCCGGGCGACGATGTCGTCGATGACGCCCTCCAGCTCGGCGACGGCGGCGTCGAACTCGGCGTCGCCCGGCATCGGCACCCAGTCGGGGACTGCGAACCGAATGGGGTCTGGCTCGAACCGCATGCCGAGCGGCTCCAGTTGCTCGCGGACGTGCTCCAGCCGGTCCCGGGGGAGTTCGACGCCCATCATCAGGTCGAGGATCACATCGATGGTGACCGTCGTCATCTCCTGTTCCACGTCGACGCGGTCGCCGTCGGCCCAGTCGGCGAGGCGGGACTCGGTGTGGTCGACGATGCGGTCGGCCATCCCCGAGAGCCGGGCCATGTCGAACGCCGGCTGGGCGAGCGTGCGCTGCTGTCGCCACGTGTCGCCCTCGCTGAGGAGGAGTCCGTCGCCCAACAGATCGCCGAGCGCGTCGTCCTGAAACGCCGGCTTGCCGAAGCGACCCGCCTCGGAGACGAGGATTCGCTCGATGGCCGCGGGGTCGGTGACCACGTACGTGTCGAGCGGCCCCATGTCGAACCGGCTCACGCCGCCGTAGGCCTGTTCGAGCCCCGTGACGAACCGGAACGGGTCGCGAGCGTACTGGTGGCTGCTCCCGAACACGGGCTTGCCCTTGGGACCGGGCGGCGTTCGAGACATCGTTCGTAGTACGTGCTAACCGGGCATAAACCCCGGTTCCGCGTCAGAAAGGAGCGGGCGGATCGGATCGCTGGCGGTCGCCGCTACCGGAATGTCGTCCCGGTACGGCTGTCGGTCGCCGCTACCGGACCTTCGTCCCCGGCTCGGCGTCGCCGTGTGTCGTCAGCAGGTCGGCCTGCTCGCCCGCAGCGAGCACCATCCCGTTGGACTCGACGCCGAACAGTTCGGCCCGTTCGAGGTTCGCCAGCACGATCACCTTCTTCCCCTCGATCTCGTCCATATCGTGGAGCTGCTTCAGCCCGGCGACGATCTGGCGGGTCTCGGCGCCGATGTCGACCTCCAACCGGGAGAGCTTGTCCGCGCCCTCGATCCCCTCGGCGCTCTCGATCCGGCCGACCCGGATGTCGAGGCCTTCGAAGGTGTCGAAGTCGATACGCTCGTCGATCAGGGGTTCGAGTTCGCTGTCGTCCATCTCGGTGTTCTCGTCCTCGGTTTCGTCGTCCTCGCTCTCGTCGTCCGCAGCCGCTTCCTCGATCTTCTCTTCGAGCGCCGCGTCCAGCTCGTCGACGCGGTCGTCTTCGATCTTCTCGAACAGCTCGTCGGGCTCGTCGAACGCGCCCGGCTCGGCGTACACCGCGTCGGTCTCGGCCTCGTGTACGTCGGCGTCGACGTTCAGCTGTTGCCAGACCGTCTCGGCCTTCTCGGGCGTGATCGGTTCGAGCAGCACCGCGACGGCGACGGCGACCTGCAGGCAGTCCCGGATGACCTGCGCCTGCTCGTCGCTGCCGTCCTCCAGTTGCCACGGCTCGTGCTGCTGGATGTACTCGTTGCCGAACTGCGCGAGCTCGACCGCGGCGTCGCCGGCGTTGCGCACGTCGTAGTTCTTCACGGCCTCGCGGAACTGCCCGACCGCGGCGTCGATGTGCTCCTGCACGTCGTCGCTCACGTCGGCGTCGGGCGTGCCGTCGAAGTTCCGCGCCGCGAACAGCATCGAGCGGTAGACGAAGTTGCCGACCGTGCCGACGAGTTCGCCGTTGACGCGCTCTTGGAAGCGCTCCCAGGTGAAGTCGAGGTCCTGCTGGAACCCGCCCATCGTGGTGAGGTAGTAGCGCAGCAGGTCCGGGTGGAACCCCTCGTCGAGGTACTCCTCGGCCCAGATCGCGCGGTTCCGGCTGGTGGAGAGTCCCTTGCCGTCGATGGTGACGAAGCCCGTCGCACAGACCGCGCGCGGTTCGGCGTGGCCCGTCGCGTGGAGCATCGCCGGCCAGAAGATGGTGTGGTGCTGGATGATGTCGCGACCGATCACGTGGACGATCTCGCCGCCGTCGCCGCCGTCGCGGCCCCAGACCTCCTCCCAGTCGTACTCGTCGGCGCCGACGCGCTCGGAGTACTGCTTCGTGGAGGAGACGTACTCGATCGGGGCGTCGACCCAGACGTAGAGCACGAGATCCTCCTCGCCGGGGTAGTCGACTCCCCAGTCCATATCTCGCGTAATGCACCAGTCCTGTAGCCCCTCTTCGAGCCACTCGCGGGGCTGGTTCTTGGCGTTCGACGTCCCTTCGAGGCGGTCGAGGAACTCGTCGAGGTAGTCGGCGAGTTCGGAGACGGCGAAGTACTTGTGCTCGCGCTCGCGGTACTCCGCGGGGTTGCCCGTGATCGCCGAGACGGGGTCCTCGATCTCGCCGGGCTCGAGGTGGCGGCCACAGCCCTCGTCACACTCGTCGCCGCGGGCCTGCTCGCCGCAGTACGGACAGGTGCCCCGGACGTAGCGGTCCGGGAGCGGGTCGTCCTCCTCGGGGTCCCACGCGACCATGATCTCGTCCTCGTAGACGTAGCCCGCCGCTTCGAGTTCCTCGACGAACTCGCGGGTGAGCTCGGTGTTGGTCTCGTCGTTGGTCCGGCCGTAGTTGTCGAAATCGACGTTGAACCGCGGGAACGTCTCCTGGTACTTCTCGTGGACCGGCATCGCCAGCTCCTCGGGGGTGATACCCTCCTTGGCGGCGTTGACGGCGATGGGGGTGCCGTGCATGTCCGAGCCGCAGACGTACGCCGACTGCTGGCCGAGCTTCTCGATCGAGCGATGCAGCGCGTCCGCCGCGGTGTACCCCCGGAGGTGACCGATGTGGAGGTCGCCGTTGGCGTACGGCAATCCACACGTCACCACCGCGGGACGGTCGGTCGGGAACTCCTCGTGACTCATCTGGGTGGAAGTTGTCGATGCGGGCCTAAAGCCCGCCGGTTTCGGTGATCGACCGGTGGCCGAACGCGCCGCGGAAAGCTCTCGGGGGCGTGTCGACCGCCCGGCGCCGATCAGGCGTTCCGGAGGTACGAGTCCTCGGGCAGTTCCGCGTCGTGTTCCCTGACGATCTCGGCGGCGCGCTCGTCGACGACCGCGGGGGCGGGGCGCTCCGCCGTCTCGCGGACGTGGCCCGCAACGAAGCGGGTCAGGTCCGCCACGGCGTCGCCGCCGGCGGCCGCGTCGACGGTCGACAGCGCCACGCGGAGCGACTCGCGGAACGCCGCGTCCTCGCCGCCGATCTCCGTGGCGACCGCCTCGTCGACCTCCCGAACCGCGGTATCGACGTCCATGGGGAGCCGTTGTGTCTGACGGTAGATAAGACGAGTGGCGGCGTCGAACGAGAAAAGCGCTATATAGCCGACCGGGGTATAGCGGATATGAGCGAGCTGGAGCAGCGCGGGGTCCCCGAGGAGACCCGGACCGAGATCATGGAGGCGACGTTCCGGGCCGTCAGCGAGCACGGCTACGCCGGCCTCCGGATGCGCGACATCGGGGAGGAGATGGAGAAGACCCGGCAGATCATCCACTACCACTACGACGGGAAGTACGACCTGCTGGCGAACTTCCTCGAGTACATCATCGAGCAGTACGAGGGCAGCGTCGAGGTCGAACGGGACGTGCCGCCCTGTGAGGAGCTGGACATCCGCATCCGGCAGTGTCTGTTCGGGCCGGGGTTCGAGGAGTTCGACCACTGGGAGCGGATGAAGGTGTACCACGAGCTGTTCACCCACGCACAGAACGACGAGCGCCACCGGGAGATCTTCGACGAACACCACCGGCGCCTCCGGGACAGCATCACGCAGGTGGTCGCCGAGGGGATCGAGCGGGGCGACTTCCGCGACACCGACCCCGAGCGGACGGCCCAGCTCATCACCGACGTGATCCACGCCGCCCGGGAGCGGAAGCTCTCGCTGGGTCACGACGACGCGCCGGAGGAGGCGGTTCAGGCCATCGACGAGTTCGTCGTCGACTCGCTGATCGTCGACGAGTAGCGGCCGAAAAGCTGCGGTCGCGGCGGATTAGTTCTTCTCGAGGGGCGGCAGCATCTCCTTGATGCGCTCGACGTCGACGTCGAGCCAGTCGGGCACTTTCAGCTCCTCGCCGTACTCATCGACGTCCTGATCGATCCCGAAGCCGGGACCGTCGGTCGCGAACTCGAACACCGATCCGCCGGGCTCGGTGATGTAGCGGGAGTGGAAGTAGTCCCGATCCTTCGTGGACGTGGTGTAGTAGCCGTTCGCGCGGAGTTCGTCGCTGATCTGGTCCTGCTCCCAGCCGTTGGCGACGCGAAACGCGATGTGGAGGAACGTGCCGATCCCCAGCGCGCCGTTGGGCGCGTTCGGCCGGATGAGCACGTCGACTTTCCGGGCACACGGCGCGTCGCCGGGCGCCTCGTACCGGACGCGGTCACCGGCCTGCGGGTGGGTGGCCTCGCCGACGCGGTCCCAGCCCAGCGTCTCGAGCACGTCCATCGTGCCCGCGGGGTCCTTGGAGTGGACCGTCGCGTTGTACATCCCGCGGATGCCGTGCTCCTCGGGCACGTCGCTGCCGTCGGTGTACGCCTCGATATCGGACTCGCCGGTCACGAGTTCGAAGGGGACGCCGTCCGGCCCCTCGAACGCGATCGCCGTCTCGTCGAAGCGCTCCTCGACGGTGTACTCGACGTCGTGATCGTCGAAGCGGTCGGTCCAGAACTCGACCGACCCCTCGGGGATCGTCAGCCCGACCGAACTGGTCTGGCCCTTGCCGACGAGACCCTCCTCCATCGGCATGTTGGTCATCGGGAAGAACGTGATGATGGTGCCCGGTGTCCCCACCTCGTCGCCGTAGTAGAGGTGATAGATCTTCTCGGGTACGTCGAAGCGGACCGTCTCCTTGACGAACCGCATCCCGAGCACGTTGGTGAAGAAGTCGTAGTTGTCCTGCGGGTCGTCACAGAACGCCGTCACGTGGTGAAGCCCTGGAACGTCTGGCATGGTTCACCAACTGGTAAAACCGAGACCATAATAATCGTTTGCATACCATACGTTCACACGGGTCGACGATAGCAAGAGGTGCCCGTAGCCCCTTCAGGGGAGGACCGACCGCGGGTTCTCGTACACCACCTGCCGGATCGCGTCGACGCCGACACCGTGGCGGTACAGCTCGGCGATGGTCCGCTTGAACGCGAACACGTCGCTGCGCAGCACGCCGGCGCTGTCGGTTTCGACGAGGATGCGCTCCGGCCCGTACTCGGCGACGATCTCGGCCACGTCGGTCGGCGAGACGCCCAGTAGCCACGGGTAGCTGACGGTGAAGCTCAGGTAGCAGTCCGTGTTCTCGAGCACGTACGGCGCGATCTTCGGGTCCATGTGCGAGAGCACGACCTGCTCGTGGTCGAGCCCGGCCTCGTCGGCGAGTTCGGCGTCGATGTCGACGGCCTCCCGCTTGGGGTACTCCGAGGTGAGCACCGGCTCCTGCTGGCGCGCGAGGTCGAGTTCGTAGCCGGGGAGGTTCCCGCTCTCGCGCTCGGGGAAGTCGACGTCCTCCAAGTCGGCGGGCGTGTGGACGACCGCCGGGAGGTCGTGGTCGGCGGCGACTTCGAACTGCCGGCGGGTGACTTCCTTCTGCTCCTCCAGCGACCAGCCGGCGACGTGCTGGGCCTCGGTGATCCCGATCTCGCCGATCGCGGCCACCTCGTCCAGCGCCGCGTACTCGGGGAGCACCTCCAGCAGCTCCTCGTAGTTCTCGACCCGCGCGCCGGTGTGGATGCCGACGCCGACCTTCGCGTCGAGCAGGTGGGACTCTCGGATCTGCGGCAGGCGGTTGAGCGCGTCGTCCCAGAGGTAGCGCACGTCCTCCGGCTGGACGGGCTTGTAGGGGGTCCAGTAGTAGGCGGCGGCCATCGTCACCATCCCCGCACAGCCGCTCAGCGCGTAGCGCTCGCGGTCGTTCCAGGAGAGCGTGTGGGCGTGGTTGTGGACGTCGATCCACGGGATGCTGTGGAGCTCCGCGGGGATCGACTCGAGGCCGTCGCCGCCCTCCAGATCGGTCGGGCGCTGTGTCGGGTACGACATCAGTCGGTGTACCGACAGTGGTTCGTGAGCTCGCCGACGCCCTCGACGCCGACGGTCATCTCGTCGCCGTCCTCGAGCAGCACCTTCGGCTCGCGGAAGTAGCCGACGCCGTCGGGCGTGCCCGTGAAGATCACGTCGCCCGGCTCCAGCGTAAAGGAGCGGCTACAGAACGCGATCAGCTCCCGGATCGGGAAGATCAGGTGCTCCGTGTTGGAGTCCTGCAGGCGCTCGCCGTTGACCTCCGTCCAGATGTCGAGGTCGGTCACGTCGTCGATCTCGTCGGCGGTGACGAAGTGAGGCCCCATCGGCGCGAACGTGTCGAGGCTCTTCCCGCGAACCCACTGCTCGTCGGAGAGCTGGAGGTCGCGGGCGGAGACGTCGTTGCCGACGGTGTAGCCCGCGACGTACTCCAGCGCCTCGTCCTCGCTGACGTTCCGGGCCTCCTCGCCGATGACCGCCACGAGTTCGCCCTCGTAGTCGACGGCCTCGGTCAGCTCCGGGTCCCACTCGACCGCGTCGTCCGGGCCGACGATGCAGGTGCCGAACTTCGAGAACACCAGCGGCACGTCGGGGATGTCCTCGCCGCCCTCGTCGGCGTGTTTCGAGTAGTTCAGTCCGATCGCGACGATCTTCCCCGGGTCGGTGACCGGCGACCGCGTCTCGAGCGACTCGGGCGCGTAGATCGCCCGGTCGGCGTCGACGGCCGACTCGACCGCAAGCTCCGCTTTCTCCCGCCAGTTCTCGACCGTCAACAGCGCCGTGAGCGTCGACGGGAGTTCGATGCCGGTGGCCGCGCCCGCTTCCGGGAGCGAGACGACGCCCTCGTCGACGACCGCCCCGACCCACTGCTCGCCGTCCGCCGTCGTGAATTGTCCGAGTTCCATCGTGAGCTAGAACAGTCCGAGGTTGGCTCCGTACGCCCAGACCTCGCTACCGGTCGAGAGGAGGACGAGCGTCCCCCCCAGCAGCCCGACGTTCTTCAGGAAGTGGTTCAGTTCGTTCTCCTTCTCCTCCTCGCCGGCGTTCCAGAAGTCGTGGAACAGCGGCGTCGCGACGATCAGGAACGTCGCGAGCGCCCCCGCCGCAATCACGGGGTAGACCCCGAGCATGATCCCGAGCGCGCCGAGGACGAGGATCACGCCCGACGCGATGACCGCGGCGCCCGGCAACGGCGTCCCCTTGTACTCGGCGTACCCCTTCCGGCTCTCGAAGTCGGCGAAGTGGTTGTAGCCGTTGTACAGGAAGAGGACGCCCAGCACGAGGCGGCCGGCGAGCAGGAACTCCGCTTCGAGCGCCATCAGCGGAGCCCCGCGACCGCGTCCCTGTTCTCGATACATCGGTCCGGGTGGGTTGTCGTGTGCATCGCTTACACCTTTTACAGAGTGGTAAATAGTTGTTTCCGTATCTCAGGTGATAGGACCGCTCGCGGCCCGTGACGGCGGACGCGGGCGTCGTGTGACGGCCAAACAGCCCTTATGCGTCGGAGGGGAACGATCGACCATGGAGAACGCGGACCCGTCACGGGTCGAGGCCTGGGTCGACGACTACCTCGACCGGGTTGGGTCGCTCCCGGCCGACAGCGTCGCCGGCGCGTTCGATCCGCCGTACCCACAGGAGCGGGCGGACCCCCACGACGCCTTCGCGGAGACGTTCATCGCCGACGCGCCGCTGTCGGGGTCGCTGGTCGACCTCGACCTCGCGGTGAAGGAGAACATCGCCGTCGGCGGCGTGACGACGACCTGCGGCACCGACTGCTTCGAGTGGACGCCCGATATCGACGCGATCGCGGTCGAACGGCTCCGGGCGGCGGGCGGCTCGATCGTCGGCACCACGGACATGGACCCGTTCGCGTTCGGCACGACCGGTGAGCTAAGCGCGCGCGGCCGGACGCTGAACCCCGCCGTCGAGGGGCACGTCCCCGGCGGCTCCTCGTCGGGCAGCGCCGCGGCGGTCGCCAGCGGCGAGGTGGACGCCGCCTTGGG
>NZ_JBHUDH010000193.1:0-569 GCF_042678005.1 Halolamina salina | reverse complement strand
GGGAAGCTCGCGGTCACCGCGACGGACCGCGAGGACGCGCTGGCGCTGCTGTCGGCGACACACGCCGCCGACGCCGCGGGCGAACGTGTGGCGACGATGGCGATGGGGGAGGCCGGCCGCCACACGCGCGCCGTCGCGCCCCTCTACGGCTCGAAAATCGGCTACGCGCCGGTCCACGCCGCGGACGCCACCGCGCCCGGGCAGTACGACCTCGAGACGCTCGCCGAACTGGTCGGTCGCCTCCGCTCCCAGTAACCGATAAAGAGGGCACCGTTTTTGCCGACCGGGAGCCGAAATCGTGGGCATGCCCACCATCAGAGAGAAGCGGGTGTACGGCGAGTCGGCCGTCCCGACGCCCGTGTTCGTCACCGCCGAACAGGGGCTGGTGGTCGCCCAGCTCTCCGACGCCGCAGTCGGCGAGTTCTCACTGGCCCATCGCTGTACCGCGCGGGACATCGCTGTCGGCCCGGACGGGACGCTCGCGCTCGCGACCGACGAGTCGTTGCTGCTCGCGCCCGACGCCGACCCGGAGCGGTTCCACGAGACGGGGTTCGGGCCGGCGGCCGGCG
>NZ_JBHUDH010000192.1:0-6369 GCF_042678005.1 Halolamina salina | reverse complement strand
AGCAGTACGACTGCGAGTGAGAGCGCGGTGTGTCGTGCGTTCATGGGTCGTGTCGGATCGACTGCCCGCGAACCCGTCCGCGGTCGCCCCGTGCCTCGGAGGCGTCAGCCGGGGCTGGGAGCACGGGTGCTCCGGCGGAGGGCGACACTGGGCGGGAATTGGGCGACGATCCGACCGCTATCTGTCGGTTTTCCGGGGGAAACTAAACGCTTCCCTTCCGAACGGCGTCTGGGAGCCGTTAGCGCCCCTCTATCGGCAAAATTCTCCGGTCGTGGGGTCAGAACTCCAGCCGGTTTCCTCGCACCGCGAACACGACGGCCGCCAGCGCGAGCAGCGCGGGCACGACACCGAACCCGGGGGAGTCGGTCGTCGTCGCGGCGGCTGTCGTCGTCGTGGTCTCAGTCGGTGTCGGCGACTGCGTCGGCGTCGATGCGTCGGTCGCTGTCGGGGTCGGCGATCCGGTAGCGGGCTCGTCGACCCTCAGCACCGGGTCCCAGTCGTACCGCTCCGCGGCGACCGTTTCTAGCTCCCCGACGCCGGCGCCGAGACGGTACTCACCCGGCGGCAGCGACCCGTTCCACGTCGTGAAGTCGGCTGCTGGGTGGGGTCGAACCGTGTCCGCACCGACGGCGGTGAACGCCGCCTGGGGAGTCTCGGCGCCGGTGTCGATCCGAACGCGTACCATGCCGTCGGCGTCCTCGTCGACGACTCGGAGGCCGGTGCGGGAGGCAGCGTCCTCGGTGCCGACGACGAGCGTCGCGGCCCGCGTGCCGGACATGCCGACGGTCAGGGTCGCGACCTCGCCGGCGTCGACCGCTACGTCACCGTCGATCTGGGGTTCAGTCAGTTGGATCGTCGTGTTTCGGGACGTCGTCGTCCCGTTCGCGGTGATCGTCAGCGTCGCGACGTACCCCTGCCCGACCCGGGGCCGGGGGCCGAGGGCGTGGGTGCCGGGTTCGCTGTCGTACTCCCACGTCGCGTTCGGGAGATCGACGACGACGTGTCGGTCCTCGTCGACGACGAACGTCCGGACCGCGTCGCCGGACCGGGACGTGTTCAGCCGGAGCGGAAGCCGCTCGGGCGTGGTCGACTCCTCGGTCTGCCGCATGCCGAACTGTAGTTCGTCGCCGAGTTCGGCGTCGTTCGACGGCGCCGCGGCCGTGCTGTTGTTCAGCCGGAACACCACGGTGCCGTTCGGGTGGACGGCGTCGGTCGGCGCCAGTCGCCCGGACGCCGCGGCGGAGCGGATCTCCTCCGGTCCGGCGTCGGGCGGCGGGAGTGTCGCGCTGAGGTTCCCCACGGCTGGAGCAGTCATTTCGTCGGGATGCTCGGCCGTGCCGGGAGCGCCGACGGCAGCGACTGTCGGCGGCGCAGCCACCGACAGGACGAGCACCGCAACGACGACTCCGGTTCGGAGGGGAGGGAAACGGGGAGGTCGCGGGGACATAGTCAGTCCTCGTACGGGGAGACTGGCGCGCGATACCGCATAAACGTTTGCCGGGGCCGGTGCCAGTAGTTTCAGGGAACCGCCGTCCCACGGACCAATATGCCGATCTTCTGGCACCGCCGGGATCTGCGGGCGAGCGACAACCGCGGGCTGGCGGCAGCGGCCGACGACGCCGACGGAGTGGTTCCGGCGTTCGTCTTCGATCCGGACGTGCTCGAACACGGGAGCGATGCCCGGGTGCGGTTCATGCTCGACTCGCTCGCGGAACTTCAGGAGTCCTACCGGGAGCGTGGGAGCGATCTCGTGCTGACCCGCGGCGACCCCGCCGAGGTGCTGCCCGCGCTCGCGGCGGGCGTCGACGCCGGGACGGTCCACTGGAACGCCGACTACTCCGGGCTGGCACAGGATCGCGACGACCGGGTCGAGGCGGCACTCGACGGCGCGGGCATCGACACGGAAACGCACCACGATGCGGTGCTCCACGAGCCGGGAACGATCCGGACCAACGCCGGCGAGCCGTACTCGGTGTACACCTACTTCTGGAAGAAGTGGCGCGACCGCGAGAAGCCTGAGCCGTTCGAGGCGCCCGACGGGACGAATCTCGCGGACGCCAGCGCGCTCGCGACGGACGCGCTCGCTGACTCGTTTGCAGGGGCGTTCGACCTCGACGACGCGCTCCGGGCGGAGCTTCCCTCGATCGAGCAGTTGGGCTTCGAGAAGCCGGACGCCGACGTGCAGGACGGCGGGACCGCGGCCGCCCGCGATCGGCTCGACGCGTTCTGTGAGTCGGCGATCTTCGAGTACGAGGAACAGCGCGAGTACCCCGCGAAGGACGGCAGCTCGCGGCTCTCGCCGCATCTCCGGTTCGGGACGATCGGCCTCCGCGAGGTGTACGAGGCGACCGAGGCGGCGATGGCCGAGGCAGAACGCCGGGACGAAGCAGTGAGGGGGGCGGACGGCGACGACGAACTGGGGCCGGCACAGGAGAGCGTCCGGACGTTCCAGTCGCAGTTGGCGTGGCGGGAGTTCTACACGCAGGTGCTCTACTTCAACCCCGAGATCGTGACGGCGAACTACAAGTCCTACGAGGCGCCGATCGACTGGCGGAACGACGACGACGAACTCGCCGCCTGGAAGGCCGGCGAGACAGGCTACCCGATCGTCGACGCCGGGATGCGCCAGCTCCGCGAGGAGGCGTGGATGCACAACCGCGTGCGCATGATCGTCGCCTCCTTCCTCACGAAGGACCTGCTGTGGGACTGGCGGGCGGGCTACGACCACTTCCGCGACCGCCTCGTCGACCACGACACCGCGAACGACAACGGCGGCTGGCAGTGGGCGGCGTCGACCGGCACCGACGCCCAGCCGTACTTCCGGATCTTCAACCCCGTCACGCAGGGCGAGCGCTACGACCCCGACGCCGAGTACATCAGGGAGTACGTGCCGGAGCTTCGTGGACTCGACGCGGCGGAGATCCACGGCTGGGTCGAGAAGAGCGACGCGGAACGTGCGGAACTCGATGTGGACTACCCGGATCCGATCGTCGACCACGGCGAGCGCCGGGAGCGGGCGCTCGCGATGTACAAGCGGGCTCGCGGGGAGGACCCCGACGAGTAGAACCGACCGAGCTGACTAGCCGGTGTCGTACTTGTACGTCGCCTCCTCCGCGTCGATGCCGAAGTCCTCGGCGCTCTCCTCCGGCTCCTCGGCCTCGCTGCCGCCTTTCTCGGCGTTCTTGAACCGTTCACGGAGTTCGGCGGGCATCTCGAAGGCGCCGGTGTCGATCGCCACGACGACCACGTTTTCGTCGACCTCCTCGCGCTTCTGTTCGAGGCGGTCCTCGATCACCGTCGGACGTTCCTCGGCGTCGACGCTCTCGAAGCCGAACTGCCGGAGGTAGTCGTCGCTGTCGGTGATCGAGTACACCGTCTCGAACTCGTTGTCGGCCGCGAGGTCGATTAGCCGCTCGACGACGTGGGCGCCGACACCCTGCCCGCGCCAGCCGTCCACGACGCCGATCCCGGTGAGCTCACAGACCTCGCCTTCGTCGGTCTTGTGGATGCGGTAGCGCCCGAAGCCGGCGCGCTCGTTCGTGCGTTCGTCGACCGCGATCACGTAGTCCCGCGAGCGGAAGGCGGTGCTGTCGAGCCCCATCTCCTCGATCCGGTCGAGCAACCACGCCTCGTCCCGGTTCCGTGCGTCGCGGACGTACATGTGCGGCAGTACGGCCCGGGGGGGCAAATGGCTTCCGCGGGTTCGGGGTCAGTCCTCGGCCTCGGGGTCGATCCCCAGCATCCCCGGAGTGATCGTGTCGGGGATGAGTTCGCCCAGCGAGTACTCCTTCCACTCGCCGTCGCCCGTATCGCAGTACACCGGCACGTCCTCGTCGCCGAACTCCGCGAGGGTCTGTCGGCACATCCCACACGGGGTGACGCCGTCGCGCTCCCCGGAGGAGACGGCGACCGCCGCGATCGAGCGGTGGCCCGCCCGGACCGCGCTGCCGACCGCGACCTCCTCGGCGTGGAGCGCGTTGCTGTAGTTGGCGTTCTCGATGTTACAGCCGGTGAATATCTCCCCGTCGTCGGTCAGGACGGCGGCGCCGACGCGGTACTCCGAGTAGGGGACGTAGGCGGCGTCGAGGGCGTCGCGGGCACGCTCGATCAGCGACGCCGGATCGGTGGTCTCCATACCCGAACCTCCGTGTGGACCGACTTGAAACGTCTGAAACCCGACGGCTCCCTCGCGAGCACGGCGACGATCCACGCGAGGGCGTCGGTACCGGTCCGGCGGTGCGTCCGGACACCGCGATCGGTCCCGTCCGTCATGTCGAGAAAATCATCGCTTCCTCCGATTTCGGGCGAACCAGCCGCTCTATTGGCCTTGTGTGTTAACAATACTCAAAGTAACCCTATAACCCTTCGGACGGTAGACGACAATGGATATGAAGAAACAGGAGCTCATCCACCTCCACGGTCTTCTCTCGGAGGTACGAGCCGAGTACGAGGACGCCGGAGAGCCGGAAGTCGACCTGAGCAGCTACGAGGAGTTCGGGGTCCAGCCGACGTCGATCCACCGTTCGAAGACCGACCACAAGCGCGCCGTCTTCGAGCTCGTCAACGGGCTGACCGACTCGCTGGACGACGAACAGGCGATCCCCGCGACGGCCGACTGACGCGCCGACACCGCCTCCTGCGATCCCACGCCTCGGAGCGGCGGCGCCGTCACAAGTGAACGATACGCGCGACGGAGCACGCGGCAGGTCACGCGCCGTGACCGGTTTCACTCCCGGTGCTGTTCGACCATCTCCTCGAACTCCGGAAGCAGCGTCTCCTCGTCGGCGTCGGCCGCCGGCTCGGTCTCCTCGGTGGCGTCGTCTTCCCCAGTCTCGCTCTCGGCCTCCTCGGCCGGCTCACAGGAGAGGCGTTCGAGCGCGATCCCCTCAAGCCGGCTGCCGATCTCCGAGCGCGCGATCCGGACGGCGTGGTCCTCGCTCTCGACGTCGTAGACGGTCATCCCGAGTTCGAGCGCGACCAGCCCCTCGCCGGCGGCGACGGTCGCGGGCGGGAGTTCGGCGCCGCGGGGCGAGCGACGGCTGCGCGGCTCGATGTCCACGTAGGAGAGGTCGGGATTGAGCCGCTCCCCGACCTTCGAGATGGCCGCGCCGACGGCTGCCTCTGGCGTCACCACGTCGTAGACCGGCACCGCCGCCTCCAGCACGACTCGGCAGTCCATCGGTCGCGTGTTCGCGACCCGGGAGCATGAACGTTCGGTCCCGCGACAGCTATTTGCTGGTCCGAGCCGACCCCGTGACCATGAGCCACGTCGCCGAACTCACGGGCATCGCGACGGGGGATACGCCGTCGGGCGAGGAGGTCCCGGCCGCGCTGCTGCGCGCCCGAGGGGAGTACCTCCCTATCTTCGTCACCGACGATCAGGCCGACGCGATCCGGCGCGGGCTGGCGGGCGAGCCGTTCGATCGGCCGCTGACCCACGACCTGCTGGTCGAGATGGTCACGGAGTTCGGCGGCGCGTTCGACCGCGTGCGGATCGACGAACTGCGGGAGGGGACGTTCTACGCGAAGATCGACGCCCAGCGCTACGAGGACGGCGAACCGGAGTCGCTCACCTTCGACGCCCGGCCCAGCGACGCCGTCGCGATCGCACTGCGGGCGGACTGTCCGATCGAGGTCGCCGACGACGTGCTCGACGCCGCGGGCCGCAGCCGCGAGGAACTCGGCGTCGACGGGCACGGCGGCGACGAGTAGCGCGGTCAGTCCCGCTCTCGTCCTGGCTGTCCTCGCTGAACGCGGCCGGGGGGCGCCGAGGTACCGTGGTGGATCGGCGGGCAGGCTCCACCGGCGAAACGGTGAAGTGATTTACACACTCGGTACACATTCACGGGAAACCCGGGATGTCGTCACACACCACCATCGACGAACTGTTGGATCTCGTCGGCGACCGAGCGGAGTTCCTCCGCCTCCTCCGTGACGGGCCGCTGTTCAAGCGCGACATCATCGACCGGCTCGACACCTCCCGCTCGACGGTTGACCGGGCCGTCGACGATCTCGTCGAGGCGGGACTGGTGGCGAGCGTCGACGGCGGATACCGGACGACGAGAACCGGACGGCTGGTGTTACAGCGGTACGAGACACTCCGGGAGGACATCGAGAACGTCATCGACGCCGCGTCGGTCGTCGACGCGATGCCCGCGGGGGCGACGCTCTCGGCAGCGACGGTGGCGAAGTCGACCGCCCGTCGGGTCGACCCCCACGACGTTGCCGATCTCGTCCGGGAAACGATCGACGGGGCCGAGAGCGTGGCCGCGTGCCTGCCGCGGCTCTCGGACTCGGTAGTGCTCGACGCCTACCGGGGGCACGCCGGGCCGGAGACGCGGACGCGCCTCGTCGTCGCCCCCTCGCTGG
>NZ_JBHUDH010000191.1:0-1942 GCF_042678005.1 Halolamina salina | reverse complement strand
GGTACGGATCGTGCCCGTCGAGATAATATCGTTTTATCAGCTGACCGTTGGTTATCAGATCCGCGACAATCCCGATGCACTCGAAGACGTTTTCCAGCGGCCGTTTGACCTTGTAGATGACGCCATCATATCCGCGTACTCGCGCATACTCCGATTCCTCAACCAGGGACTTATACGACGGAAATTCTGAATAGAGTTCGATCACGTCCTCTTTCAACAGTTGCAGGTCTTCTCGCGCTTTGGGGCCGAATATAGCACCTCTTCCAAGTATATGGAGAAGCCGATCGGCAGTAGCCATACACTCATGGGAGTATGATTCGATTTTCTCTATCTCCTTGAATTCGGCTGAAGAGACATCTCGATGAATTTCCTTCGGTTCGTCTTTTCCTGTAAAGTAAACAATTCTATCTTCCGGATCATACGTGACGATGTCAGACATAATTACTAATTAGATCTATGATTGTTAATGTATTCGACATTGGATCACGATGTGAATGATGCTCGGGTCGGTACCACTGTGACTTATTATCGGAACTAGCCGTGTTGTGCGGATCCCTGCCCTAAGTGTGGGCAGAGAAACTCCTCCTGAAGTTCTATGCTTGCAATAGTGTGTAATACCAGTGAATAACGGTACTGCGGAACAGGAACAAGGTAGTGTACCGTGTAACTATGACGAAGTCGTGGTACTTGGATCAGTACTAGAATAGTGTACCAAGATCCTGTACCACGACACAGAACTTTGCTCTAGTACCATGATCCTGGATCAGGAGTCAGGTACACGAGAGCGTTCCACACCTCCATACCGTGGTACAGTTACATTTTCAAGCTGATGATGAGATCCTTCTCAACGCTGATTTAGCAGGGGTACATCCGCTTGATTATGGGCCCACCTGATACGATCGCACCGTTCACGACGGAGCATCACTACACCGAACCTGTTGAGACTGAACAAACTCAGTTCGGCATTGATCGATTTCACCACTTGGTACCGTTGGACTGGTTCTTAGTCGCCTTGTTCGAGATCGACGCGTGGTCCTATGAGTTCTTTCTCAATAACCGAGGACTCTTTGAGGAGAGCCATAGGGCTATAACAGTCGATTTCGACTACGATGTAGACAGGAATCCCGATGGTACTGGAAAACCGTTTCACATCTTGTTCCGCGATTCAGAAGGTAAGGAATCGAAATGTTATCCTCGCACGCACTATTTGCTTCGACTACTGGATTACGACGAGGAAACCTATGAAGTGGTGGAGTTGACTCCAACCGACGGACATGATAGCGTGAATGTCGTCATTCAAAAACGCTTACCCCACATTCCGAGAGAGTAAAACATCTCTATACCTTGCTCTCAGTCGCCAAATCAATATCTCGACCGACTGTTCCGTATTTCTGAGTTACAAGTACGCTCTTTGGAAAATTGTCGAATCGTCCTCTGACTCACCAACGATGTCTTTCACAAAAGCCTCAAGAGATGACTTCAACCGCTACAGGGCCTGGCGCCACTGTAGAGAAACTGGCCGTTGTCAAGAGCTTGATGCGGGACGAGGTCCATGTCAGCGACGACACCGTGACCACGTAGGTCTCTCTTGATCGCCTGGAGGACGCCTTAGGACTGGACGATATCGAGGTTGAAACCCTTGAGGAGTATGATCACTAATACCTGATCTCAGCTAAGTCCGATCAGTAAGGCCTTTTCACCGAAAATCTGGATTCGTGGTTTCTGGTATTTCTCCACGGGGTTTTTAGAACCATCCTCAGAAGAAGATAATATGGACAGTATCGACGTCGGGGGCAAGTGGTGGTTGGAGGAAATGGATGAAGAGGACGAACTTGTCCCTGACGAGGCTGTAGCAGGCACACTGACTTATTCGCCGGTACACGGTGTCGAACTTGAACTACTCGGCAGCTTCTACAGAATGTTCGAGAGACATGATGACAAT
>NZ_JBHUDH010000190.1:0-1412 GCF_042678005.1 Halolamina salina | reverse complement strand
TCGAATTGAAGTAGAAGCCACTATCCAAGCAGTCCTGCACGAATTGATTCTCCCTCAGGCTGCTGCCTTTGAATACTGCATCTGTGATGCCTCGGAGTTCCTCATCCAGTTCTTCCTCAATCTCTTCTTCCTCCTCAAACTCAGTTTCCTCTTCCTCAAGTACGCCAGCACTCTCTCCGCTTTGTTTGATACCTAGCTCAAGCACCTGCTCGAATCTCCAGTCTCCTGGTGTATCACGTAGGAATTTGTTGAACATCTCCACACTGTCTTCTGCGGGGATCGTTTCTAGGTTGAAGTTGACTCTCTTGATTCCAGGTTTTCTCTCGCTGAGCCTCTTTGACTCCCAATCGTCAAAGAAGTCGCTGGCGGCATTGAACTCATCAGCGTACCGGTATTCCTGAGTTCCTTGCCAGACCCCGTCTTCGTCTGTCTGTGTGAGGGAAACAGTAATTGAACGCGTTTGTGTGTTCTGGAGAGGTCGTCGAGAAGGACTACGGTCTTCATACTGTAGATTGATTTCAAATCCATCGTCCGTGTTAACAACACTTTGCACTTCCAGATCTTTGTTCCCATTATACTGGTAGCCTTTCCCCCTGTTCCTTTCCAAATCTTGTATGAGGTCTTCTTCGTCCGCTTCGCTCTCGAAAATGAACGCTGTGGCCTTCTTCCTCTTGTCCTTTTCCAGCACGTCTTCTTTCAGCGAATTCGTACGGTCATACCCGATGTACATCCGGCGTGTGAGGTCGGCTAGGTCTTCTGTTTCGCCGGAATGTACTAGAACGTGCGAATGCCTGCGGAAGAATGCTTGTGCTTTATCACGCCCGTACTTTTCCTCGACAATGGCCTTGTAGTCCTGATCGCTGGGGTATTCGTCCATAGTTAGTCCTCCCTCAGGTCGTCTGCGTATGACTTGTAATCTACCTGCGGCAGTTGGTGGAACTGGAAAGGTGTATCTGGTGGCAGAATACTTCCCTCAAGTTTCTCAACTGCCCGCTCATACTGCTCGTCTTCCTCCTCACCGGCTTCTATATACGAGTAAATCCAAACCTCATCGGCGTCGAGCAATTCGTTGTCGCGTAGCGAATAGTACAGGAATTCCAGACTATCTTTGTCTGTACCAGCGGAATTGAACACAATGCTGACATCCCTCGTCTCAACGTCCTTATTGTTCAGTTTAGTCTTCTGAAGCTTTGCGTAGACGAAGTCAGAGAACAGGTATTCAAAAGAGATAGTACTCCTTCGGTCAGGAGCGGCCCTTGGCTCTTGTAGTGACGGATAGTAGAAGTTGAGATCTCCCTCGATAATGTCCTCGCCGTTGGTGTGCGTTTCCTGAATCTCTTTGTACTTTCTTTGTATGCTGGCGAGACGGTTGAGTTCCCTGTTGCCGAGGATTAGGACGTGGCTGGGACCTC
>NZ_JBHUDH010000189.1:0-2515 GCF_042678005.1 Halolamina salina | reverse complement strand
ACGCCGACGAACACCGAGACGGGCGCGTCGGGGAACGTCGCCGCGAGGTTGATCGTCAGTAGCTGGGTCTTGTCGCCGAACTCCGCGAACAGCACGAACAGGAAGCCCGTCAGCAGGCCGCCGTAGCTCCCGACGCGGACGAGCAGCGCGTCCGGGACCAGCCGGCCCGAGAGGCCAACGTCCAGCCCCGTTCCGGACGTGATCGAACGCGAGCGGTCACCGTCGCGCAGGCCCCTCACCGCCGATCGGCCGGTCCAGACGCCGAAGACGACGAACAGCCCGCCGGTGATCAGGGTGACGACGCTCGCGGGCAGCACCGAGACGACGTACTGGCCGAACGCGACCTCCAGCGCCGACCAGAGCGAGAACGCGCCCATGGCGCCGACGAACACCGCCTTGGCGTCGTACCGCGTCGCCAGTGTGATCACCACCAGTTGCCCCTTATCGCCGAACGTCGCGAGCAGGTTCGCGAGGAACGCGGCCGCCAGCGGGCCGTGGCCGGCGTACCGGGCGACGACGCCGTCCAGTCCCGACTGCAGCGGGAGGGCGATCGCGCCGGACATGCTCAGGCGACCTCGCCCACGACGGCCCGCACGCGGATGGCGTCGGCGACCTCCTGCGGGAGGCTCTGTTCGGTGTTGTCGTCGATACGGACCGTCACCATTCCGAACGGCGCCACGTCGACGATCTCGACCTCGGTCCCGGGCGTGAGACCCGCCTCGGCGAGGTAGTCGAGCTCCTCGCGGTTGCGGTGGGGAACTCGGGAGACGGCGACGCGGTCGCCCTCCTCGAAGCTGGTGAGGCGCTCGCCGGCGTCCTCGTCGACGGGGTCGAGCGTCTCCGTCGGGATCGGGTCGCCGTGGGGGTCGACCGCCGGATCGTCCAGCGCCTCGGCCATCCGGCGTTCGAGGTCCTCGCTGATGTGGTGTTCGAGCGTGTCGGCCTCGTCGTGGACCTCCGACCAGTCGAAGTCGAGGTGTTCGGCGAGGTACGCTTCGAGCAGGCGGTGGTGGCGGATCACCTCGAGCGCGACCGTCCGCCCCTCGTCGGTGAGTTCGACGCCGCTGTACTTCTCGCGGTCGATCAGCCCGCGGTCGGCCAGCTTCTCCATCATGCTGGTCACCGTCGGCGGGGTCTTGTCGAGGTACTCCGCGACCGCGGAGGTGGAGACGGGCGCGCCCTCCTCGCGCTGGATGACGTAGATGGCTTTCAAGTAGTCCTCCATCGCGTCGCTCAGCATGTCGAACGATATGTTTCGACGTGGCAAAAGATCCCCGGTGGCGGCGACTGGGGGACCGAGAACTGTGGAGTTAAGCCGCCGGGACTCCTAACCGAGACTGAATGAACCTCCGACGCGCCCTCAGCTACGTGACCCTCGGTATCGGCGCCGCCGCGGCCGGGAACGCCCTCCTCCGGCGCGACGCCGGCGACCTCCCGCCCGCACTGGACGGGATGCAGCGCACCTACCGCTGGCGCGGGATGAACGTCGCCTACACCGAGGCCGGCGACCCGGACGACCCGGACCTCGTGCTACTGCACGGGCTCAACGCCGCCGGATCCTCGGGCGAGTGGCGCGGCGTGTTCGACGAACTGGCCGAGGAGTACCACGTGATCGCACCGGACCTCCCGGGCTACGGGCGCTCGGACCGGCCGCCGATTCGCTACTCCGCGACGCTGTACGAGGCGTTCGTCGAGGCGTTCCTCGGGGAGTTCGGCGACGAGGACGGTCCCACGGTGATGGCCTCCTCGCTCTCGGCGTCCTACGCCGTCGCGGCCGCTCGAACGGTCCCCGTCTCGCGGTTCGTGCTCGTCTGTCCGACGACGACGACCGGGCCGGGCGGCGGGACGTGGGTGCGCGAACTGGTCCGGGCGCCGCTGGTGGGCGAGGCGCTGTTCAACACCGTGAGTTCGAAGCCGGCGATCGAGTACTTCAACGCCGACCACGGCTACGCCGACCCGGACGGTCCCGACGAGGAGTGGGCCGAGTACGAGTGGCGGACCGCCCACCAAGAGAACGCCCGGTTCGCGCCGGCGGCGTTCCTCGCGGGCGATCTCGACACCGAACTCGACCTCGGGGGCACGCTCGCGGATCTCGACGTGCCCACGACGATCGTCTGGGGGCGGGAGACGGAACTGACGCCGGTGTCGCAGGGCGAGGAACTCGCACGCGCCGCGGGCGCGGAACTGCTCGTGTTCGACCGCGCGAAGCTCCTGCCCCACGTCGAGCGCGCTGATGCGTTCCTCCGGTACGTGCTGGAGGGCGAGCTTCCTGACGACTACTCGGTGATCCGAGAGTACGATCCGAGTGAGGAGGAAGATGAAGGGACGGACGAAGAGGACGAGACTGAGGAAACGGACGAAGGCGACGAGTCCGACGAGGAGTAATCGCGTCGTCGTTCAGGTTCGTTAGCGGCGTGGGTTCTCTTTTGGTTCAGTCGTTCGGTGACTGTGACGGCAACAGCAGCTCGTTCGTAGACCACTTGTAACCGCAGTGCGCCGGACACGAGGTCCGGCG
>NZ_JBHUDH010000188.1:765-1236 GCF_042678005.1 Halolamina salina | reverse complement strand
CAGGAACGGCGGGACGCTGGTGAGCGCGATCAGCGCCAGCGCGATCGGGAGGCCCCGGAGTCCCCAGCCGTAGCCGACGACGACGGCGATCAGCGTGGTCGGCCACGCGAGCAGGGGGCGGATCAGCGCCAGCACGACCAGCGCGGCCGTGAAGCGTAGGGGGTCCGCGGCCAGCCAGTCCAGTCGGGTGAGCACCCACCGCGGCGAGGTGAGCGCGGCGCCGAGGCCGACGACGAGGACGACCGCGAACCCCAGCACCGCACGAGTGCGTCGCTGCACGGCCGTCCTCCTCGCCGGAGGGCGATGGGGCTTGTGGTCGCGAGTGAGAACCACTTTCAGTTACTTCAGTAGCTATTTGAAACTTCAAACAGTTGTTCCAGCATGGACAGGCGGCGCTACCTGCAGGCCGTCGGCGTCGGCGGTACGCTCGCGCTCGCCGGCTGTACCGCCGGATCGAGCGAGGGCAATGCT
>NZ_JBHUDH010000188.1:0-741 GCF_042678005.1 Halolamina salina | reverse complement strand
GGACCGCTCAGCCTCGCGACGGCGACGACGGCGTACGACAGCGGCCTGCTCGACGCCGTCGTGCCGGGGTTCGAGGAGGCGTTCGGCGCCTCGGTCCGGACGCTGCCACGCGGCACCGGCGGCTCGCTGGAGACCGCCCGCAACGGCGACTGCGACCTCGTGATAGTCCACGCTCGCCCGCTGGAGGATCGCTTCCTCCGGTCGGGCCACGGTCTCAACCGTCGCGGGCTGATGGTCAACGACTTCCTGCTCGTCGGCCCGACCGACGACCCCGCGGGGATCGCGGGGAGCGGTCCACGCGCTGCCTTCCGCGCGATCGCCGAGGCCGAAGCGGCGTTCGTCTCCCGGGGCGACCGCTCGGGGACGCACATCCGCGAGCAGCGCATCTGGGAGGCGGCGGGCGTCGACCCCGGCGGCGACTGGTACCGCGAGACCGGGCAGGGGATGGGCGACACGCTCGCCGTCGCCGAGGGGCTGGGCGCGTACACGCTGACCGACCGCGGCACGTTTCTCACGGTTCGCGAGGGGTCGCTGACGCCCCACGTCGATCGGGGGATCGACGACCCGCCGGCCCTGCTGCGCAACGAGTACGCCGCCATCCCCACGAACCCGGCCCGCCACGACGTTGCGTACCCGCTCGCGATGGCGTTCGTCGGCCACCTGACCGGTCCTGCGCGCTCGACGATCGCCGAGTTCCGCGTCGACGGCGAGATCCCCGCGGTCGACGTGCTGGCCAACGAG
>NZ_JBHUDH010000187.1:29671-30156 GCF_042678005.1 Halolamina salina | reverse complement strand
AGCTCCTCGTCGTCATCTTCCGGGTCGTCGAAGCCGTCGTCCTCACTCATCGTCCTCGAACACCTCCTCGGCCGCCTCGGGGTCGAACGACTCGCCGGTCAGCGCCGGCTGGTCGCCGGTCACGAGCGTCGCGGAGCCGAAGAAGCGACGCCCCGGCTCCACGTCGACGAACGCCTCGTCGCAGTGTGGACACCGCGGCGCCGACAGCAGGCCGACGTGGACCTGCCGCTCACACGCGCCGCAGTCGGCCGCCCCCACGTTCCGGCGGTTGGCCTCGGCCTGCAGCTCCTCGACGGCGCTCCGGCGGGCGTCGGCGGCCTCCAGTTCGGTGACCCGCCGGCGCAGGCTCACCACCGCGTTCGCGAGCGTATCGAGCTGCTCCTCGCCGTCGTCGGCGCGGTCGAGCACCGAGGAGAGCACCGCCTCGTAGTTGTCGAACCCGCCCTCGACCTGCCGGTCGAGCTCCGCGAGCGACCGCCGGAGCG
>NZ_JBHUDH010000187.1:0-29638 GCF_042678005.1 Halolamina salina | reverse complement strand
GCTCCTCGTCGGCCTTCGCCTTCGCGACCTGCATCACCTGCACCACGCGGTCGCGCACGTCCTCGACCCGATCGTCGACGTCCGCCTCGACCGCCGCGACCCGGTCGGCCAGCTCCTCGACCTGCTGGTCCAGCGGCTCCGTGTCGGTCGCGTCCTCGGCTTCCGAGAGGAGGCGGTAGGTCGCGACCGCACGGGCGAGCAGCTCCCCACGGTCCCGGCCGGTCTCGGCGGCCCGATCGTCGAGCCACGCGTCGAGTTCGGTCGGGAGTGACTGGGGTTGCTCCTCTGCCATTACGGGAGGATAATGTGCGCCTACATAAGTAACTCCGTGCTCCGGCCCACCCCCTCGCTCCGGGAACTGCGTCGATCGACCCCGCCGGTGGTAGAAATCCGCTATCAAAAATATTTTTAATTAACTCTCGCGAGGGGCAGACATGTCCCTGAACATCGGTGATGCCCTCTCAAGCGGCGCGGAGAAGCTAACGACGACAGGCGGGATCCAACTCGGCGTGATCTACGTCCTGCTCCAGTTGCTCACCGTCCTCGGCACGAACTCGGCGGTGACCTCGGTCGCGCCGCCGGCCGGCACCTCGGGAACGGCGACGACCACGCTGTCGCTCCCGATCGGGGCGGCCGGCGGCGCCGCGCTGGCGACGCTCGGCGCGATCCTCAACGTCGCGTTCACGATCGTCGCCCTGCGGGCGCTGAACCACGACGCCACCGACCTCGGCTCGATCCCCGGCGGCGTCACCGACGACATGCTGAAGACCTGGGTGTTCCTCGTTGTCGCGCTGATCGTGCAGGGGATCGCGGTCGCGATCGGCTTCGTCGCGCTGTTCATCCCGGGGCTGTTCCTGCTGGTCAGCCTGATCTTCACGCAGGTGTACGTCGCCGTCGAGGGCGAAGGGCCGTTCGAGGCGCTCTCCTCCAGTTGGTCGCTCGCGAAGGGGAACCGCTTCCCGCTGTTCGGCCTCGGGATCGTGATCTTCGTCATCAGCCTGCTGGCGAGCATCCCGACGGGGATCCTGACGGTGTTCAGCCCGGTCGCCGGGACGCTGCTCACCTACGTGGTCTCCGGGTTCGTGAGCATCTTCTCCCTCGCCGTCCTGATCGACGCCTACCAGCAGCTCGAAGGCGGATCCTCGGCGACGACGACCGAGACGGACGACGACGATGTGGAGCGACTCGACGACGACTCCGGCTTCGACTACGCCTGATCGACGCGCCGGGCGCCGTCGAGTGGGGCTTCCGGGCTTCGGGTTTCGGTCGACGGCGCTGAAAGATGGCAACTCTTAACCTCGCCGGGTGCCTCGTTTCGCCTGCGGGCCGGTGGGGTAGCTTGGTATCCTTCGGCCTTCGGGTGGCCGTAACCGCGATTCGAATTCGCGCCGGCCCACTACCCCCTTATACTCTTTGCAGGGTTCTCTGATAGGTAGCGGCCGTTCTGCGGGGTGTTCCGCATGAGCGTCGAGAGCGGACTGGCGTTCAACTCACCGCCGATCTGCGACTACTGCGGCGGCTACATCCTCGACACCGATCAGAAGTGTCCCGCGCAGGACGACGCGAGGTGTTCGCCATGAGGTTCTGTCCGGACTGCGGAACACGTCTCGAACCTCAGCGCCGACGAGGAAGCGCTATCACTCGCCGTGTCTGCCCGGAGTGCAACGGAGGTGAGCAGCGTTGAGCGCCGACCGCGTTCCGCCGTCGACGGACCATCCCGCTCCCGGCGAGCGGCTCGACTTCGACGAGATCGCCGGGAGCGACCAGACGAGCTGGGCGCGCGCCGATCCGGAGGCCGCCCTCATCGAGAGCACGGGCCGGTACGGTTACCGAGTGACGCTGCCGGACGGCGACGCTCACCTCGTCGCCGTCGCTCGCGAGCACGGCGAGCACGTCGGCACCTGCGACTGCGAGGGGTGGGAGTACAACGACGGGCCGTGTGCCCATCTTTGCACGGTCAGGAAAGCCGCATTCGCCGGCGTCGAGGATGTCGAGGGCGATTCCGTCATGATCCCTCGCGTCGACCTCGACGCCCACAGCACCGATGAGCGAGCCGTCGCCGACGGTGGCTTCGTCGATCAAGCGCAGCGCACCGACGCCACGGGGGGCCGCCGATGAACGCGGTCCCTCGCGGCCGCCCCGGTCACCGACGCCAGCGCCGGCGGCCTCGCACGCACGCGGCAATCGCGGGCGCCCGCGTGAGTCTCGCAGAGACAGGGGGAGGGGTGTCATACATACTGCACTGCAACCCCCGGAACCTCACCCCATCTGGTGATTTCGGCGCGTCATGCGAAACCGCACCGCGTCATACGGAGGTGGCCTGATGGGACGGATGGAGTCCGACGAGACCGACACCAAGCGCGTCACGGTCCGCGTGCCCGAGAACGTAGTCGAGGCGTACGAGGAGTCGCTCGACGACGACACGAACCGCAGCGAGGACCTGCGGGCCTACATGCGACAGCAGGCCAAGCATCCGGCCGCCGACGGGGGTCTCACTCCGCCGGGTGACGACGAAACGCTTGCATCGGCCTACAGCGTGCTCCAACGGGCTGCTGGGGACGCGCCGCTCCCGGTCGACGAAGCGAAGAGTCTGATCGCCGCCCAGACGAACATCCCGAAGAGCAGCGTCTCCCGGCGCGCGCTGAAGCCGCTCCGAGATCGAGGCTACGTCCGGCGCTGTGGCGACCCGATCAACCGCCCCATGCTGGAGGTACGGTGATGGGACGAACGACGATGAAATGCCTCGCGTGCGGCAACACGGAGGAAACGATCGAAGAACACCAGCACCACCTCGCAGCCGCCGATCACCCGGACAAAGGCGAAGTCTGGGTGTAGGTGGCTATCGACTCTATTGAAACCTATTTTGGACACAATTGCGGTGAAACAGCCGTTCGATAGGTGTGCGAATGTATCAAGCCAGTAGTGGGTTCCGAAGTGACCAGCAGGTCCCCGCCGGTGGTCGTAGAAGCCAACCGCTCTTCATCCCCTCTCCGAATGTTTTTGATACCATACTGTCAAGACCAGAGATGCATGAGGTCGTCATCGCGCCACCTCCGTTTCATCCTCAGTTTGGTCCCGCTCGTTGCCGTCGTTGCATTCGTGAGCATTGTCGCGGTTGCCTCGGCAACCGCTCACACGGCGACTCTGGGTCCTGAACCGTCGGAATATCCGAATCATCTGTCGGCCCTGCTAAGCCTGCCGTTTATGCTGGTTCTCGTTGTTGGCACGTGGGGCGTACTCCGGTACGAGGGCGTTTCAGCGTCTGCTGTCGGCCTCAGTAGATCGACATTTTTCCCTGCCGTCATCGCGTTCTGCGTCCTCTGGGGATGGATGAGCATCATCGGAGTGGGGTATCTTGTCGTCACGGGAGCGACCGCACAACTGGGATTTGCCTTCGATATGCCGTGGTACTGGGTGCCGATCTGGTTTCTGCTCACACTCACCGTCTCGAACGGGCTCACCGAGGAGTTCGTCTTTCGGGGATACGTGCAGAACAAGTGTACTGGTCTTGCGAGTTCTCGCTCGCATAGGTTATCCGTCGCAATCGGAATCCTCGGTGGAGCCGTCTTATTCGGCGTCGCACATATTCCCGTCGGGCTACTACTGGAGGGGGCCTCTCCGACGGCGATTCCATGGATTATCCTGGCGAACCTGATTCCGGGAATCACCTATGGTATCATCTACTATCTGACGCAGAACGTGTGGTATGCGGGTTTCGTCCACGGGTTCGGCAATGCCCCGGTGGTTCCCTTCGATCCGTCCGCAGTACCGTCTTTTATCCCGGTTGCCGCAGTCTCTGGGCTCCTCATCGCGCTTGGATACAGATTCATGGGAGGAGACACACATCCAGTGACAATCGACACTCAAAATCAGCCTTCTAAATCAGCGGAGTGATAAGGAACGTTACGTATACCCCCCTGTACTTACTGATACGCAGTAAAATTTGGTAGCTGCTGAAGGCTACAACTGAGCCACTACTCTTCTTTCACGTCGTCGGCGTCGGCCGCCTCGACGGCCGCGCGCATGGCCTGCTCTCGATCAAGGCCGGGCGGCGGCTGGTAGGGCAGCCGGCCCATCATCGCCCGACCGAAGCCTCGGAGGCGCTCTTGGGCGTAGTAGGCCGGCACGAGCGAGCCCGTCACGACGCCGATCGCGAACATCACCATGTACGGCGTCGACGCTGCCAGCGCCTCGCCGACCGCCGCGAGCTCACTCATCTCTCCCCCCGTTCGGCACTTTCGGCGGTCGGTAGATTCCCTCGCGGCGGAGCACTCGTCGGTTGACTTGGCTCCGCTCCTCGTTGTCGTAGATCGTCTGGCGGGCCTCATGAGCCTCTCGGGCGATGTACGCGACTCCTGTGGCCGTCAGCGCCGACGAGAGCGCGATCACGTACTGAAGGATGGCCTCAATCACGAGATCACCTCCGCCCCCGAGTCCGCGGCCCACGCCACCGCGATCAGGCCGACCACGAGTAGCAGCTTGTCCATCTGCCCGCCGATGTTCAGCGGGTCCGACGGGTCGGGCGTCGATCCGCCCGACGGCAACCACGGTAGCCCGTTGCCACCGTCGTTGTCGTCACTTCCTCCGTCGTCCGGCGTTTCGGGCGGCGTCGAGGTGATGCTCAGGCTCTGTTCCAGCGTGTCGGTCGTCTTTCCTGAGCCGGTCATCTCGACCCATGCCTCAACCGTGTAGTCGCCGCCGTCGTCCGGTACCTCGAACGTCTTCGCCCAGGTGTGGTTCGAGAAGTCGCCGGCGACGCACTTCTCGTTCGTGTAGACGGTTTCGCCCGAGGGAAGTGTGAGACCGGCGCGCATCTTGTAGCCCGCCACTGGGTTGTTGCAGCGATCTCCGTCGAGCGGGTTTATCACGATCGCGCGGTTCTTCACGCGGATCTGAGCCTCGGCCATCTCCCCGGGCTCGACGCTGTCGGGGAGGGCCAGCTCCTTCAGCACGACGTTCCCGCCCTTCGTCGTCGGGAGCGAACCCATTAGCGTCCCCCCATGACCAGCGCACCGATCAGGAGGGCCGCGCCGGCCTTCCCGGCCCGGCCGATCCCCTCGGCGTCGCCCGAGTTGTCACTCCCTGCGGGCGTGTTGTTCGGACTGTCGTTCGCGGAGTCCTCCGGAGCGTTGGTGACCGTTGTGCTGCTCCCGTCCTCTTGGACCACGGTGGTAGTCTCCTCTTCCTCGCCGTCGTTGTCGGTGTCCTCCGAGCCGCCGACGAGTCCGACGCGGTCACCCGTCGAGTCCTCCGACGTGTCCGGGTCGATGACGGTCGTCCCGCCGTCGCTGAGTCCGCCGTTCTGGTCGGTCACCTCCACGCCGTCCGCGTCTTCTCCCGCACCGTCGACCTCGATGTCCTGGTCGTGCCCGGCGACGTTCGCTCGCGCGTCGTTGATGAGGTCACCCTGTGCGAGCGTCTGCTCGTGCTCGTCCTGATCGAACTCGTAGCTGTCCGAGCTCGAGCCGCTGTCGTCGCTGTCGGAGGTTGTGCTACTCCCCCCGCCGGCGTCGACGAGGGGTTCGGAGCTGCCGCCGGCGTCGATCAGCGCCATTAGCTCCCCTCCGCGAGTCGGTTCTCTGCCTGTGCGTCGTCGTTGGTGGTGTCGTCGATCATGGTGTTAGTGGATGTGTTGAACGAGGTGATGGGTCCAGAGCCAGTCCAGCGGCGTGGGGACGCCGAAGGCGTGCTCGGCAACGTCGTCGAGCGCGACGATCGCGCCGACCAGCAGCACGCCCCGCGGGCCGAGCCACGGGTAGCTACTCCAGAACGGGAGCAGCGTCGACGCCAGCGCGATCACGATGCCGGCGAGTGCGAGGGCTGCGCCGGTCTGTGGGTAGAACTTCCAGATGGTCGCGAACGCAAACGACGCCGCCAGCAGCGCCGCAGCGCCCACCCACGGCTCCGCACCCGTCGCGTCATCCCACACGAGTGCGACCGCCAGCAGCGCCAGCAGCAGCCCGAGATAGGCGTGGTGCGGGCCGAACACGGCGCCGTCCGGAACCCGATCGGCGGGGAAGGTCTCGATCATGTTAGAACCACTCGAGATAGTGGAACTCAACAGACCCGTACGCATCGCTGTCGCTCGGGTCCTGTGTGAAACTGCACTCGATTCGGTCGATTCGCTTCCCCTGCTCGAACTCCCCCCACATTGGAGCTGTGTACGTGTTTGAGGAGGAGCCCATTTGCCCGCCGAGGATATTCACATAGTAGCTGTTTGACCCCCCGTTTTCATAGTAGAGGGTCGCGGTTGTTCTCGTCTCACCATTATACGACCCCCCGGAATTCACGAAGATGTAGAGACGCCACGGAACTGCGTTTCCGATTGAGAGGGTCGCCGTGTCACCGTCTCCGCTCACGTTCGTACTGTCGAACCCGCCCCGAATCCCCGCGACTGGGGCGGCAGCAGCCGCTTCGGCATCCGTGTACCGGGAATGATGGTCACTCGAACTGATCCCGGACAGCTTCGAGTGGTCCGTAATCGTCTGCTCGACCCACGCGCTGCCGTCGTAGACAAACGCGCTGTCGCTCCCGGTGTCGTACCACTCCTCGCCCTCCTGCGGGTCTTGGGGTTGCGGGTCCTGCACGTAGTCGAACCCGCCGCCGCCGGAGCCACCGTAGATGCTCACCATCAGGCACCACCTCCGACGAACGATACGATCACACCGTCGCCGGTGTTCGGCGTCCGGACGTAGATGTCGCTGGTGTCGGTGACGCGGAAGCCGCGGCCCTGCCCAGCGGCGGTGAGCGCGATCGCTTGCGTGTCAGAATCGCCGACGTAGACTGTGCCGCTGTTGCCCTGATCGTACTCGACCAGCACCTCCACACCGCCGGGAACGCTCTTGGAGTCGAGTGCCTCCGCGGTGGTTCCGCTCGTCGAGTAGACGAACTGCGTCAGCCCATCCCGATTTCCAAGGAAGTCCCGGATCTTGGCCTGTAGGTCTGCGTTCGCGGCCGGTCTGAAGTCCCCGGCGCGATCGACGACGCCGCGAAGCTTCTCGATCTTCCCGCGAGTGATGAGTCCCATCAGGTGCCCTCCGTGGTCTCGTAGCCCATCGGCAGGATGCTGTAGGTCCGCTGGGCGTCGGATACGTTCTTGATGATTACTGTGAGGCTGCTCCTGAAGCGCTGGCAGGGCACCCACGTCACCGACGAGTCGTCGATGTCGGTGGGCGGGATCGCTGCCGGCCCGTACATTGGAGTGTCGTCGTCGCGGAGTTCGTAGGTGGTCTGGGCCTCCTTTGAGATCGCGACTGCGGCGAGGTGGAACACCGAACTCGACTCCTCGGGCGTGAACTCGACGGTCGCCTTCTTACCCGGCGGTACGGTGACCGTGTACGGGCTGAGGAACGGCGTGTCGTCGGGGTCCGGTTCAGGAATCACGCGGGGCAAAGCCCATCACCTCCTCGTCGGCGGTCTCGGTGTCCGTGTCGACGGCCTCCTTGACGGCCTCTTCGAGCTCGTCGTCGGTCATCTCCGTGACCTCGGCGTCCTCGACCTCAGGCATCGCGCACCTCCACGTACCACGCGATCAGCAGCGTGGTCTGGAGCAGCATCAGCACGAGCATCAGATCCTCGCGGGACCAGCCCGAGCTGGCGATGAACGAGTCGAGATGAGACTCTCCGGACGGGCCGCCCCCAGCGTCGGTGGTCGAGAACGCTTGGTCACCCCCTGTGGTGGATGCGCTCTCGCCGCCGTCCTGTTCGGCGATGAGCCCGGCCATCTATCGCCCCGCGGAGTCCTGCGCGACGGCCGTTTTCAGCCCCTCGATGTCCTCCTTCGTGGCGCGGTACGCGAACCCGAGCAGGGAGTTGGTGGCCTGCTCGTCGGTCCCGTCGCCGCCCACGTCCTTCGCGAACCTCGCCGTGTACGGCGCGTCGACGTACACCTGGAGGCGCCAGTCGGTCGGGATCACCGGCTGGAGCGGCGAGCCGCTGAAGTTGAGCGTGATCGGCTCGCGCGCCGTGTCGCGCATATGGATCAGCCCGATATCGCCCGAGTAGAGCGTCTCCTGTGCCTGCGAACCAGGCGCGGTCTTCTGAACAGCCACCTGCGCCTGTTCGCCCGAAGCGTAGAACACGCCGAGCGTGCTGTCGGCGTTCGCGGGCGTGACGGTGACCGTGTCGTTCTCGAAGTCCCGCGAGTCGATCGGAAGCCGGGAGTCGTTCTCGTAGACGACGACCGGATCGGGGGTCGCGGTGGAGTCGACTGGGTCATGTGAGAGGGTCAGCGTCTCGCTGTTGCCCGCGGTAGCGTCGGCCGTGAACTCCTCGTAGGCCATGATGGCCACGTCGATCGGGACGCCATCCTCGAGCGCGTGGGGGCGGAGTAGCTGGGTCTCGGCGACGAGTTCGTTCGACCCGGCAACGCCCGCCGAGAGGTCGAAGTCCGCCCGCGTGAACTGGTCGCTGTAGGTGTCGGCGTTCCGGAGCTCGTTCAGGATGCGGTCGGAAACCATGTTCAGGCCTCCTGTCGGGTGGTGACGTTGTCCTTGTCGACGTAGATGCGCGAGTTGGACCAGTCGATCTGCTCGCTGGACTCGATCGCGACGGCGGCGATGTCGATGTCCCGGACGACCAGCTCCCGCCCGTTGAGCGAGATGCGGGTCTGCTCGACGTAGTCCTCGTTCTGCTGTTCGGCGATACTCAGCCGGTTGTACGTCCCGATGTTCGCGAGCGACTCCGAGACCGTCTGGGGGCGCTGGAGGTGCGGCGCGTCGTAGACGATCTCGAGGTCGGTGTCCAGCGGGAGGGGGTCGTCGTTGGCGTCCCGGAGGTCCATCTGGAAGGGGATGCCGCCGCCGCGGTTCGACAGCGTGAGCACCATCCCGTCGATGGGCTGGAACTCGAGGATGTTCGTCATCTGCCCCGGGACGTTGGTCTTCTCGGTCGCATCGACCTTCGGCGTGCCGAGGTTGGAGAGGGTTTCAGACATCCGTTAGGCCCCCGCGTTGACGATGGTGCCCTTGACGCCGAACCGTTCAGCGGCCGCGTCGGCGGTGTAGACGCCACCGCCGAGGCTTAGTTCGGTGCTGTACTTTGGCGCGAGCTGGCCGCCGGCGACGACGGCAAGCCCGTAGACCTCGCGCTGGTCGGTAGCATCGGGGACGACCCCACCGAGGAGGTTTTGCAGGACAGTCGGAGCGAAGAAGCCGGCGAGGATCGCCAGCACTCGCTCCCACATGTCGAATTCGATCACCTGTTCGAACGCATCAGCCATCTCTGCCATGCGCTCCTAACTCGGAGGGTGAAACCCTTGAACTGGCCACGAAAGACTGCTGCAGGTGTGCTGTGGCGTGCAGCGGTTCAGCAGTAGAGCTATGTATAGTTCCGGGCCGACCCTGTTGATTCGGTTTGTCCTCTGGATTTATTGTGCCCCAATCAAGTAATGGATCTATGACTCCTGGTGAAGGCTCACGGCAAGGTGAGAAATCAGAATTGGCTGTTGCCTCAGAACTGATGGCGCAAGGGTACGGTGTTTCTTTTCCTTTTGGTCATGATCACCAATACGATCTAATCGTTGACAAAGATGGATCTCTGTATAGAATCCAAGTTAAGACTGCGAAAAACGAGGGAGGCAACAGGTATTACATCCAAGCTAGTGCCGATCACTACGAGGAAGAGTATGTGGATCTCTTAGCAGGATATTCTGAGGCCGAAGAGAGATCATTCTACATCCCGACTGTTGAGGCGTCCGGAAAGAGACAACGTGTGACGTTCACCGACTTAGATCAAATGAGGTCTGACAGAAGCCGACAGACCTCTCACCATATTAGCGACCATACATTCTCAGAAGCTATTAAGAAGATATAAAATCTGTACTACGCCCCATTCCCTCTATTTGCGGAACGGGATTGCATCACAACCTACTACTACAGGATTCACTTGAACCTCCAACGCCATCCGGTGTCATAACTGCGTCGGCCGGATCGAACTGATCCATCATCATACGGATGAGTTCGGCGTTTGAGGGTTCGGCGCCGCCACGGAGTTCACAGACGCGCTCGCGGGTATCTTGGAAGCGTTCAGAGTCCGCTCCTTGGAGGGTCGCTTGGGTACGTGGCATTAGTTCGGGTCGTGAATGGGGTGGCCTTCGGGGCCGTAGTGGGTGGTCTCCATGCTCAGATCGCGAGTGTCGCGGCGTTCCATCTCGCCCTTGTTGTTCGAGTAGACCCACTCAGAGCCGATCGTCGAGCCGTTCTCCTCGAAGCGCCGGAGTGGGAGGTTCTCGCCGTCGACACGGAGTTCCTCCGGGAGTCGGGCGATGCTCCGAGCCTGCGGGTTGTGTACGTCCTCGGGGTACTCCGGATCGATTTTTCCGCGGTCTCGATCGCCCGAGAAGCCGCCGACGATCCGCTCGTCGCACTGCGAGCCGACTGTCTCGTCGAGTTTTGCGAGGCGCTGGGTGATCCACATGCTTGACGCGCCCTCACCGCGGCCGGTCGTCGCGAGCCCCTCGATCGCGTCGGGGATCTTGCCGGACTGCGGGGCGACGAAGTGGGCCTCGTCGACGCCGGCGAGCGCCGATCGGGACGGTCCGGCGAGGTTCCGGAGGGCTTGGACGGCGCTGGCGGTTACTTCCTGCCACTCCTCGGGTTTGAGTCGGTGCCGGGCGAGCACAACCTTCGGGTTCGACTCGAAGAACGTCTCCCAGTCGTCGACGGACCACGCCTTCTCGCGTTCACCGACGATGTAGTGGTTCGCGAGCCCGGCCTTGACCAGTCCGCGGTACTCGTCCTTGTAGTCGAAGATCGCGACGAGATCGAACTTGGGAAGGTTAGTCTCGAAGAGGAGTTGCGCGTACCAGGACTTCCCCCACCCGGACATCGCCGCGAGCAGGCGCCGGGTCACGCTTCGGCCTCCTCAGTCACTTCCTCCATCGAGCGCCGAACGGCGCGGAAGTTCCCGGCGAAGATGCGCTCGGCTTCCTCTCCGCGCTCCCAGTTGACCACGCGATCTTCGAAGGTCTCGAGATCGACGCCGAAGGTGCGCTTGACGTGGTGCTCGGCGAGGACGCGGTCGTTCCCCTCGGCGCCGTTCTCGCGATAGAACTCGGCCCAGCGCTCGATCTGGTCGGCCCACTCGTCGTCGTCCATCGCGAGGTAGGACTCGGCCTTCTCGGGGTCGTCGAGCAGCGCCGGCGCGACCTGTTCGATCCAGACCTCGTCCACCGAGTCGGTGACGAGCGCCTCGATCAGCCGCTTCAGCGCGGCCTGTCGCTCCTCGACGGTGGGGAGATCGCCCAGCGTCTCGGTGCCGTGGGCTTCCTCCATGCGCTTGGCAGTCGTGAGGAGCTCGTGCTCGGCGCGGGCGAGGACCGAGGTGAGGTTCTCGGTCATCCCGGAGTCGAGCAGTTGGTTCATCATGCGCTGCTTCATGCCGCCCATCACGCCGCGACACCTCCGTTCTCGGCGCCGTCGCCGTTCATCGCTTTGTCCATCAGGCGGCTCACTTGCTTGTCGAGCACGTCGGTCTCGCTCACCAGGCCGTCGCCGACCGAGAGCACGGTGGCCATCAGGAGAGCCTCGTGGGGCTCCATGTCCGAGCCCACCCCCATGTAGTCCATCGTCTCGTTGAAGTGGTGGGCGAGGTCGTACTGCTCGAAGTGGTCGTCCCCCAGCTCTTCGGCGTCCTCGTCACCGAACTTCTCGATCTGCGCGTTCGTGACCGACTGGACGACCGAAACGTAGAGGTTCCCGGCTTTCAGCGGGCTGGCTTCGGTAGCCTCTCCACCGGAAGCGCCGGGGTCGGCGATGTCGCTATCGGCACCTGCCTGTTCGTCCTCGACGTCTTCCTCGTCGACGCCGGCTGCCTCCTCGGCTTCCTCGGGGTCGATATCGTCGAGCCCCTCGGGGATGCTGGCCTGTTCGTCGGGGGCGATGTCGGGCTGGTCGCTACCACCCTCTTCACCCCCTTCGGAGGCCCCCTCTTGGCTGGTCTCTACCTCGCTCTCGTCGTCCGGTTTGGGTTGGTCGTCGGGCATCAGTCGATCAGGCCTCCAGTCTCGCCGTCGCTACCACCCTCCGAGGCCCCCTCGGAGGGGTCTTCGCTACCCCCTTCGTCGCTGGTCCCCATCGCGTTCTCTGCTGTCGGTTCTCCATCGTCGCTGGTGACGAGCAGCACGACCAGCAGCGCGAGGGCAGCGATACCGACCACGACCCACATCGACTGGCCGGCGATGAGGGCGGTCGCGCCCCCTGCTGCCGCTGCACCAGTCCCTGCAGAGGGGTTCGAACCCCCCTCTGACCCCCCCTCGTCGCTGGTCCCCGTCTCCTTCTCGTCTGTCGGTTCTTGCTGGTCGTCGTTGGTCTGGTTCTCGTACTCGGCGTCGGTTGCCATCGTACCCCCTTCAGAGGGGCCTTCAGACCCCCCTTCGTCGCTGGTCTCTTTCCCCTCTGCTGGCTGGTCGTCGTCGGAAGGGTCGGAAACAGCGCCGTCCCCTGATTCGTCTCCCCCCGATGGGTCCCCTTCGGGCTGGTCGTTCTGGGCCTCGATCTGGTCTTTCAACTCCGACCAGTCGTGATCGGGGTCGGTCGACCCGTTGATGTGGCCCCTCACCGAGTCGAGGTTGCCGGTGTGTTCGCACCAGTCGACCGGGCACTCGTACTCGCTCATGCGTCGGCCTCCTCAACGTGGCCCTTGGCGTCGTGTGCGTCACGGCCAGTCGCTTGGAGCTCGTCGCTGAGTTCTTCGAGGCGCTCGAACTCCATCGGTTCCTGTCCGTGGTTAGCCCGGATCGCGTTGATCGCCGCTGCGGCCTGCTCGGCGTTGGCCTTCGCGTCGACGGCGTCGGAGAGTTCCTGATCGAGGCGGCTGACGCCGGCCTTGTACCCCTGCCACGCCCGGCCGAGGGCGCCCAAGGCTTCCCCGGAGATTTCCTCCTCGGCAGCACGAGGTTCGTCCGAGAGCAGCGCGGAGACTTCGTCGTCGTCCATCCCACAGCTCTCGCGGAGGAACTCACAGGCCTCAGGATCGCCGTGTTCGCAGTGATCCCGAGCGTGGTCGCACTGCTCGCCGGCGGCCTTCTCGGCGCGGGCCGCGGCGTCGCGATCGGGGCCTTCGTTCTCGATCCGGTCGCCGCCGCCAGCCTGCTGGGCCTTTGGGAGCACGGAGTTCCGGTGCTCGTCGACGGTGAGTTCCGGACCGTACCACGCTTCCCAGTCGCTCACCCCGTTATCGCGGAGAAGTGCTTTCACTGACGCAGCCTTCAGGTAGTTGTTCTCCTCGACGAACGGGCCGACGCGGTTCTTCTCGCCGTCGGTGAGTTCTGCCTGCCCAGCCCCTTCCTCACGCTCGGCGCGGCCGGTCTGGGCGCCGGCCTCGAGCTGATCGCGAACGTGGTCGGGGGTGTCGTCGACGAACGCGACGGTCTTGAGCCGGCGATCGTCGTCGACGGGGCAGACGTACTCCCCGTGTTCGTCGCGGGCGGCGTCGGCGCCGCCCTTCGTCCCGAACTCGATCTCGAAGCTCACCGAGCACCTCCGTCCGGAAGTAGGAGTGCGTCTCGGTGGCTCGTCTCGTCGAGTCCGTCCCACGCTGGGAGCTTCCACTCCGGCGCGGGGTAGCGGAGGTCGGGCGTCGAGAGGATGCTGCACAGGCGGACCAGCGCTTGGTGCTCGACTTCGGTCTCGGCTTGAAGGGCGAGCACGTCGCCGCTCTCGTGGGTGTGCATCAGGCCACCTCCGGCCCACCCTGCCCGGGCGGGATGAACGTTGGCCGGTCGGCGTCCTTCTGGTCGCTCCAGAACACGTCGTCGCCCTTCTCGATCCCGTAGCGGTCGACGATGGCCTTCGGGATGCCCACGGTGAGGCTCCCGCCACGTTCGAGGACCTTCCGCGAGCCCGCGTAGCCGTCGTCAGACATCGTCGGCCTCGCGGGCGGCGTTGAGCGCCGACTGTGGTGCGTCGTCGTTCGTCAGCTCCTCGTCTGGCTCCCAGTCGCCGACGGCGTCACCCTCGCCGACGTACTCCGGCCCGTCGTCGGTGACCTGGAAGACGTGGCTGCCGACTTCCCGGCCGGTCGCGTCGGTGGCTGGAACGACGAGGAAGGTTCGTTGTTCGCCCTGGTGCTTGCGGTGTACCGTTGTTGCCATGCGGTCGGCTGTCGGGGAGCGAGCTATTCGGCGATGAGGGAACCTGATACAGACGTTGATACTCGCGTAGGTATTTTACCGATCTACTCGCAAAGAAGAATCGTGGCGACGAAATCTCGGCCCAGCCGGACGGCGGCTGAAGCGAAGACTGGTAGCGACTCCGACGTGGTCCCGCTCGGTCAGCGGACCCTCGGCACCAACGACGGTACCTTCACCGTCTCACTCCCCAAGCAGATGGTCGAACGCCTCGGCATGGAGAAAGGCGACAGCCTCGAGCTTGGCTACGATGCCGAGGCCGACGAGTTCCGGATTCGGGAGGCGGAGAACTTCGAGGGATGGGACTGATGGACTTTTGCCCGCTCCACGAGATCGAGTACATCAACACCGACGACGAGTGCCCCCTGTGCGCTCGGGCGCCGTCGACGGCCGCTTCCGAGAATCGGGGGAGAGTCGGAAACTGATGACCCGATCACCCCCTGAATCGGCGCCGATTCACCCCCGATCGGCGGCGATCGACCGAGGAAACCTTCCGGGAAGCGGGCAAGGAGGAAGGTAGCCATGATGACCGAGGAGTACGACGACAAGGACGGTCGGCGGGTGTGGCTCAGTCGGTCCGAGGTCGAGCAGCTACTCGGCGTCGCCGACGACCCGCTACGGAAGGTCGCGTTCCGGCTCGGCGCCGAAGTGGGGCTCCGGTCTCACGAGGTCGTCGAAGTTCGGCCCGAGCACGTCGTCGACGGCGGGGAGGCCGGACAGATGCTGGTCGTGCCGGAGGGAAAGGGCGAGAAGTACCGCGAGGCGCCGATTCCCGACTCGCTGGCGGATACTGTGGACGCCGCGGCGAGCTTCGGCGGCGTCGACGACGACGAGGTCCTAGTTGATCGATCGACACGCTCGGTCCGGAACTGGGTCGAGGGCGCTCGCGAGGAGCTGGCCTCGGCAACCGGCGAGGATCGCTGGGAGCACCTGACGTTTCACGACCTGCGGCGGACGTGGGCGGGGCAGCTCGCGAACGCCGACGTGGACGAGACTGTGGCGCTGCGTTGGGGCGGGTGGAACGATCTCGATACGTTCCTGAACCACTACCGCGGCGAAGCGACGGAGAAGGCGCAGGCGAGGGAGCGTGGGAAGGTAGAGTGGCTCTAACCTCTCCGCTATCCGATTTTCTGTTTAGACTATACGTAAGAACTATACTTAGACCCAACAGCTCTGGGTCTAACGAATGGTCCGAAAGGATACCGACCTTCCTTTCGGAGACGCTTTCTCTCCGAACCAGATCGAAGTCGAGGACGGCGAAGACGAGCTACGGGCCGTTCTCGAACTAGCGAAAGAGCACGAATGGGATCCCGAAGCGTTCGACCAAGAGATGCGGGAGCAGTTCTTCTCGACACCCGACCGCGCGAAGAACGTTCGACTCGGGCTCGGGCCAGCGGGATACGATATCGTCGACGAAGACTTCCGATTCACCGAGATCGGTGAGGAGCTCTACGAGCTTCGGGACGATCTTGAGGCGATGTACGATCGGTTCGCGAAGCATATCCTCCAGAACGAGCACGGGCTGAAGGGAATCGAGATCGTCGAGGATCTTCAGGCTCAGGGCCGGCGAACAGTCAACGAGAACGTGAAAGAGGAGTTCCGAGAACAGTACGACTTCCACATCAACGAATCCTCTAACCACTGGTCCCAGATGCGGGCGTGGATGTCGAAGGCCGGTGTGGTGAATTCAGGAACCCACCACTACGACATCGACCGTAGTAGGATCGAGGAGCTGATCGGCGTCGATTCGGAAGATATTCTCGAACTGGACGAACTGGAGGACGAACAGCAGGCGTTTCTTCGGGCTCTGGCGCTCATCGACCCCGACGGTCCGATTAAGAACAGGGTTCCGAAGGCTATCGCGGAGGAGGCCTACGGCGTCGATATTCGGCAGTCTGGCATCAGTAAGCGGATACTCAACCCCCTACAGGAAGCGGGGTATATCGAGTGGGAACACGTCTCCGGGAAGCCGAACCTCGTCACGACGACGGAGAAGTTCGACGCCGAGGTTCTGCGTCCCGTCTTAGAAGACTTGGCAGAGCGTACCGGCATCCCCAGGGCGGTTCTCCGACTCTCGTTCGACGAGATCCAAGAGCAGATGGACGCCGACTCAACTTACGAGCGCGGTGTTGCCCTCGAAACGCTGACTGTGAAAATCGGTCGGCTTCTCGGGCTCGACTTCGCAGGCTGGCGGGTTCGCGGTCGAGAGACAGCAGGATCGGAGGTCGACGTGGTCATGGACGACGTTGGTGTGACGTTCAACCGCTTCCAGATCCAGTGTAAGAACACGAAGGATCAGCTCGAGGCGAAACATATCGCTCGCGAGGTCGGCCTCTCACGGACCCTCCAGACGAACACTATTCTGATGGTCGCCAGAGGGGGCGTCTCCTCGAAGGCAGAGCAGTACGCGAACCGTGTGATGCAGCACGAGAACATCGCCATTCTGTTCATCAGGGGTGACGACCTGGACGAGTTCGACGGGAACGAGGATCACCTCCTGACGACTCTCCGGGGAGAATCCCGCCGGGTGAAGAACCTGAAGCGGCTCGGCCGTGAGGACTTGGTCGACGAGGACGAAGACGAAGAGATGACCGATCGCGAGGAAGAAGCGCTGGAAAAGTACGCCGACCAGATCGAGGACGGCGACGACTCGCAAGAGTCGCTTGACGAGTTCAGTTAGTCGTCGCCGATCTCGGCGAACTCGCCGATGTCGCTCTGTTCATCGTCGAGGGACTGGCGGATCTCCTCCTCGGCCATGAAGCGGAACCGCGAGGTCTCGATGTACTTCTTCTCCTTCTCGAAGCCGAGCCAGTAGCGGCCCTTCTGCTGGGCGATCTGCCCGGTCAGGTTGCTGCCGGCGAAGATGTCGAGCACGACCGGCCGGTCGAGCTCACCTCGGTCCCAGTCGTCGTAGGGGGGGTTCGGCGTCAGGAAGTCGATGAAGAACTCCGGGATCTGACGCGGGAAGCGCGCGGGGTGGGCGTCGAAGCCAAATTCGCGGCACATCTTCAGGTAGTGGGTGTTACTGGCGGTGTTCGACGCCTCAACGAGGTTGTCAGCGGTCGGTCCACCCATACCGAGAATCCGGAGTAGGTCGCCGGCAGATAGATCCTCTGGGTCCTCGCCCGCGACCATCCCGATGAACTCCTCGGCGGAGATCTCGTCGAGCTTTTCGAGCACGTTCCCGGCGGAGAAGCCCTCGATCAGGTTGTCCGGGATCGAGCCCTCGTTCTCGTTCGCGAAGGACTCGGCGTCAATGTCCCACCCGGAACTCCGCTTCCCGTCGTTGTAGTCGCCGGTCTCGATCAGGTCTTTCTGACTGTCGCTGTACTCCTGGAGGACGCGCTGATTGTTCGCTTCGGGACTGGGCTGTTCGCCCTCCTCGACGGCGGAGTCCTTGTTCGCGTCCTTCGAGAGCCACCAGATGTGCGTGACGGCGTCGGTGACGCGGATCTTCCGGACGTTCACCCACTCGATCGGGTTCGGGAGTTTCGCCGGGTTGTACCAGTAGAAGTCCTGCGCGAGGTCGAAGTTGCCCTCCTCGACGAGGCGCGTGATCAGTTTGAACTGGTAGGTCGAGCGCTTGGGCCAGCCCTTCTGGAAGGCGCCGCCAATCTCGATGACGAAGCTCCCGTGGGGCGCGAGAACGCGGTAGACCTCCTCCGCGAACTCCATGAACCAGTCGTTGTACCCCTCCTGATCCTCGTTGCCGTACTCCTTCTTGTGCTGTAGCGCGAAAGGAGGAGACGTGACTACGAGATCGATACAGTCGTCAGGTAGCTCCTTCAGACGTTCTCGGCTATCGCCCTGATAGACCGCTCCGAGCTCCTCGGCGTAGGCGGACTCAGAATCCATCAGGTCGAGGACGGCCGGCTCCTCAGTCATTATACTATCCAGATGCGCCGGCCGTTGTAAGTGAAGTGGTTGCCTCTCAGTCTAAGTGATTCTCTTCAATCAGTTTCTGAAGAGTAATCCCGTCAAGCTTGTAGCACAAGTCTGCGATCTCGCTATCTTCGTTCAACTGATATAGCGAGCTATGCCCATCACTGACATCTCGCGTATGCTTGATCACGCCAAGCCTCTGAAGCGAATCAATGTGGTTGTACACCGTGCTTCGCGAAACTCCCGAAAGGCGAGCAATCTCTGAGATACTAATATCCCTCCCCCTCTCTGAAACAAACGTGCTGATAATCTTCACCCGGGCCGTGTCTCCAAACAGGTACGCAAGTGGCGACTCCTCCGCATAGTGGTCCGTCTCAACAAGAACGTCCTCTTGCTCTTCGTTAGCGTTCTCTGCCATCATCACCTGCATCTATCGCAGCCAGCTACATATAGGTGTTGTATCTACACAACAACCTTGGTGGGTGAGCTCCCGTATATACACCTCCCTGTCACGACAGAGTTGATATAGAGAGCTTATTCTCTAACCCCTCTATTTCACATCGTGATTATATCGGAAAGGAATATTCCCTCCATTCTCTTCCAGAAACTCGACCGCTGCATCTTCGTCACTGATGTGATATGTCTCGGGCTTCATCCGAGCCCAACCAGCGGTGTGATTCCGCACCATCTCTTCGAGGACCTCCTTAGCCTGCCCTCGGTTGTGAACTGCCACAACACAAACGATACCCTCGACAGGCATGTGGCGCTTGCCTGTCACGTCTCGATGCAGAGCCTTCTCCGTCATCCGAACAGCCAACGCAGTTTCAGAGTCGTTCATATCCGATTATTGGATTTGGAGGATAATAAACCTTTTTATTAATCTCAGAACCATTATCTTTGCTACAATTTTGGTCTATCCTGTGGGTTTGGAAACGACGAATAGCCGCCTTTATCGATCTGTTCTATCTGCTCTCGGACACCCACTAAGCGAAATAGAAGTAGTGCTTATTCTGCCGATCAGCATGAACTATCTTGCTCAATAGTGGGATCGCTTATTTCGCGATAGTATACATTCTTTGCGCGAGCCGTCATATGGCGGCTATCAATATTCTTCAGAAAGACTTTTTTACCTACCTATCCAACTAGGGGATGTGATGAGCGAGAATAAGTACGACCTTAAGCCGTCGAAGGAAGCGTATCAGGCGGTGAAGTCCGACGTTACGCCCGTCTCGGCGTTCAAAGAGTTGATCGACAACGCCCTCGATAACTGGCGCCGTAATCTCGATGGTCTGGACCCGGCCACCATTGAGATTGAGTACCATGAGGGGGGTGCCAGAGATAACGACGAGATAGTTATTCGAGACGATACCGGTGGTGTTGAGGAAGACGATCTTCACATCCTTTTCGCCCTGGGGCAGTCGAATAAGGGTGAGATTTCCGGCTCTATCGGTGCTTACGGGGTCGGGGCCAAGAAGGCCATCGTGAACCTCGGGAACCAAGCGACGATCAAGAGTCGGCATATGTATGCTGACACTGGGTTTGGTTTCACCATTGACCAGGATTGGTTAGAAGACGAGAGTGACTGGACGGTAGATAAAGTCACGTACGAGGACATTGAGGAGGGCGTGACCGAGATCCGTATTTCGGATCTGAACACGCCGTGGGGGAAGTACCGGGAGAATCTGGTTGAGGAGTTGGGCAAGACCTACGAGCACTTCCTGCGGGACGACAAGATGGAAGACATGGAGTCCGTGTCGATCATCGTTCAGGAGTACGACGAGAACGATGAGCTCACCGACACGACCGAGGTTGAGCCTCCCGAGCCCATCGAGTGGTCGTTCACCCCGATGGACGATCTGTTCGTCCGTCGCTACGAGAACATCGACCTCAACTCCAAGGAGTTCGATGCGGCTGTCAACCTGAACATCACCGTCGGTCTGATGCGCGAGGCGAGTGCGGAGGATTCCGGTGCGGACATCTATTGTCAGCACCGCCGCGTTCTGACTGGTGTTACCGACGAGCGGGCGGGCTTCGGGTCTGACCTGGGGAACTTCTCCGGTCAGCACCGGCGTCTCCGTATTATCATCGAGTTCGAGACTGAGGGGGACGCCAGGATTCTCCCGTGGGACGCTCAGAAGTCTGACATCGACCCCTACAACCGTGTCTCCAGGGCTGCTCTGGACTGGGTTCGCCGGATGGTCGAGCCCTACTACCGGGCGGCGGGTGCGTACGACGACCTCTCTACGGCGATGACTCGCCCCTACGACAGGGACTGCGAGCACTCGATCACGTCGGGGCTCGATGACCCCTACGACTACGAGGGCCGCGAGCGTGTCACCCACAAGCCCGACTCCTCCCTTTCGGAAGCGATCGTTACTGGTGACCGTGCCGATGCGACCGCTGCTCTCCCCGAGTACTCCTCCGGTGACCTCGAGGATTACCTCGAGCCCGCGTATCGGGAGGAGTTCACCCGGCTGGTTCGGGACATGTACGACTTCGAGACTGAGGATGAGGAAGAGACCCTGATCGACCTGGTCCCTGAGGGTGAGGTCCCCGAGGATCTCACGGAGAGCGAGGCGGAGGTCGTTACAGAGGATCTCCGAGACCAGGCCATCGAGCACGCTTCGCGAGATCCTGCGGAGCGGATGGTCGGGCTCGCTGACTGGAAGCAGAGGCTCTACGACTGGCATCTCGAGTTCGCGCTCTTAGATCAGGGCAAGGACGTCGATCTCGAAGATCTCGACACCTTCGAGGCTGAGCCCGAGGAGGTTACGGAGACGCCCTCTGAGGAGCCGGAGACAGAAGATACCGAGACTCCGGAGACGGACACCACGGACGATCAGGACACCGAGCAGGTTGAGTTCGAGGCTGAGGCGTCGGAGACCTCTGAGTCCGCGACCGATTCGGGCTCCGATCTCACCGAGGAGACCGAGTTCGAGTCGGGAGAGGATGGTCTCGGCTCCACTGAGGGTCTCGGGAGCACCAGCGACGGGAGTACTGAGAGTGTCAGCACGACAGACGTGGCAGAGCGCACCCTCGATCTGACCGAGGACGAGTGGGAGAAGGTTGTCGATGCGCTCGGCCTCGACGACGATGCTTCGCCCGAGAAGGTCCGAGAGGAGCTTCTCGAGAAGCTCGACCTCGTCCGCAGTCTTCGGGCGTAAGTAGGGTAGCTACCCGAACCCGGCGTACCACCCGGGTCTAACCGCCTCCGGCGGCCTCGGCGCCGGCTCGGGGCGCCGCACTTTCGCACTTACCTGACCATCGAGATACAGCGCGCCCCACTTCGTGATCTCGTAGTGGTCATCAAACTCTCGCTCGACGAAGCCAGCACGACGGAGTACCTCACACCGCTCGAAGATCTGCTCCTCCGAGGCCGCGATCTCGATGTCGAACGAGAGGAAGTGTGGTGTCGACCACGACTCGCTGTTCAGTGCCTCGAGAATCCTGTCGTCGATGAGTTCCATCCAGTTGCCTGATTTTCGCATTAGGTCCTCCTATGCCGTCGCCGGTGAATCGCCGTCCCCGTTTTCCTCCAACTCCGAAGCGTCGAGTTCCTCATTCAGATACGCCTCTCCTCGCTCAGACATGATGTAGACGCCGTTCCCCAAGTCCTGAAGGAACCCTTTGTCAGCTAGTTTTCGGAGGCGACGTGAGAGATGGGGTTTGGTCACGTCGAAATAACCGCTGTCCTCTAGTTGTTTTGGCGACGCTGAGCCCTCTTCCTCGATGTATTCGAGTATCCGATCGTCCCAAATCGTCATCCAGGATCCAGACTTCCTCATTGCTAGTGCGTAAAGGCACCCTCCGGCCTATTTGCCTGCAAAATTGCTATTGGGCACCACTAGTCTTCTAGAGTACTATAGAGCTTAGAAAGAACTAGCGTTACCTTTACGTAATACGAGTGGCTTGAGAGGAGTGAGGAGACACCGAGCAGGTTGGTGATGACTCTGGTAGGTTAGCGACAGAGGGGCCGTGCTGGCACACGACCCCGAGGTGTTTCCCGGACCAGCTATGTCCGTGAACACAATCGCGGGGGATACACCCCGCACAGGCAGTGAGGGACCGATTTCGGAAAACAGTAGCGACACCGCCGTCGCGACGGACCAGCCGGGTCCGGTCGGCGACGACGGAGCGTCGACGTGCGACAACTGCAACTTCACGACTCTGAACGGCTGGGAGCTACAGCTCGTCCCGGCCGAGGAACTCGACTTCGACGTTCGCGGCTGGAACGTGCTCCTGTGCGACGACTGCCGGGAGAAGCACCGCGTCGACGGAGGGCGCCGATGAGCGACGTGACGGGCCTCTCGGACCTCTCGGCGTTCCAGCGCGACGTGCTCTGGGTGCTCGCCGACGAGTCCGACCTGAAGGGCGTGGACGTGAAGCGCCGGCTGGAGGAGTACTACGGCGACCACGTCAACCACGCCCAGATCTACCCGAACCTCGACGATCTCGTCGACGAGGGGCTGGTCGAGAAGGCCCACGCCGACGGTCGGACGAACGCCTACAGCCTGACAGAGGCCGGGCGCCGTGCGCTCTCCGCGCGGCAGACGTGGATCGGGGGTGCCGCCGATGAGTGACCCCGAGCGCCTGTCCGTGCAAGTCGGCCAGGTGACGGCGACGGTCTACAGCGACGAGACCGTGGCCGACCTGTTCGAGCGCCTCGACGAGTCGGCGAAGGGGCTCTCGGTCACGCCGCGCGAGACCGTGCTCTGCCGCCCGCTCGACCCGCACGCGCCGACGGAGCCGGCCGAGGAGGACATCATCCCGTTCGATCTCGACGGCGTCGAGGACGGCGACGAGTTCGACCTCTACCGCGTGCCGTCGAGCGAGCAACCGGCCTATCCGGAGATCGACGAGCAGCGGGAGAGCACCACGGCGGTCGCCGACGGTGGGGAGCCGCCGACCCGCGCCGAGCTCGCCGAGCGTGTCGAGGAACTCGAGAAGATTCTGAAGCACGTCACGGCGCACAACCGCCGCGACACGGCGCCGGGGGGAAGCTTGTGAGTCGGGATCGCCCCGATCCCGAGGACATGACCGTTCGGAGCGCCGTTCAGCGCTATCTACGTCGCCGTCGGGCAGACGCGACGGAGTCGAGCGTTCGGTCGTGGAAGTACCGGCTCAAGCTCTTCGTCGAGTGGTGCGAGGGTATCGGCGTCGACTCGGTGAGCGAACTCCGGCCCTACGACTTGGACGAGTACTATGAACTCCGAAGTTCGCGCATCAAACCTGTGACGCTAGAGGGGGAGATGCGAACGCTGCGGACGTTCCTGACTTACCTTGATGAGCAACTTGACGCCGTCGAGGACGGGCTGGCTGACGCGGCGCGTGTCCCCGATCTCGACCGGAACGAGCGCGCCAGCGACGCGTCCTTCCGGGCGGAGAAGGCGATGGCGCTGCTGGAAGCGTACCGCGAGAGTCCGCAGTATCGGGCGCGTCGAGGCCACACCTTCCTCGAAATCGCGTGGCACACCGGCGCTAGACAGGGCAGCATCCGCGGCCTCGACGTGCGTGACGTGGACTTCAAGAAGGAGTGCGTGGAGTTCCGGCACCGGCCGGACACGGATACACCGCTGAAGAACAAATCCAGCGGCGAGCGTCCGGTCGCCCTCCCGACGGAGGCGATGGACGTGGTCCGGGAGTACGTCGACGAGGAGCGACGGGACGTGCGCGACGACTACGACCGGAAGCCGCTGCTCCCGAGTGCGGTGGGCCGACCGACGAACAACACGCTCCGGAACTGGTCGTACATGGCGACGGAGCCGTGCTTGCTGCTCGACTGTCCCCACGACAAGGAGCGTGAGGAGTGCGACTGGACGGAGTACGTCCACGCCAGCAAGTGCCCGTCATCACGGTCTCCTCACCGGATCCGGACAGGCAGCATCACGTGGCAACTGAACCTCGGGTTCCCGCCGGAGGTGGTCTCCGAGCGCGTAAACGCGACGGTGGACGTGATCGAGAACCACTACGACTGGGCGAGCCGCGAGGAGCGCTGGCGTCGACGGCACGAGCGGATGGAGAACCGCCGCGAGTACATCGACCAACTGGAGGTATCCAACAATGAGTGAACCGGAGTTTAAGTTCGGAGAATCGACGGACAGCGTAGGTCGGGGTCGCGGTAATCCAGAGTCGCGCCGGCCCACTTCCCGCATTCTCACATCGACGAGCGACAGCGAGGAGTCCGTAGTAGTGTGTAACGGTCCACCTCGTTGGCGAGCAGTGACACCCCCCACCCTGAAGCGCTGACTATTAGTGCGCGCACCCCACCCAACAAAACGAATGCTCGTCCTCGTGTGTGGGCTGCCCGGCACCGGCAAATCCACCGTCGCCGAGCGGATCGCCGAACTGCTCCCGGCCCGCATGCTGCGGACCGACGTAGTTCGCAAGGAACTGTTCCCGGAGCCGACCTACGAGGCCGAGGAGTCCGCCGCGGTGTACGACGAACTGTTCGACCGCGCGCGGGACCGCCTCGACGCCGGCGAGCACGTCGTCCTCGACGCCACGTTCCGCCGGCGACGGCTCCNCCCCGCCGGGGTCGCCGACGACGCCGGCGTCGAGTTCCGCCTCGTCCGCGTCGAGTGTGCGGAGTCGGTCGTGCGCGAGCGCATCGAGCGCCGCCAGCGCGAGGAGGACGACGAGAGCGACGCCGACTTCTCGGTGTACACCCAGCTCAAAGACGAGTTCGAGCCGATCGAGGGCGACGACCACGTCGTCGTCGACAACTCCGGCTCGCTCGCGGAGACGCTCGCGGCGGTCGACGACGCGTTTCGAACCGTCGTGACCGCCTGAGTCGTCTCGGATCGACAGCGCTCCCCGCGCTGGCCGTCCTCACAAGGGTTATGCCCCGGCGCCCACCGACTGTACGGTAATGGACCGGAAGCGACGCGGCGCCGTCCTCGTGATCGGCGCCGTGGCCCTCCTCGTGGTGACGATGGGCGCGAGCGCGGCGCTCGCCCCCGACGCGTCCGTGGCCGGCACCGACGGCGAACGGCAGACGCTCGTCGGGATCCAAGGCGGCGGCCCCGGCTGGCACCAGTACGGCAGCGTCGCGATGTACGAGGGCAGCAGCGTGGCGTGGCGCATGGACGATACGGACAGCTACTTCGACGTGACCCAACTGGACAACGGTAGCGTGATGGCCGGGTTCATGGACGGCGGCTACGAGGACTGTGGCCCCTACGAGTCGCCGTGTACCCACACCGGGTTCCGGATCCTCGACCCCGACACCGAGTCGATCGAGTACGAGTACTCCTTCCCCGTCCGGAGCAGCGGGAACAGCGAGGTCCACGACGTCGAGAAGCTCGGCGGCGGCGAGTACCTGCTGAGCGACATGGAGCACGAACGGCTCCTGATCGTCCGCGACGGCGAGCCAGTCTGGCAGTGGAACGCCAGCAGCTACTACGACGCCCCCGCCGACCCCACCCGGGTCGACTGGCTCCACATCAACGACGTGGACGTGGTCGGCGAGGGCCAGTTCCTCGTCTCGATCCGCAACGCCAACCAGATCCTCGTCGTCGACCGCGAGGAGGGCGTGATCGAAACCATCAACGCCGACGACGGCGGCCCCGACGACTCCTGTATGCCCGGCGGGAAGCGCCAGCTCGAGGACACCGACGGCGACGGCGACGTGCGCTGTGGCGACCCCGAGGTGATCGACCACCAGCACAACCCGCAGTGGCTCGGCGGCACCCCCGGCGGTGACGGCGAGGCGGCCGTGCTCGTCGCCGACAGCGACAACAACCGCGTCGCCGAACTCCACCGCGAGGACGGCGAGTGGGAGGTCGCGTGGACGCTCGAACGCGCCGGCGGCATCGACCTGCGCTGGCCCCGCGACGCCGACCGCCTCGCCAACGGCCACACGCTGGTGACGGACACGCTCAACAAGCGCATCCTCGAGGTCGACCGCAACGGCACCGTCCGGTGGTCGGTCACCACCAACCAGATCCCCTACGAGGCCGACCGCGTCCCGGGCGGCGAACATCCCGAGGGCGAGTGGTACGTCGGCGAGACGCCGACCGATCGGGCCGGGGGGACCATCCCGCTACTCGACGAGGCGGCCGTGATGCTCCGGGGCGTGTTCCCGTGGCTGCCGTTCTGGTACACCGGGCTCGACCTCGGCCTGACCGCCGTCTCCGTCGTCATCGCCGGCGTCGGCGCCCGGGATCTCTGGCTGACGCGGTAGGGCGGCGACCGTCGACGCCACGGCGGACCGACCGCCTTTTCTTGCGGCCGGGCAGCACTCCCGCTCATGACTGAGGACGACCTCGCGTGGGAGACGCTCGACACCGAGATCGACTACCGCTGCCCGGGGTTCGCGGTCCGGCGCGACGACGTGGAACTGCCCGACGGGACCGAGACGGAGTACCACCACGTGGAGGAGGTCGAGAGCGTCGTCGTGCTCCCGTTCCTCCCCGGCGGGGACGAGGTAGTACTGATCGAGGAGTGGCGGCAGGCGGTCGGCCGCGTCAACCGCGGGCTGCCCGCCGGCGGCGTCGAACCGGAGGAGGACGACCTCGAAGCCGCCGCCCGTCGGGAGCTTCGTGAGGAGACGGGCTACACGGCCGACTCGATCGAACATCTCTGTACGACCGAGCCGGTCAACGGGATCGCGAACTCGCTGCACCACACGTTCGTCGCCCGGGGCTGCGAGCCGGCGGCCGAACAGGAGCTCGACGACGACGAGAGCATCCGGACGCTGACGACCGACTACGACGACCTCGTCGCCGCAGTTCGTGACGGCGAGATCCGTGACGGCCGGGCGGCGCTGGCGGTGAGCCGGTACGAACTCGGCTGACAGGGGAACGTCTTTGGCCTCGGCGGCCCGCCCTCCGGTATGGACTCCCGACTGCGTGCGGTCGGCGTCGGCCTCGGTCTCGGCATCGCCGGGATCGGTGTCGCGCTGGTGCTGGTTCTGTCCAGCGGCCTCCTCCTGAGCCTCGCCGGCGTCACGGTCACCCCCGTCCTCAGCATCGTGCTCTCCCTGCTGCTGACCCAAGGCGTCGCGTTCCTCGGCGTCGGCTACCTCTACCTCCGGCGGCGGGGGATCCCCGTCCGCTCGATCGGGATCCGGCTCCCGTCGGTCAAGGAGTTCGGGATCGTGATCGGTGCGCTCGTACTCTCCTTCGTCTACCTGATCGCCGTCAGCCAACTGCTCACGGCGACCGGGACGGAGGCCGCCGAGAACCAGGTGACCGACATGGCGATGGCGAACCCCGAGATCGTACTGTACCTCCTCCCGGGCGCGTTCCTCCTGATCGGGCCGGGCGAGGAGCTGCTGTTCCGCGGCGTCGTCCAGAACCGCATCCGCGAGGAGTTCACCGCGGTGCCGGGCGTGATCGTCGCCAGCGCGATCTTCGCGGCGATCCACGTCGGCTCGCTGGTGGCGTCGAACCCCTCCGCGGTGCTGGTGACGATCGGCGTCCTGATGGGTCCGAGCCTGATCCTCGGCGCCATCTACGAGTACACCCGGAACCTCGTCGTCCCGATCCTCGTCCACGGCACGTACAACTCGATCATCTTCCTCTCGCTGTACCTCGTCGCGACCGGGGCGGTCGAGCAGAGCGGGAACGCCGCGGCGACCGTCGTCGCCGCGCTGCCCTGACAACGCAACCCCTTACCGTTCCCCCGCGAAAGCCGATCCATGCGCGACGCCTTCGAAATCCGGGCCAGCGACGGGCTGGCCCGCGTCGGCCGACTCACAGTGCCCCGGGCGGGCGTCACCGTCGAGACGCCGGCGCTGATGCCGGTCGTCAACCCCAACCTCCAGACGATCTCGCCCCGCCGGCTCCACGAGGAGTTCGGCGCCGAGATCCTGATCACGAACTCCTACATCATCCGCACCACCGACGACCTCCGGGAACGCGCCGAGGAGCAGGGCCTCCACGAGATGCTCGACTTCCCGGGCGCGATCGTCACCGACTCCGGCTCGTTCCAACTGGCGGAGTACGGCGAGATCGACACGACCACGACCGAAATCCTGAACTTCCAGCACGAGATCGGGAGCGACATCGGCACGCCCGTCGACATCCCCACCCCGCCGGACGTCCCTCGCGAGCAGGCCGAGGAGGAACTGGCCGCCACCGAGGAGGCGCTCGCCGACGCCGAGGCCGTCGACACCGGCGAGATGCTGGTGAACGCGCCCGTGCAGGGGTCGACGTACACCGACCTCCGCGAGCAGGCGGGCGCCCACGCCGCGAGCACGGAACTGGACGTGTTCCCCGTCGGCGCGGTCGTGCCCCTCCTGAACAGCTACCGCTACGACGACATGATCGACGTGACCGCCGCCGCCAAGCGCGGGCTGGGCGCGGACTGCCCGGTCCACCTGTTCGGCGCGGGCCACCCCATGATGTTCGCGCTCGCCGCCGCGGTGGGCTGTGACCTGTTCGACTCCGCGGCGTACGCACTGTACGCCCGCGACGGCCGGTATCTCACCGTCAGCGGCACCGAACAGCTCGACGAGCTCAGCTACCTCCCCTGTCCCTGCCCGATCTGTACCGAGCACGACCCCGACTCGCTGCGCGCGCTGGACGACCGCGAGCGGGAGAACGCGCTCGCCGAGCACAACCTCCACGTCACGTTCGCGGAGATCCGCCGGGTCCGGCAGGCGATCCGGGAGGGGAGCCTCATGGAGTTGGTCGAGCAGCGCGCCCGCGCCCACCCCGCGAGCGCCGACGGCTACAAGGCGCTGCTCGATCACGCCGAGCAGTTGGAGGCGAACGACCGCGTCTCGAAGGGGACGTTCTTCTACACCTCGCCGGAGAGCGCCCGCCGGCCCGAAGTGCTGCGACACCACGAGCGCCTCGCCCGGCTGGAGACCCCCGAGCGAACGCTGCTGACGGAGTTCGGCGAGCCTGCCGACCACGACCACGACGCCGTCTGGCGCGTCGAACCGCCCTTCGGCCCGTTCCCGCCGTCGCTCTCGGAGACGTACCCGTTACACGCCGAGACGCCCGATCGACTGGAGCCGCCGGCGTACGTCGCCGCCGCCGAGGGCGTCGCTTCGCTCGCGGACGCGAACCCCGAGACGACGTTCACGCTGGGCCACGACGACTGGCCCGAGGAGGCGCTGGCGGCGCTGCCCGAGGACGTGGTGACGGAGGACCTGTCGGAACTGGGCGAGGATTAGATCGACTCGATCACCGTCATCACGCCGTAGCTCAGGAGCAGCGAGAGCGCGAGCGAGCCGGCCCACGCGAGCACCGTGAACAGCATCTTCTTCCGGCTCACCCCCGCGCCGCCGGCGGCGTACCCCGAGCCGACGATCGCGGAGACGATGATCTCGTTGAAGGAGACGGGGATGCCAAAGGCGACGGCGGTCTGAGCGATCGCGAAACTCGGGATCAGCGCGGCGATCGAGCGCCGCGGGCCGAGGCTGGAGTAGTCCTGTGCGAGCGCCTTGATCATCCGCGGCGCGCCGGTCCACGACCCCACGAGCAGCCCCACGCCGCCGCCGAGCAGGAGCGCGACGATCGGAATCGACTGGAACGTATCGAGCAGCGGCACCAGCGGGCCGATCGCCAGCCCGACCTGCGAGCCGCCGGCGGAGAACGCGACCAGCCCGCCCAGCACGAGCAGGAAGCGGCGCTGGGCGTTCTCGGCGTCCCGCCGCGTGTCGGCCGCGAGCGCGAG
>NZ_JBHUDH010000186.1:0-1227 GCF_042678005.1 Halolamina salina | reverse complement strand
ATTTAACGACGCAGAAGAGTTCGACGCCCATGCATAGGAAATTGCTCCCTCTCGCGCTGATGTACGCTGATGGTGGAGAGCCAATTGAGGGACGAACTCGTTTGCAGAAAATGATCTTTCTGATGCAGCAGCGCTTCCAGGAGATTGATGACAATCCATTAAAGTCTAGTAATTATGACTTTATTGCATACGATTATGGGCCTTTCTCGAAAGAAGTCTATGATGATCTTGATTTTCTTGCAGAAGAAGATATGATAGATGACCAGGAAGAACAGATCGGTCGCGATAAAACGAAATACGATTATAGAATTCAACAAGCGGGTGAGGAGTTTGTTGAACAGCAGCTATCTCAGGATGAGGCCCGACGTATTTTGGCACTCGCAGAAGAAATCAAACAGGAATATAACGATAAGCAACTTTCTGATCTTATTGAAGAAGTGTATTCTCGGTACCCAAAGTACGCTGAAAACAGCATCTACTGACGTTTCAGAGCGCTTCATTCCGTTCACTATTGTATGTGTTAAGTAGGCCGACAAGTATATCATGTCTCATTTATTCTCTAACAGTAATGGTGCTCGAGCAACCTTTAGAATGGGCACAGGAAGGGGTAGCGATTCTTCTAATCGCATTTGTGATTTCGTGGATTAAAGATCACTTCTACACAGCGGGGAGTACCGCTTTCATCTTCCGCGGTAATTTCAAGACGAAACAGGAGACCTATCTGATCATCGTTGGAAGCATTCTCAGTGCCGCAATCCTCAGTGGCTGGCTGAAAACAGAGGTTCTGGGATTTCTTTCAGATACACGCTTTTTCCTATTCGCGCTCGGATTAGCGCTCATCCTTACGTTAATCTACGTGAATGACTCTGTAGACAGCTGGCGCTTCAACGATGGTAACGAGTTCACCTATGCAGTATTGATTACTGGCTGTTCATTAATGGGATACGCCATCTTTGTAGCGTGATCTCAGAGGTCATAGTCACTGCACAGGTCAGAAAGAAAATCCAGAAACACAGTCGGATGGATCGAAGCATCCTGGACACCCACGTGTGGATACGGATCATCAAATCCCTTTGGCACTGTTCCAGAGCAGAAGCTTCCTGCCATCGCAGAGACCGGTGGTCGAATCCATACATCGACGCTCGAGGCCGGCGGCCTTTTCGATCAGGCTAGCTACAGCATCCGGGGTCTCATCTCGAGGTAGATCGGCACTCGGCAACCTGATCA
>NZ_JBHUDH010000185.1:0-896 GCF_042678005.1 Halolamina salina | reverse complement strand
TGTTCAGCTATACGACGCTGTCAGAACTCGACGCAGCCCATAAGCGAAGTGAGGTCGAAACCGAGTTGATCGGTGCTCACTGGCTTGCTTGTGAGATGGCTCCACGAGACCAGTTCTAACTCATGAAATTCACGTAACGATTATCACGTATTAGTTACTCTCACTTACTATGGGGTTATTCAGTTCAGGAGATGATGACTTGGGTGATTATGAGTGTGAGCCACAGGGAGAATACGTCACAAAAGCTCGAATTGAGAAGGTAGAAGATATCTTAGATGAGGGCGAGAAGATACACTATATAACCCGCGGATCAACCGTCGACGTTGAAGGGTCATCTGCTGGGAAATCATTATTCGGCGACGATAGAAGTCGCAAGTCTGGCACACGAGGGTACGTACGAGCAGTCTACACTGATAGCCGAGTAGCAGTAAAGATTCCTCAGTGGTTGGGCTCTGATGAGCGGTCTGTACCGTATGAGAGCATAACTAGTGTTGATCTGGATACTGGACTTGTTAATAAGCGCGTTTCCCTCCAGACGCCTGGGCAAACCTACCATATTGAAGTCCAAGAGCCAGGTAAAGACGAAGTTCGAGAAATTGTGTCGTTCATCAGGGAGAAGATTAACGAGGTAAATCAACCAGACACAGTCGTGGCAGAGTCAGAACCAGACCCACTTGATCAGCTGGACAAACTTCAAGAGCTTCATGAGAAGGGTGTCGTAGACGATGAAGAATTTGAAGAAAAGAAACAATCTCTGCTTGATAAGGTGTAATACGGATTATGTTCAGTTTTCAGATAGAACACATTAAGTAGCTAAACGGTATGGAAGAGTCGACCGGATAACGGTTACACGGCCGGGAACCTACTCCTCTTCACAGGTGGCCCGTGCCCGCTTG
>NZ_JBHUDH010000184.1:0-1124 GCF_042678005.1 Halolamina salina | reverse complement strand
CGACCACCGCGTCGCGGAGGCCGGCCTCGACTGGCTCCATCACGTCGGGGTTGGCGCCCACGTTCTCGCCGGTGACCACCACGGCCGACGCAAGCCCGCGATCCGCGAGCAGGTCGCTCAGATCGTCGGCGGCGCCGCGGCCGAACCGTATCTCGCCGGGGTCGTAGTCGAGCGTGAACTGTCGGCGGCTGTCGTCCATACCGGTCACAGGGGGCGGCGCCACATCAAGCCGGCCCCTCCGGCATCAGTCAAGGCCGTCGAGGAACGACGCCAGCTCCCGGTTGTAGCGGTCGATCGACTCCCGGAACGGGCTGTGGCCGGCGTCCGGGTAGATCGAGAGCTCCGCGTCGGGCAGGCGCTCGGCGGCCGCGCGGGCGGCGTCGGGGTCGACGACCGCGTCGTGGGCGCCGTGGGTGAGCAACACCGGGATCGTCAGGTCATCGAGAGCGTCGAGGTGGGACACCTCGCGGTCCCGCATCGCGTCGCGGACGGACGGCGGCACCGCGGCGTTGACCCCGAGCAGCAGGTACCGCTCCTCGGGCGAGGGGGCGTCGTGGAAGCAGATGCGGACGAAGCGGTCGAGCGCCGCTGTCGCCGTCTCGGCGTCCGTCGAGACGATCTCCGGGAACAGGTCGACGTACTGCTGGCCCAGCCACTCGTTGGTCTGGGGCGTGCCGATCCCGAGAACGATGCCGACGAGGTTCGCCCCGCGGACGCGGTCGGTGCCGTGGACCGCGAGGTAGTCGAGCGCGACCAGCGAGCCGTACGACCAGCCCACCAGCGCGAACGAGTCCAGCGAGAGCGCGTCGGCGACGGCCTGCACGTCGTCGGCCCACGCCTCGCTGTCGGCGTAGCCCGACGGCGGCTTCTCGGAGTCGCCGTGGCCGCGGAGATCCATCGCGACGAGGCGGTAGCGGTCCGCGAGCGAGGAGCGAAGCTGGCCGCGCCAGCAGAGGTGGCTCTGGGAGTAGCCGTGGACGAACAGGACCGCCGGCGCGTCGCTCGGCCCCGACTCGGCGACGTGGATCGCCGGCCCGTCCGGGCGGGAGACGGTGTGGGTTCGCATCGGTGGCCGTTTCGGCCGGAGTGCCGTGAGCTTTCGGCCGGCGGCACCCTGCACGGCC
>NZ_JBHUDH010000183.1:8815-14576 GCF_042678005.1 Halolamina salina | reverse complement strand
GGAGTGAGACGCGAGCGGTGAGGGCTGTGCGGGGCGGTTGCGGTCACAAGTGGCCCTGCTCACTCCGCGGTCGTGTTCGCGGATACGGTAGTCATCGCCGATCGATCAACTCAATCGCTGGCTCGCGGTTCGCTGACGCTCACCGCTCGCGTAACGAGGAAGTTTGCCGTTCAGTCGTTTCACTTCCTCACGTTTACCTCCCTCACTGGCTCACGGCTCACTCCGTTCGCCGTTCGCATAACGAGACAGTTTACCGTCGCTCGTTCCACTCGCGACGTTTCCCTGTCTCGCTCGCAACCCTTAACCCCGAAAACCACCCACCACACACCAATGAGCACGGACGCCGCGGACACCGAAAACGGCGACCCCCCCGCCTTCGTCGACGCCTGCGAGGAGCTCTGCCGCCGGATCATCGAGGAGGGCCTCGAACGCGACGACCTCGAGGCCGCAAAGCGCGAGGTCTGCAGCGAGACGGGCGCCCCCAAGGTCCCCACCAACGGCGATATCCTCAGCTACGCCCCAGACGAGTGGCGCGAGGAGGTGAAGTCCGTCGTCCGGCGCAAGCCCGTCAGGACCGCCTCGGGCGTCTCGCCCATCGCGATCATGACCTCGCCGCATCTCTGCCCGCACGGGAAGTGTCTCTACTGCCCCGGCGGGCCGGCCTCGGAGTTCTCCTCGGCGCAGTCCTACACCGGCCACGAGCCCGCGGCGGCCCGCGGCGAGCAGAACGACTACGATCCCTACGGCCAGGTCACGCTCCGCCTAGAACAACTCCGCTCGATCGGCCACCCCGTCGACAAGGCCGAACTCATCCTGATGGGCGGCACGATGACCGCCCGCAGCCACGACTACCAGGAGTGGTTCGTCAAGCGCGCGCTGCAGGCGATGAACGAGTACGACCTCGACTCCGATCCCGACCCCAGTCAGACCGAAAGCTTCGCCGAACCCCCCGAGGAGCAGGAGTTCGAGTACCTCGAGGACGTGATCGCCCGGAACGAGACGGGCGACATCCGCGTGACGGGGATCACCTTCGAAACCAAGCCCGACTGGTGTGACCCCGAGCAGATCGACCGCATGCTCGATCTCGGCGGCACGAAGGTCGAGGTCGGCGTCCAGACCACCTACGAGCGCATCAACCGCGAGATGCACCGCGGCCACGGCACGCAGGCCTCCATCGACGCCAACCGCCGGCTGCGGGACTCGGCGTTCAAGGTCGGCTTCCACATGATGCCGGGCCAGCCCGGGATGAGCCAAGAGATGTGCCGCGAGGACTTCCGACAGCTGTTCGACTCCCCCGAGTGGCGGCCGGACTACCTCAAGATCTACCCGACGCTGGTCGTCGAGGGCACCCGCGTCTACGACATGTGGAAGCGCGAGGACTTCGAGCCGCTGGACAACGAGACCGCCGCCGACGTCGTCGCCGACGCGATGAACGAGATCCCGAAGTACTGCCGGCTCCAGCGCGTCCAGCGGGACATCCCCGCGGACTTCATCGAGGGCGGCGTCTGGAAGTCGAACCTCCGCCAACTCGCCCAGCAGCGCGCCGAGGAGAAGGGGTACGACATCCGGGACATCCGCGCCCGTGAGGTCGGGCACAACGACGCCGACCCCGATCCCGCGGAGATCACGCTGGACACGATGGAGTACGAGGCCGGCGGCGGCACCGAGCGGTTCATCTCCTTCGAGGACCCCGTGCGGGACCTGCTGATCGGCTTCTGCCGGCTGCGGTTCCCGAACGACCCCGTCCGTCGAGAACTGCAGGACGCCGCGCTCGTCCGCGAACTGCACGTCTACGGCTCCGAAGCGACGTTCGACGGGAGCGGCGACGACGACGGGCAGGAGTGGCAGCACCGCGGTTACGGGAAGCGGCTCGTCCGCGAGGCCGAGAAGCAGGCCCGCGAGGCCGGCTTCGGGAAGCTGAGCATCATCTCGGGCATCGGCGTCCGGGAGTACTACCGCGAGAAGCTTGGCTACCACCAGGACGGCCCGTACGTCTCGAAGCGGCTCTGAACGGGAGTGTTTTTGTCAGCGTCGCCCAATGCCCCGCGTATGAGCGACGCAGGCGGGGACGGGCAGGACTCCGTGGGCCAGCGGCTCCGGGAGAACGCCACGGGCATCGTGAGCACGCTCGTCACCGCGATCTGGTTGGGCGCGCTGTTCACCGATCAGGGCTGGTGGCTGGCGGCGATGCTCGTCGGCTACGTCGCGGTCGTGCCGATCACCGCGATGCTGTTCGATGACGACGACGAGGAGGAGTGGCTGGACGAAGCCATCGACGACCGGGTATCGAACCGATCGAGCGACGAGAACGACGAGACGCCGCTCGAAACCCTGCGCCGGCGCTACGCGGAGGGGGAGCTGAGCGAGGCGCAGTTCGAGCGCAAGCTCGACCAACTGCTCGGAACCGAGACGATGGAGGACGCCGAGGAGTACGCCCGCCGGGAGCGCCGCGACCGGGAGACCGAACGCGAGCGGTAGTCGCTGCCTCGGCCGGCGCCGCGAGCACTCCCTCGTAGCGTGGGTCCCGAACGGAACGCCCTTCCCGGTCGCCCGAGAAATCCGGCGCATGGAGCCGAAACGCGAACTGTCGAGCGTCGACCTCGCGGCGCTCGCGACCGAGCTCTCCCGCTACGAGGGAGCCAAGCTCGACAAGGCGTATCTCTACGACGAGGACATGCTGCGGCTGAAGCTCCGGGACTTCGACCGCGGGCGGGTGGAGCTGCTGATCGAGGTGGGCGAGAACAAGCAGGCCCACGTCGCCGACCCCGAGCGCGTGCCCGACGCGCCCGGGCGCCCGCCGGAGTTCGCGATGATGCTGCGCAACCGGATCGAGAGCGCCGACCTCGTCTCCGTTTCCCAGTACGAGTTCGACCGCATCCTCGTCTTCGAGTTCGAGCGCCCCGACCAGAACACCACGCTCGTCGTCGAGCTGTTCGGCGACGGCAACGTCGCCGTCCTCGATGGCAACGGCGAGGTCGTGCGCTCGCTGGAGACGGTGCGGCTCAAGTCCCGCACCGTCGCGCCGGGCAGCCCCTACGAGTTCCCACAGTCCCGGCTCAATCCGCTCGAAGTCGACTACGACACGCTCGAGGCCCGGATGGAGCAGTCCGACACCGACGTGGTGCGGACGGTCGCGACCCAACTCAATCTCGGCGGCTTCTGGGGCGAGGAGCTCTGTCGCCGCGCTGGCGTCGAGAAGGCGATGGACATCGAAGAGGCGGGCGAGGAGGAGTACCGCGCGATCCACCGCGAGCTGACGGATCTCGCCGAGGCGCTCCGGGGCGGCCAGTTCGACCCCCGGGTGTACGTCGAACTCGACGAGGACGGCGAGGACGACGAGGACCGCCCGCTGACCGAGCGCGGCCGCGTCGTCGACGTAAGCCCCGTGGTGCTGGAGGAGCGATCCGACCTCCACAGTCAGGCGTTCGACTCGTTCAACCCCGCCCTCGAGGAGTACTTCTACCGACTCAAGGAGCAGGCCCAGCGCGAAGAGGAGGGCGGCGGCCGCGAGCGCCCCGACTTCGAGGCCGAGATCGAGAAGGAGAAACGCATCATCGAACAGCAGGAGCAGGCCATCGAGGGGTTCGAGGAGGAGGCCGAAGCGCTCCGGCGGAAAGCCGAGATCTGCTACGCGCGCTACGACCTGATCGACGAGGTGCTGTCGACGATCCAGCAGGCCCGCGAGCAGGACCGCCCGTGGGACGAGATCGAGGAGACGCTGGCGGAGGGCGCCGAGCAGGGCATCCCCGCCGCCGAGGCGGTCGTCGACGTCGACGGCTCCGAGGGGACGGTCACCGTCGAGGTGGACGACGAACGGATCACCCTCGACGCGACGACGGGCGTCGAGAAGAACGCCGATCGCCTCTATCAGGAAGCCAAGCGCGTCGAGGGGAAGAAGGAGGGCGCCCGCGAGGCGATCGAGGACACCCGCGAGCGGCTCGAGGCCGTCAAGAAACGCCGCGAGGAGTGGGAGGAGGAGCCAGAGCCGGAGCCGGAACCCGACGAGGAGCGGGAAGATATCGACTGGCTCTCCCGGACGGAGATTCCGGTCCGCCAGCCCGAGCACTGGTACGAGGAGTTCCGGTGGTTCCACACCAGCGACGGCTACCTCGTGATCGGCGGGCGCAACGCCGACCAGAACGAGGCGCTGGTGAAGAAGTACCTGAACAAGCACGACCGCTTCTTCCACACGCAGGCCCACGGCGGCCCGGTGACGATTCTCAAGGCCAGCGGTCCCTCGGAGCCGTCCAGCCCCGTCGACTGGCCCGAGTCGAGTCTGGAGGAGGCCGCCCAGTTCGCGGTCGCGTACTCCTCGGTCTGGAAGGACGGCCGCGGCGCCGGCGACGCCTACATGGTCGAGCCGGATCAGGTGAGCAAGACGCCCGAGTCCGGCGAGTATCTGGAGAAGGGCGGCTTCGCGATTCGGGGCGAGCGGGAGTACTTCCGGGATATGCCCTCCCGAGTGAAAGTGGGCATCACCTGCGACGACGAGACGCGGGTGATCGGCGGCCCGCCGAGCGCGATCGAGCCGACGGCGGAGACGACGATTACGCTCGAACCCGGGAAGTTCGCCCAGAACGACGCCGCGGTGAAGTGCTACCGGGAGTTCAAGTCCCGCTTCGCCGACGAGTCGTTCGTCCGGAAGATCGCCAGCGCCGACCGGATCCAGGAGTTCCTGCCGCCGGGCGGGAGCGATCTGGTGGACGTGTAAACGACGCTATCGCCGACCTTCTACGGGAAGCCGCAACTCCTCCCGCCGCCCGTCGAGCACCACGAACCGCTCGCCGCGCCGCGTCTCGAGCCAGTAGAGCAGCCGCTCGGCCCAGTGCAGTTTCCTCGCTTTCAGCTCGCCCACGTCGGGGTCGTCGAACTGCCAGCCGACGAACCGGAGTTCGCCGGCGCCCAGCGCGTCCGCGAGGAACGCCGCGCGGTCGCCGTCGGTGAAGCCGCCGAAGTTCCGGACGTGAGCCGTCGGCGCGGCCTGTGTGGTCGGCAGCAGTCGCTCGTCGGCGAACGCCGGCACCCACTCTTCGAGCGCGTCGACGTTGTCGCCGTGGGCGTGGACCGCGACCGGGACGCCCTCCCGACTCGCGGCGGCGAGGTGTTCGGGCACGCCGTCGAGGTCAGTGACTGCGACGTCGACCTCGATCCCGGCGTCCCGGAGCGTCGCCGCAGCCGAGGAGGCGGCGATCACGCGGTCGGCCGCCGCAGCAGTCTCCGCCTCGCCGGCGAGGGTCGGGGCGGCGCCGGCGACGGCGACCGTTCGCCCCTCGAACGCGGGGAGGGCGTCGAGGTCGAACGGCTCGGTCAGCGCCGCCAGCCGGTCGCGGGCGCGCTCGTCGGCCGCGCGGCCGAAGCCGAAGTCGGCGAGGATCCGCTCGTAGACTGGCTCCCAGACGTGGAACTCCATACGGTGTAGCGGTCGCTGAGGGACGTGAATACTGCGGAGATGAATGGGCCGGCGTGGTACCGAAGTACCCCTACCCAGGTACCGTGCCGGCGTCCACCTGTGGTTTTCTGCGGCCCCGGTATAAGCTTTCTTGTCGGCTCCGGCGTGTGAGGCCGCCGGAGGCCACCCCGTAACCTTGATGCGCTGGCTGGCGCAGGATACCCCATGGATCTCTATCGCACCAGCGAGTCGGGCGTCGTCCCGGTGCAGCCGCTCGGTCCCGGCGAGACGGCCGGACTCGCCGGCGCGCTCCTCCGAGGCCCCGGCGGGACGCTCGGCGGCGACGACGTGCTGTTCGTGACGACGGCCGCG
>NZ_JBHUDH010000183.1:5868-8810 GCF_042678005.1 Halolamina salina | reverse complement strand
CGCGGCCGCGCAACGCCGAGGGGTCGGCAGTGGTCGTCGGCGCCGTCGACGGGACGGTGGACAGCGACACGGTCACGGAGACGCTCCAGCGCGCCAGCACGGTCGCGGACCGCCCCTACGAGGCGTTGAACGAGCAGTACGACGGGGGGTCGCTCCGCGAGGCGCACGCGGAGTACTTCACCCAAGCCCCGCTCGACCCCGAGGCGTTCAACGAGGAGCAGCGCGTCCGGCTGCTCGGGACGGCGTTCGCCGACGAGGCGCTGGATCTGGCGACGTTCCTGAGCGACCGCGAGGTGGCGGTCGACGCGATCCGCGTCGAGGCGTTCGGCGCGCCGGAGAGCGAGGAGTTCCTCGTGCAGTTCGTCCCCGACGACGGGGAGCAGGCGGAGAGCACCGACAGCGCGGAGCAGTGGGTCGCCGGCACGAACGCGAGCGCCGAGACGGCCGCAGGCGGGGAACGCGAATCTGACAGTGGTGAGGACACCGCGGACGCGCCGAGCCACGAGTCGGCGCTCGCGGCGGACGATGGCGCCGACGGCGGTGCCGGAGCGGACGACGAAAGTGAATCGGAAGCCGGGAGCGGAGCGCACGATCGGGACAGGACGGCCGAGGACGGAACGGGAGACGAAGCGGGCGACGAGGCGGTCGAGGCCGGGAGCCTCGAACTCCCCGTGTTGCTCGACGCCGTCGCGGAGGGGATACAGGACCGCCTCGTCGGGACCTTCGACACCGACCCCGAGGATCTGGTCTCCGTCGAGCGCGGGAACGAACTGCTCGTCCGGCCCGACCACCCCGCCTACGCCGGCGGCGTGCTCCGCTACCGGATTCAGGTCGGCTCCGACGGCACCGTGGAGTTCGGGGTGAACATCTACGGCGGCAGCGAGGCCGAGAAGGAGCAGATGCGCGCGGTGGTCCGGGAGAACGAGGCCGGGATCGAGGAGGAACTGGAGTACGAGATCGCCGACGGCTACGACGGGTTCGCGGCGAGCCGGCAGTTCGCGACGCTCGATCAGGTCGCGGCCGCCGAGATCGTCGACGAGTTCGACCGACTCGTCCGCTTCTTCCACTCGCGCGTGATGCGGGCCTGACGCCGAGAAGGAAAGAGACGTGACCCCGGGGGCCGGAGTGCTCCCCATGCGAATCGTCCAGCGCGGCCACGGCGCGGAGGGCCGTGACCGGGTGACGCTCGTCCCCGAGACCGTCGACGACCTCTGGCATCTCTCGCACGTCCTCGAGCCGGGGGATCTGGTCGAGGGCGACACCACCCGCCGCATCCAGCGCAACGACGACCAGATGCGCGACACCGGCGGCGAGCGCGAACATCTCCACGTCACCCTCGAGGTCGAGGACGTGGAGTTCGCCCGCTTCGCCAACCGCCTCCGGGTCGGCGGCGTGATCCGTGACTGCTCGATGGAGGACCAGATCGGGCTGCATCACACGATCAACGTCGAGACCCACGAGGAACTCACGATCGAGAAGTACCTCAAGCCCGACCAGCGCGACCGGATCGAGGAGGCCGCCGAGGCCACCGACGCGCCGGACGTGGCGGTCGTCACCGTCGAGGAGGGCGAGGCGTACGTCCACACGGTCCAGCAGTACGGCACCGACGAGTACGTCTCCCTCACGGCGCCGACGGGGAAGGGGGAGTACGCACAGCCGCGGACCACGCTGTTCGAGGAGCTCGGTTCAGCACTCCAGCACGTCGACGCCGAGGCGATCATCGTCGCCGGCCCCGGGTTCACGAAGCGCGACGCGCTGGACTACCTCGAGGAGGAGTACCCCGACGTGGCCGAGAAGGTCGCGACGACCGTCGACACCTCCGCGGCGGGCGACCGCGGCGTCCACGAGGTGCTCAAGCGCGGCGCCGTCGAGGACGTACAGGACCAGACACGGATCGCCCGCGAGAGCGAACTGATCGACGAACTCACCGAGCGCATCTCCACCGGCGAGAAGGCGACCTACGGGATCGAAGAGACCGCCGAGGCCGCCGAGTACGGCGCGGTGGGGACGCTGCTCGTCGTCGACGAGCGCCTGCGAACCGAGCGACAGGACGAGGGCGACTGGGAGCGGGACGCAAACGAGATCATCGAGACCGTCGAGCAGAAAGGCGGCGAGGTGGTGGTGTTCTCCTCGGAGTTCGCGCCGGGCGAGCAGCTATCGAACCTCGGCGGGATCGCGGCGCTGTTGCGGTACCGGATCCAGTAGCGCGGACAAAACTTTACGAGCCTCCCCGCGTTCTATCCGGCAATGGACAGCGAGACGACCCGCCGAGCCCTCCTCTCGGCGGTTCTCGGCGCCGGCGTCGGCGGGATGGCGCTGACGGAGGCCCGGTCGTACTTGGACCGGTTCGCGCCCGGGTCGGGCAGCGTCTGGGGTGCGGCGACGGGAACGGCACCGGACGACCTCGACAGCCCGTACGGCCCCGCGACGGTGCGCTACGTCGACTACGGCGTCCCCCACGTCGAGGCCGAGAGCGAGCGGGCGGCGTACTACGCGGTCGGCTACTGTCACGGCGCCGACCGACTCTTTCAGATGGATCTCTACCGCCGGCGGATGGCCGGCCACCTCTCGGAGGTCGTCGGCCCGGCGACGGTCGACAGCGACGCGTTCCACCGGCAGATGGACTTCGAGGCCGCCGCCGAAGCCACGTGGGAGCGCGCCGCGGGCACCGAGACCGGCAACGTGGTCGAGGCGTACGTCGCAGGGGTGAACCGCGCCCGCGAGGTCGAGCCGACGCCGCTGGAGTACGGGCTGCTGGAGTTCGAGCCGCAGCGGTGGACGCCGACGGCGTCGCTGCTCGTCCAGAAACAGATCTCGTGGGGCCTCACCGGCTCGTTCCGGGCGCTCCGGCGCGCGCTGGCCCGCGACCGGCTCGGCGCCGACGCGACCGAGCAACTCTACCCGCGAGTCATGGACCACGAGTCGCCGATCATCCGCGGCGG
>NZ_JBHUDH010000183.1:0-5836 GCF_042678005.1 Halolamina salina | reverse complement strand
GGGGGTGACGCCGCGGCCCCCGACCCCGACCTCGTCGACTGGCTCGCCGGGTTCGAGAGCGACCCCGGGATCGGCTCGAACTCCTGGGTCGTCTCGGGCGAGCACACCGCCTCCGGCGACCCGATCGTCGCGAACGACCCCCACCTCCAGCTCTCGGCGCCGCCGATCTGGTACGAGCAGCACGTCGTCGGTCCCGCGTTCGACAGCCGCGGGGTGGCGTTCCCGGGCGTCCCGTTCGTCGTGATCGGGCAGAACCACGCCGGGGCGTGGGGCTTTACGAACGCCGGCGCCGACGTGATCGACTTCTACGCCTACGAGACGGTCGACGACGGCGCCGGCTACGAGTTCGGCGACGGCGTCCGACAGTTCGACAGCCGGACCGAGACGATCGAAGTCGCCGGCGCCGAGAACGTCGATATCGAGGTGAAGCGCTCGGTCCACGGCGCGGTTCTGAGCCAGTACCCCGACGGCGACGGGTTCGAGACCGCCGACGAACTCGGTGTTGCGTGGACGGGGCTGTCGGCGACCCGGACGGTCGAGGCAGTCCGGAAGCTCAATCTCTCCGACGGGCTCGACGACGCCGAGGCGGCGATCCGGAAGTTCGACGAGCCGACCCAGAACTTCGTCTACGCCGACGACTCGGGGGACACCTACTACTGGGTCACGGGCCAGATCCCGATCCGGACCGTCGACGGCGAGCCGGTTCGGGGCACCCGAATCTTCGACGGCTCCGCAGGAGAGGGCGAGTGGGGCGACGGGTACGAGCCCTACGGCGAGTCGTCGTGGGGCGGGTTCGTCCCATACGAGGAGAAGCCGGGCGTCCGGAACCCCGACTACCTCGCCACCGCGAACCAGCGCATCACGAACGATCCCCAACACTACCTTTCGGAGGGGTACGCGCCGCCGTTCCGCGGGCGACGGCTCTACGACCGGCTCGACGCCCGCGCCGAGAGCGAGGCGCCGATGGACGCCGCGTTCCACCGCGATCTCCAGACCGATGTGGTCGATGCCCGCTACGACCTGTTCCGCCCGATCGTCGAGGAAGTAGTCGACGCAGGCGGGACAGCCGACGGCAATCTCGACGCGCCGACCGCGGCGTCGCTGCTCGATTGGGACGGCGAGATGCGCCCCGGCCGCGCCGAGCCGCTGCTGTTCGAGCAGTGGCTCCGGAGCTTCCGCGAGCGGACGTTCGGCGACGATTTCGACGCGGCGGATCTGCCCGAGGGGTTCCCCCGACCGAACTTCTGGGTGCTCGGGACGCTACCCGTCGATAGCGAGTGGTTCGACGGCGACCGCGCGGCGGTCGCGGCCGACGCGATGACGGACGCCCGCGAGCGCATCGACGGCGAGGGGTGGGAGACGTACGGCGACTGGAACCGCGTCCGGTTCGCACATCCCTTCGACCAGTCGTTCCTCAACTACGAGCAACTCCCCACCGCGGGCTCGCCGGGAACGATCCGGAACTTCCACAGCGAGGCGTCGACGGGCGCGAGCTGGCGGATGGTCGCGACGTTCGACGGCGAGTCGGAAGCGGTGCTGCCCGGCGGCAACTCCGGCGACTACTTCTCGGCCCACTACGACGACCAGCTCTCGCTGTGGGCGGACGGCGAGTACAAGCCGATGACTCGGACGCTGCCCGACGGCGTCGATCTGACGTTCACGGAGGGCGAACGATGACCGCCGACTCGCCGGGGGGTGGGCTGACTACCCTCCGGACGGACCGCCGACGCTGGATCGCGGCGACTGCCGGCGCCGTCGTACTGGGACTGGCGCTCTCGCTGTTCCACTGGTCGGGACTCCTCGCGGCCGGCGCGCTGGTCGCGCTGCCACAGCGATCGCTCGGGCGGGGGATCGCCGCCGGGGTCGGGATGGGCGCGCTGATCGTCGTCGGCTTCCTCGCCCAGTTGGCACTCGCGGGGACCCTCGCCCCGGTGCTCGCGATGGGGCAGCCGAGTTGGCTCGCACTGGGCATCGGTCTGTTGCTGCCGGCGTTCGGCTCGCTCCTTCGCGGGGTCGTCTGATCCGTCCGGGGCCCCGAGGGCCTCACTCGGAGTCGTCGAACTGGACCGGGACGATCCCCTCCTCCCGCCACGCCTCGAACTCGGCTCTGAACCAGTCGTCGACCGCCTCGACCGCCGCCTCGGTGGAACAGCAGTAGAAGCCTCGGCCGTCGTGGAACAGAACGACTGCCGCGTCGTCGACCGGGGGTGGGTAGTACACGACAGTGCCCCCCTCCGACCCCTCGATCGTCTCGAAGCTCCGGCTCCGTAGCTCGCCGGACTCCTGTGAGAACATCGAGATCGCCAGCGCCTGTGGGTGGACGCGGTCGATATCGAGGTCGAACCGGTGGACGATCGGGTGGGCGCGCTTGACCGCCTCGACGCTCTCGTACCGATCGTCGTCGGTCGGCCCACTCTCGTAGAACAGGTCGCGAGCGTCCGATTCGTGCCAGATGTACCAGCCGGCGAGTGCGACGACCTCCTCGGGCGAGCAGTCCGAGAGGCGGACGGTCGCGACGTCTGCGTCCTCGAAGCGAGCGGGCAGCCCCGGCGGGGGCGTGATGCTGCTCGCGTACGCTCGTACGTACTCGCTCCACCGCATCACGACCGTCGAGTCGACGCCGTCGCCGCTGACCAGTCGCTCGATCTCGGTGTCCTCGCTGAGCGGCCCCTCTCGTGAGGGGTGTGGCGGCAGGTCGTCGGGGATCGCGTCCGGCTGATACGCCATGTGGGGTGAGTTGCCCACGAATCACCTTAATACTGCGTCGGCTCGGGTGACCCCACGCCCGCGCCGAACTGATCCTTTTTACCGATCCCCGACCCACCCACACCCATGGGCACCCACATCGTCCCGGTCGGTTTCGACTACGACCGGCTGATCGCGCCGCTGATCCGCGACCAGTTCGACGTGGATCGCGTGGTGCTGCTCGAGGGCGCGGTCGGGAGCGAGGCCAACGTCGAGTACTCCCAGAACCTCGCCGGCAAGCTGGAACAAGACTTCCAGAACCTGCTGGGCGCCGAGACCGAACGCGTCGGGCTCTCTGACGTGTACGACTACGACGCCGCCTTCGAGCGGGCGTACGACCTGATCAACGCCCACCTCGACACGGGCAGCGAAGTCTGGGTCAACATCTCCTCGATGCCCCGGCCGGTCAGCTTCGCGTTCGCGACCGCGGCACACTCCATCACGCTCGAACGGCAGGAGGACCGCCACCGCATCCACACGTACTACACCGCCCCCGAGAAGTACCTCGAGACCGAGATGGCCGAGGAGCTACGGGAGACGCGTGACCTGCTCGCCGAGGTCCGCGAGTCGGGCGCCGACGACGGGGAGATCACCGAGCGCTTAGAGAGCATCGAGGGGCTGCTCTCGGAGTTCGACGAGCGGGGGACCACGATCGGCGCCAAGAAGATCGGCGACAACCACATCGTCGAGCTCCCGGTGGCGGCGTTCTCGAGCGTCGAGCCGTTCGAGGAGGTGATCCTGTTCACGCTGGGCGAACACGGCGAGTTCGAGAGCGTGAGCGAGCTCGCGGAGACGCTGGCAGCGGACACGGGCGAGGAGTACACCGACAGCTTCCGGTCGAAAGTGATCTACAACGTCGATCGGCTCGGCCCCGGCGGGAAGGCGTACGTCGAACAGGAGGCACACGGCAACTCCCACCGCACCTCCCTCTCGCGGATCGGCGAGCTCTGGGTGCGGGCTCACGCCGACGACGAGCCAGCCGATCTCTCCTAACTCGCCGTCCCGTTGTACCAGTCCAGCCCGCCGGTGTCGATCTCCGCGGGCGACTCGGACGTGACCGCCGTGACTGCGCCCGCGGCGTCGAGGTAGAGCCGGCCGTCGTCCTGGACGGCGGTGTTGCGGAACACGCGCTGGGCCTCACTGGGCGAGAGGCTCTCGTTCTCCGCGAGCATTAGGGTGAGCGTCCCCGCCACCAGCGGCGCCGCCACGGAGCTACCGTACATCTCGCCCGCCGTGTTCGTCTCGACGGCGCTCGGCGCCGAGATGTCGAGGCGCGGGCCGGTCGAACTGTACGGCTGCGGCTCGCCGGTCACCGCGTCGACGGCGCCGACGGCGATGACGCCCTCGGCGGTCGCCGGCGCGACCATCCCGCCGCCCTCGCTGCTGATGGCGAGTTCGTGGCGGGAGGAGAACAGATCGACGGTGCTGTTGTCGGCGTCGGGACCGCCCCGGACGGCGACGTAGTAGCGCCCCTCGGGGACCGTGGCGTCGATCGCCTCGGTGTGGCTGCCGGCTCCGGTTTCGTTCGTCGCCGACTTGGCGACCAGCGGGTCACCGCCGTTCTCCGCGCGGTAGAGGTAGAGGTCGTAGTCGGCGGCGCCCTCCCAGTAGAGCCGAAGCGAGACGCTGCCGCTGATGTCGCCCTCGCCCAGCGTGTTGTACCGCGTCTCGTTCGCGAACGCGAGCCACCCCTCGTTTCCGGTGCCGGTCCAGTGTCGGTCGGCGTAGTTGCCCGCCGAGGTCACGAAGGCGGTGTCGTTCGCGGCCNGCCCGCGCCGGCCTCGTTCAGGCGTGCCATCCCCTCGGCGGTCCGGGGGAAGTAGCTCCCGGCGTCGACGACGACGTCGACCTCGCGCTCGCGCAGCCAGGAGACCGCGCGCTCGTAGGCGTCCGGTCCCCCGTCGAGGCCGATGCTCGCGAGGTACAGCTTCGCGTCCGGCGCGGTCCGGGCGACGATCTCGGCGACGGCGGTGTCGTGCGTACCGTCGGCGGTCAGCCCGGGCGACCTGTCCGCGAACGTCCGGCTCGCGGCGACCGAGTCGGCGATCCGCCCGTCGCCGGGGGAGAACTGGCTCCCGATGACGCCGACACGGACCCCCTCGCCGGTGACGCCGGCGTCGTGGACCGCGTCGAACCCGGACAGTGGGTTCGGATCGCGCGTCTCCTCGGTAGGCTCCGGCGACGAGCGGATGGCGTCGGCGAGCGCGTCATTGGGCGGCCCGCGTACCAACTGCTGGCTGCTCGACCCGACGGGGACGGCGAAGGAGACGCTGCTGACGACGACGACGACGACGAACAGTGTCGCTGCCGTACCGACTCTCATGCCGTCATCTCCGGGGGGTTGTTCATCAGTCCGTTCGGCTGTACTGGAGTGCGACCGCCGCGAGCGCGACCAGCCCGCCGGCGAGGAACAGCGCCGCCGGCGGGACGGTGCCGAACAGCGCGTCGGAACTGATCGAGTCGGCGACCCGAGGCCCCGTGGGGCCTGCGATGCCGCCGCCGCCCACGTTCACCGTCGCGTGGACCAGCAGGGTCCCTGCGAGCACCGCGGCTGCGGCGCCGACGTACTGCCGGAGCGAGTCGAGCAGCCCCGACCGCTCCGCCTCGTTCCCGACACAGACCACCAGCGAGTCGTCGACCGGCGCGTACACCTTCATCTCGCGGCCCTTGACCGAGTAGCGCGTCTCGGCGACCTCGACCAGATCGGCCTCCTGTAAGTTGTCGAGGTGGTGGCGGGCGTTCTGCAGCGACGTGTCGACCGCCTCGGCGAGCTCGGAGGCCGTCCGTGGCTCGTCGTGTAGCGCCGTCAGCAGCGATCTGGCGGTCTCGGAGGAGAGCGACCCGATCAGCGGATCGACTTCCTCGTCGTCGAGCCAGAGCAGCCGGGTGCCACCCTCGTCGTCCGCCTCGTCGGCGGCGACGGCGTCGGATTCGGACGGCAACAGACCGGACATGAGTGTGCGTACCACATCCAGTAACTAAACCCTTCGGTAACGACAAGAAGCTCCGAGTCAGCGCGCGCGGCGGAGCCGCCCCAGCAGCGGGGTGCGCTCCGCGACGAGCGCGTCCGCGGCCTCGACCGCCTCGTCGG
>NZ_JBHUDH010000182.1:0-17439 GCF_042678005.1 Halolamina salina | reverse complement strand
TGGCCGTCGTTGTCTTCGCGCTGGCACTCGTCGCGCGGAACTACCCCGATCTCGCCTCGCAACTCCGCGAGGCCTGCCGCCGGGCGCTGAGTTCCCAGCTCGTCCGCGGGATGTTATTTTCTCGTGGGATTCCGATTCTCGCCGTCCTCGTCGGCTTCGGGCTCTCGTTCCCATTTGCCGTTCAGTCCGGTGCTGGCCCGCCGGCAGCGATCCTCGTCGGCATCATCGTCGGAGCGTTCGCGAGACTCGCGACGATGGCATGGCAGGCGTCGAAATACCGCTTTATCGACTTCGCCAACCGCGATAGCGGCCGGTCGGAGGTCGTTGTCGAAGCGTTCACGCTCGAGGACGCCGACGGCGAGGACATCTATGTGGCCCGCGTGGACGGCCACGAACTCGCCCACCGGGACAAAGACGTCCTCGTGGGCGTCGTCCTGAAAGAAGTGCGTGAGCGCCTCGAGAGCGGCGAGATTCGCCCCTCATTCGCCCACTACTACTTCGAAGAAGCGACCGAGCACGGTCACGTCGATATCGGCTTTGTCGCCGACGAGTACCGCGGTGATATCAAGACCCGCATCGACGCGACGCTACGCGAGCACGATGGTGAGCTCGAGGTCGAAAAGCTGGACAAAGAAATGAAAGCAGAGTACGCCGACGCCGCGTACAAGCAAGCGATTCGGGCGCTCGAGGGACGCGGTGAGATCGACGTTCGGCGCGGGAAGTACGTCCTGCACTGATGTACGACGATCCGTCAGTGTGGGAACTCGGCCTCATCGCGGCGATCATCCTCGCGGCAAGCGTCCGCGACCGCCTCGAAAGCGACCCCGACCCCATCGAGGAGGCCAAACGCCTCTACGCCGAGGGCATGATCGACGAACCAGAACTCGAGCGCCGCATCGAGGAGGCCGTCGACGACGACCACGAGGCGATCCGGCTGGTCGTCGAGGACGTCAATGGCGTCTCTGACTCACGCTCGAAGGCGATCGCCCGCGAGTACGACTCGCTGGACGAGCTGCGTGCGTCCGATCGGGAGAAACTCGAGGGCGTGCCGGGGATTGGAGAGGAGTTGGCCGAGGCCGTGCTCGAAAGGGTTCGATCCACCGGAAACGCGGAGTGATAGGTACGTAACCAGGCTCTATCGAGTATGGGAGCGTGATGGGCTCTCGCTACCACTCTCATTATGTAACTTATCGATGGCCCAGGGAGTGAATAGGTACAATGTGATTTCGAAGTTATTCAGACAGAGGTTGATCGCAATTTCTTCAACCATACATATATAGTGTAATTACGAGTGACCCATTTAAAGAGAGACCAGCTTAGAGAAGTGCCTCTACCTCGAAAGCGATCAACACGTAGGCCGTATCTATCGATCTACCCAATGCGTGTGCACGAGCACGCCAACAACACCCGCAGCCCCAATTATCGTTGCGAGTTTTATCTCGAGTGACAGCGATCTCCTAGATAGGAGCAACGCGACTCCACCGAAAAACACAGCGAACCCAACCGTATGAGTGACGCCACGATGGGTTAGCAGTTCATCAAGGCTGTGTCCCGCTCCTTTTGCAACTGCCGCAAGCCCGACTACCAGTACACTACTACCAACCACGCTGACGGGGAGTTCTGTCAGTCCGAGCGCAGTCACCAATTTCAATCCGACCATCCTCGGTATCCATGGATTTTGTACGGACACGAATAGAGCCCCAACGACAGCCGTGCCGATGAGGATTTTCCCAAGGTATCGTCTCGGGATAGACGAATGGATGTCGATATCTGGAAGCACTGATCCTATTAATAGAACAGTGAATACGCCTCCGATTAGAATTGCTATCGTTCGTGGGGGATAGCCCTCTTTAATCGCATATGTGCCCGCAAGAGCGGCAGCAACGATCGCTACGATTGCTCCCGCTCGAACGTGTTCGTCGAACCCACCCATTTTGATCAGGTAGAACCAGAACCTCACATGATAAAGAAGTTCGTGAACGCGAGACCGTCACACAGGAGCTACTCACGAACCTCGTCGATACTCTTCGAGACGTCTTCCATTTGAAGGTCTGAATACGCTTCGTGTGTTGTCTCGATAGACTGGTGCCGCAACGCTTCTTGAGCCTTTTCGGACATGCCATTCGCGTACAGGTCGCGACCGAGCGCCCGTCGAGCGCCGTGGAGCGTGAGATAGTCGTAATCGCCGTCGGGGTCGATGTTCGCCTCTTTCGTGAGTCGTTTCAACAGCCGGCGAACGCCCTCTTTGGAGATCGACGGCGGCGGGACCTCATGTTCACGGTGTAGCGAGTCGAGAACCTCGGTTTTCCCCGCGTCGCCCCTACCCTCGAGTGCCGCAGATACCGCTTCCTCACTGACCGTTTCCTCGAGTCGGTCCTTTTTCGATCCATAGTGGCCGGTCGGGAAGACTGGCCACTCGTCGGTCGGCGGCTCGAGGAAACCGTACCACCGATCGAGCACGTTGTGAACGCTTTCGGGGAACGGTGCCTCTTCGTACTCGCGAGACTTTCCATACACTTCGATCAACTGCCGGTCGAAATCGACGTCCGACCAGCGCAGGCCCGGTCGCTTGTCGTCTTTCGGGTCGGCGAACAATTCCGCTCCGCGTGCGCCGGTGCCGCCGAGCATCACCACGATCGCCCGGTCGCGCAGTGCCGTCTGTGCGTCGGTTCGGATCGTTCCCTCGAGCGCCATGTCGACACGCTTGGTCGCGTAGTGCTCGAGTTGCTTTCGGTCGCGGTCTGACCAGTACTGGGTTTTCCGCTTCCCGTCGTCCTGCGGGAGTGGGTCCTCTGCCGTGTTCGTATTCGCCGGGTTCGTCTCGAGGTGCTGTTCGCGGACACACCACGACAGGAACGCCCGCACGTAGGCGAAGTACGTCTGTGCCGTCGACGCCGCGAGTCGTTCGTCCGGGTCGTCCTCGAGTTTGACCTTATCGTAGAGGTGTTCGCTGAACCGGCGGACGTGTGTCGGCTCGAGGTCGCCGACCAGTTCGACGCCGAGTTCGTTCCGGCAGTGTCTCGCGAATCGGTACAGCGGCGAGCGCATGGTCGTCTCGGACCCGTCGGCTTTGATCTTGTACCGTAGGTAGTCGTCGACGGCCTCGCGGACAGTCGTTCCCCCGGAGTTAGCCCGTCTCTCGCTGGGTGTAGACATTCGTATGTGGGGTACAGTGTCTACCCTAGTAAAGTCCCTTGGTTAAACTGGTATTTAGCCAAGTGTATCAAATAAGGCCTGTATCGTCTAATATCAGTACTTTCGAGACCCAACACCGCAAAATAGTATTCTATATACTGTATGTCGCTATAGCTTTCTTTCCTCTTCGATTAACTCCGCGACACGTTCTGGTTCTTCCGACGCTAATCGCAAGACGGCGTCGTGAATTTCCCGTTTTTCTTCGTCTCGAATACCTGCTTTTCGCAGTTCAGGGATGATCGTGATACCGAGCGCGTCGTCGAAATTGTCCCACGTCTCGCCTCGAGCATAGAGCGGCCGTTGTCGAACCTCGGAGTATTCGAACGGCGGCCCCTCGGTTCCAGCACTCTCCTCTGTCTCTCGAGTAGGCTTGTCTGACGACTGTTCTCGGTGAGTATCATCCGAATCAGATTCTGACGACGAGTCGGCATCGCTCTCGAGGTCGTCGAACGGATTGCTCATCGATCGACACCTCCGTTCGAGACGATCCCCGCAAGCTCCTCGTAGTACGGGATTTGGTCGCTCTCTGGGTCGTGATCCTGCAGCGGCTGGTTATGCTGTAGCGACCGGGAGAGTGCCGATCGGTGGCGAATTCCCGGCTTCGGCGTCGCGATCTCCCCGCTATCGATTTGGTCGAACTCGTCAGCCGTGATCCGAGCAAAGTCCGGTACTGCTTCTTGGAGCGGTTGTCCAGGGTTGACCTCGTAGCTGGCCGTATTGAGATTCTCGAGAAGTTCGCGATCTTCGGTCTGCTGGTCGATCCGGTCAGAGAGTTTGTTCGGGACGACCGCGAGTACGTCGACGTCGATGTACTCACGTGCGGGTTCGATGAGTCGTTCCATCGTGCGCTTGTAGCCGCCGATCGCGCTCGAGCCCGGTTCGATCGGGATCATAACGTTGCCCGTCGCGACGAGGGCGTTGTTGTTCAGCATGCCCGGATACGCCGGACAGTCGAAGACGATGTAGTCGTACTCGTCGCCGAGAAGTGGGTCCACGATCTTCGATTTGACCCTCGCCGATCCCTGCATTGCCCCAGCAAGGTCTTTCTCAACGTCCTCGAGCGTGTTCGACGACGGTAGCAAGTCGAATCCGTACTCGGTTGACTGAATGAGGTCTGCCGGCGTCGCATTGCCCTCGAGAATTACGTCGCCGAGATTCACGTCGCCCTGGTAGGCGTCCTCGAAGCCGAGGCCGTTTGTTGCGTGGCCGTTCGGGTCCAGGTCAGCGAACAGGACATCGCCGCGCTCAGCGAGCTGCCGAGCGAGGTTCATCGAAGTCGTGGACTTTCCGACGCCGCCCTTGAGAATGACGACACTAACTGCGCGCGGATCGTTCGTAGCTGCCATATTATGTGACTCCGTCCGCTGCAGTAGGCGCAATAGGAGCCTATTGTGCCGAGTACTGTTTCAGCGGACGATATACACGTCATTCTATAGGTTCTTAGTTCTACTGCAATAGCTACAATAGGTACCTCAGGTAAGGTAGCTACTGTGCCTATTGTACCTACTGCACCTATTGTAGATAGTGCACGCCGCTATCAGACAATAGCCACTCGACGGGGAGTAGGAGTCACAGGCGGCAAAGCCGCCCCAGTTGAAGCTGGTATTTGGCAGCCGACAGAGTCGGCACTTGAGGATATGCTCGCAAGTAGGATAGGCGTTGTGTCCTACACGTAGTCATGCGTCTTCGTCGCTCTCATCTTCGCCATCGGCCTGGTCCCGAGATCTCGCCGCGCGGCCGGCATCTGTATCTGGCCAGTCTTCCCGCTGGTACTCACCAGGATGTTTGCTGTTGATGTGCTCGGTCAATTCTGAGATTTCGCGCGCCTCATATCCGCAGTCGGGATCTGGGCACTCATATACTCTGTTAGATGGCATGATTACTCAGCCTCCGGAATTTTGACTTTGTATCGGCAGTCCCTATTCGGACAATTCGTGTACGCACCCCGTGGCATGGAGCCAGTGTACGTCCAGGCGTGGTCGCACTCGTGACAGCGCATTCGGATTCCGTCGGACATCGATGTGTAGTACTACAAAATCTCACATAGAAGTAGCGGTCGAATCATCCCCTCACATTCGCCTACTCCACGGGCTCGAGAAATCTGTCCGGGGGCTTGATCGATGGTGGCTACAGTTTTTTCAGAGACATCGTGATAGAAGGTGGCTATGGATTCCGTTGAGGAAGACCCAGACAACTGGAAAGAGATGCGTGAAGTCGTCCTCGAACGAGACAATCGGAAGTGCCAATTCTGTGGTGTGAGCGATGACGCCCACAAACAACGGTACAACAAGGGACTTCATGTCCACCATCTGAACCCGCGTCGGAATGGCGGATCCGACAAGGAAGACAATCTACTCACTGTCTGTCTAGGCTGTCACAAGGCTCTGGAATCTGCGACGAAGAAGGCGATAACGAACCATCTGGAAGCAGTCCAAGAAACAGTTGAAAATATGCGTAAGCATGCTCGCATTGACCGTCACCAGGCAGTTGATGAGGGAGATACGCCACCCATACGCGATGGAATGATTCCGTGGTGGCACCTTCAGGAAATGGACTCGTGGAGTCAAGCAATCTACTATCTCGGACGTGCAGAAGGACTCAAGCTATGGGCTGCCGAGATAGAGGACGTGTTTCCGGACAGCGAATAAGTCGTTCAGCAGGTTGGTCGCCTTCCATTTCACTCACACTCCATAATACGTCTGAGGAGTCTTCGTCTTCTCTCCGTCCCTCCTCTCTCAGCCCAGACGCGAATTGCTATTGCTCCGATGATAAGGACGAAACCGACGGCAGCAAGCACGTACTCGATACCGTCGAAGACGGCTACAGCAGTTCCCGGTCGCATGACGATATAGCCTGCCACTAGATACAAGATCGAGCCGATGAAGATCGGCACGAAAGAGAGGTTCGTGAGTGCTTTGTGAATCTCATAGTCGGACATACGATTCAGTTGTGCCTCAGGTCGGTCACTCATATTTCTCCTCGGGGATTTCGACGTCGTCCGCAGCTGGGACGTAGTTGACGAACCCGCACGATTCGCAGACCAGCGCGATCTCGTCCTCCCGGTCGGTCTTGTGCCACTCGACGTGTCCCTCGTGTTCATGACCGCACTCGGGACAGCGGTAGTCTCCCGTGTCGGACGTTGCATCTCCCGTCATCGGTTCGCTTCACCCCCGAAAGCGGTCAACTGTTCTTGCGGGTTCTCCTCGTCGACAGCTCGCTCCTCAACGGGACAGATCCGATGAACCTCGCCGTCGATCGTCGCCTCGGCGTGCTCCTCGAGCGGCTCGCCACAGCGGTGGCACCAGTCCATCGAGACGTCTCGGTCTCCGATAGTGTACTCGTCCTCCATGTCTCAGTCCTCCTTGGTTTCCCACGGTAGCGCCCCGCAGACGTGACATTCTCCGTGTTCGGTCGTTGCCTCTCCGCAATTATCGCACTCGTATGCGTATTCGGGATTATCGGTCGTCATGGCTCAGTTGTCTCCCGTAGCGGGTAGCTTGACCCATTCGCTCGAGCAGTTAGCACACGGTTCGTCAGCCGGCACGGTGTCACCACAGCCACGGCAGACACCGCGAATAGTCCTCTTTCGAGACGAATCGCTCATAGTACCCCCGCGAATTTCCCCGCGACGAACGTCAGTGTCACGCCGATCGCCAAGATAGCGGCCATCAGCAGGAGTTCTCGATTCATCTGGCTCTTTGATTGATCGCTCATTCTTGACACCCGTAGCAGACCCAGAGTCCGCCGTATGCGCTACCTTCGCGCTCATTACACTCAGTACCACACAGACCACACTGGCGACCGAGATCAAGTCGGTGGGACAAACTTAGCTCACCTCGAGTTCTTCGTCGAACTCCTCGTTTCGTCGCTCTCGGCTCTTGAAGACACGGCCACAGCACTCGCAGTGACAGTCATAGCTGCCGTGGTACTCCGTGAAGTGCGTCCAGTGCGAGCCACAGTGAGCGCACGGTTCGGCCTCTTGGTCGTAACTGAGCGGGCTGACCTGAATCTGATTACCTTCGCCCGCGGACGTTGCACGGTCAGACATCGAGAATCACCTCGACGTCGTCCATTCTCGAGTGGCTCGAGCAGAACGGGTCGTCCGTCATGTGCGAGACTGCGTTCTGGCAGCGGCCACCGTCGGCCTTCTTCGCGACACACTGCTGGGTGATCTCGGCGTCATCCCGCCGATCGAGATCGTCGTCGGGCCCGACATCGACCCCGAAGCGAGAAAGTTGATGGTCCGCATTCATCGCTGATCACCACTCGGCTGTTCGTTGCACTCGCACTCGTCAAGAGCGCGGTCGACGAATCCCTGAGCCTCGTTGATCTCCGAGAGAACATCGCCGACCGGCGCATCCTTCGCGTTCTGGAGCGCGTGCTTAGCGCGTAGAAGGCTGTGTTTCGGTTCCTGCATTACACTGGCACCTCCGATCCGATAAGGACGTCTTCTTGATTCTCGTCGATGAACTGCCGTCGTTCAGCGTCATCGATCGGATCCGTCCCGTTGAGTGATGCACTCGGGTTGTTTCCGAGGAAACCAGGCCGCTTCATGTCGACCATGCGAGCGGCCTTCACGAGCTCGTCTTTCACATTGTCTGGATCGCCGACGAGAAACACCGTAACCGTGTTCTCGTGCGTCGAGTGGTCGCCGTCTGCTGCAACCTCGATCTCGAGTACTCGATTGACTCGCTGGGAAGATTGTTCGCTCATGCTATCACCGTCTGTTGAGTTCGCTGGTCTCTCTGGTCCGACCGGTACACCATTCCGCGCCTGTCGAGAGTATCGCCTAAGTCCTCGGGATACTCGCCGAAGACTGCGATGATCGACGGGAACGGGGCGTTTCTGACTTGTTCTCGAGGATCGCCGAACGTCAAGCGTCCTTCAAGGAACGCGACCGCGTCTGCCTTCGTCGCATACTTGTGGAACCACTGGGTCGATGTGCGAGCTGGCGCGAGAACCAGCACAAGATCGACATCCTCTCGGTTTGACTCGTTGACCGCCTTCTGCATCCACGACTCCATGTCCGAATACGGAGGATTACACCAGACAGTACCGAACCAGGCCTGTTTCAGCCCGTCATCTTCAGCGGTATACGTCTGCTCTGCGATCGACTTGCGTTCTGCTCCAGAACACGGATCGAGGTCGAATCCGCCGACAGCTTTCTCGAGTGAGCGGAGGAGTTCTGGGGGAGTGGACCATTCATCGGTCTTTGACCCGAAGTGTCCCGGCGGCGTGTCCCATTTTTCGCGATCAGTTCCTTTCTCGGACATTACGCGGACTCACCTCGTTTGCAGCGTGCGTGAACGTAGTCACCGCTCTCTACCGGCTGACCAACAGCTAAACCAGCGCGTAGCGCCCACTCCTCGTCGGCATACAGTGGTTCGTCACACTCTGGACAGCAAGGGAGGTCGGTCATTGGTTGAGCCACCTCCCGAGGTCATCGTGGCAGCCCTCACAGAGCTGGAGGAACTCTCGGTCGCCCTCCCAGGTTCGAGTCGCGAGATCGCCGCATCGATCACACGTGATCGGTTCGGGTGCGAACTCTGTTCCACCCTCCTGCATCTTTGAGCCTGGGGCTGGGTGATTTCTTCCGCTCATGCTGTCACCTCCGGCTTGAGCCGGCCGCTCTTTCGCAGTTCAGTCTCGCACGTCGAGCAGACGCCCATCTTCTTGCCGTCGATCCTGTACGAGTTCGAGACGTGGCCGTTATCGCAGACCTGACACTGACCAAGTCCGTTCATGCTTCTGCGTCACCTCCAAATTTCTCCTTGTGGACGTTCAGAACAGTATTATTTGAGACTCCGAACACATCTCCCACATCCCTGCTGGACATCTCGGTTGCGTCGTATAGGGATGCTATAGCCCAACGTTCGGGTGGTTTCACTTTCCGGTGTAGCTTCTGATGATCCTCGTTTGAAACCAACTCGAGGTTATCTGGCCTGTTATCCCAGTGGAGCCCATTCTCGTGATGGACATGGAGTTCCCCCGCTTCCTCAAATCCGAACTTTGCGACGGCCAATAGTCGGTGGACGAGGAGGTTGTTGTCACCAGATCTCCACTGCTCATAGCCCTGGGGATTCGTTGAAAAATTCGCGTGAAGGCCGTGATTCAACTGCTTGGCCTCTTTGATCGATCTTTTCTCGATCCCGTGTTCATCGAGCCATTTCAGCACGGTAGAGATGGAGCAATCGAACAGCTTGCGGATATCATTTGCTGCCATCTTTTCGTCGACATACAGCTTCTCCATCAACTCCTTGTCCCGCCATGGGTTCTGCTGTTCTTCTGGATACAGTTCATTTCCAGATTTACCGCTCATTGGTGCTCACACTCCTCGTTTGGACACGTCTTGCCGACCTTCCAGCTATTCGGTCCGTCTGACTTGGTGTAGGTCTCGTATGGAGTATCGCACAGGATGCACCGGCCGTACGGTGCCTCTTCCTGCTCGGTCCCATCGGCAGACATTACGCTGGCACCTCCACATCAACGCCAGCTTGCTCGAGGTACTCGTCGTCGATCTCTGCGAGCTTGCGCTTCGTCACGCGTGAGAAGTGATCCGGGTCGGGATCGGAACTCTCGAAGTCGTGGTATCCGAGGCCCACGACCTTCATGACGAACCCTTCGTTCGTCTCGACGTTGCGCTTGTCGACGCGACGCTCCACGTTCTTCTCTGCCACCGCGTAGGGCTGCTCCCGAGACTCGACGAGGCCGACGTACTCCTCCTTCGGATGGCTCGTGACGAGGTACAGGTGCAGGCGATTGCCTTCGTCTTCGGACTTATCAACGCCGCCGTCAGTCACCAGAACCGGCTCGCTACCGTCGTTCTCCGCACTGGACTCAGTGGATTCTTCCTCGAGTTCGTCCCACGACGGGGAAGAGCAATCGCAAGTACCCGTGCCGCTTGGTGTCTCGACGGTCGCCGACTCGACTTCGTCGGGCTGCCAGAGTCCGTCGTCAATCCGGTAGTCGCTCCCAATCGTCCACGCCTGGAGTCGGTCACTCCAGCGGGCGAATGGACACGACTCCAGGTCATCCTCATCGACGTCGAGTCCCTCGGCTTCCTCGTCGCTGAACGAGGAGCACGAATCGCATCTCCACGAACTGTGGTCGTGTGCATCCGTTGGTTCGCCCATGTGTGGCGTCGCATCTGGCTCGCGGACCAGTTCGCCACAGCACTCGCACTCGACGACAGCGTTCGATTGGTAGTGGATTGATTCAGTGATCAGCCCCTCCTGAACGCTCATTTCGACCACGGGGGCCGGTCGATCCGGTGCCTCGAGTTCGGTAGTGACCACTTCGAGGTCCTCGAAGATCGAGAGTCCCCAGCTCTTCCGGTGGCCGTCCGGCGTCTCACCGACGATCGTCGGCTCGTCTTTGAGCATTGGGGCGTCCGTCGGGCTCTCGATTTCGGGTTCTTGGTATCGCGTTCGCTGGTCGCGCACGACGGTTCCCAGATAGGACTCTGCTCTCCGCTTGGTCTCGTTTTCGAGTTGATCGCTCGCTTGTCTCTCTGCCATACTACAGTATATTGTAGCCAACAACTTATAGCTAACGCATACTGTAGCCTACATCATACGGTAGCTTTACAGAACTGCGTAGCCTACCGTAAATTGTAACATGGACCGCACTGCACAGGCCGTCATGGCCGACGATGGACCGCGTGGACTCATGACGGACCGAGAGCGCGAGATTCTACTCGGAGACGCTGATGTAACAGAGAAATACTACGGAGTCGTCGTTACGCGCGTGCGAAAACGGATCGATAGGCTCGGCGAAAAGGAACTCGAGGCGCTCGAGAAACACGACAGTCTCGCCGACGAGCTGCGCGAAGCCGTCTGCAAAGACTAATCCTCGTCTTCGTCTTCTCCGACGTCCATCGTATACTCGTTAGCGCCGACCTTGCTGTTCTTCTCCTTGATCTCCTGTAGCTTCTCGATGTCTTCCTCGGAGAGACCGGGTTCTTCGTCTTCGTCGTCCGGCATACCAGGCGGTACGTCACGCGCGTTGATAAGTAGCGTTACAGTGCACAACCGGACATACCGCGGAAAGACTCTACCAGTCCGTCAGATCCACTGCTCGTTTCCGCAGACGGTACATTTCCAGTGATTGTCCCCCTTGTTCCCGCTGCGCATATTGATTCCGTCAGTACCACACTCCGAGCACTCGTCCGGTTCGTTCAGCTTCATAGGTCCACCTCGCTTGGATCGACTCCAGCACAGTCGAAACAGAGTGCCATTCCGCTGTCGTCCCGGCTGAAGGTCTGTCCGAGATTGTCCCCGCACTCGCTACACTCGACTGGGACGGTTTCGAAGCGAATCGCTTCGACCGCCTCGGCCGTCTGCTGTGCCTTCTCGACTTTCTCTCGAGCCGTGCTGAGCGTATTGTCCAGCGTATTTTTCGATATTCCCATCGAGTCCGCCGCAGCCTCTCGAGGAACCGCCTCGACGTCACGGAGGACAAACGCCTCTGCCTGCCGCTCAGTCAATAAGCCGGCGTTGGCCAGCTCGGAAACCGCGTCGTCAGCGTTCATTCGACGTCCTCCCATTCAAGTTCGACCGTGTGCGGTGCGTAGTGGCTGACCCGTCCAATATCGAACTCCTCGGGGAGTGAGTGTTTCAGTTCCTCCCAGAAGATCCGGCGTCCCTCTTCAACGAACTTCTCGATGCCGCCGCCTTCTTCGATTTCTTCTTCGGAAAACTCGCTGCGCGTATTGGCTTCGGTCGGCCACTCAACACCGCCGTAGGTGCTGAAGAAGTCCGTCTCCTCGAGCATGATCGTCTCAGGCGAGATGTGAATCGGTTTCTCGTTCCACTCGTCGTTGTAGTGAACACCCTGCTCACTCTCGTAGTATTCAGCCTCCATTTCGGCCTCGAACGGCGGGTACAGGCGAAGGACGTACGAGCGCCCCCAGCGGTCCGGTTCGTCCAGGAAGTTGCGCTTGAGTGCTTTCTTGAAGGTCTCGAACGAGATCGTGATTTTCTCGACCTTCGCGAGTCGGTCGTCGATCTGGTTCATTGGGTCGTCGCCGCCGTCGGCCGCAATCTGTTGCGCCATATTACTACAATACGGTGGTAACTACTTATACTTTACCCCCAATTGGTAGTAATGGGACAATCGGACGACAGACTAGATTCTCGGATCTAGCACACACCACGTTGCGAGTGAAACTTTCGAGCTGGAGGAAAAAGATCAGTCTGCGTTATCGAGCGTCGTCGAGATCTACATAACTCCCCTCAGTCGCAGAGAGCCACGCACCGTGAGCCGTATCCTCGCGCACATCGAAGATCTCGAACTCGTCGGGCGCGCCGGAATTGCGGACGTGAATCGAATCGATCTGGTAGTCGTTCAGCGCGACCCACTCGAAGGTATCCAGTCCCTCGCTCATTGATAGTACAGTACCTCCAAGTTTGATTGCTTGCCAAACGAACATCGTTGAAATATTGTGCGCATATTAGTGGAGCAGTTTTCCGAGAAGCGTGCTCGATTCCTCTTCGTCTTCGGCTTTCTTGACACGACTGACTATCGGGCGCTCATCGGGCTCCCATTCGTGCCGAAGACTACGGCTGCACCACGGGCAAAACTGGCCGCCGTCTTCCCCAACTGGAGAAGGGAATCCGCCACCACAGTCGGGGCATTCCCAACCGCTCATCGGCGACCACCCATCTTGTTGAACGTACACGAGGTGCAGCGTTGTGGGGTCATCCCTGTATCGGCCATGTTTCAGTTGTCCTCCATAGCGGATTGTTCGTCAACGACGCTCGTCGGCCAGAGGCGCCGTTGCACTTCCCACTTGAATTGCGGAATCAGGCCGCTCTCGTATCCCATCGCCATGAACCAACACGTCGCGCCAGTATAGACGCCGAGCCACGGTTCGGCGATGAACGCGATCGCCGCCGGACCGAACACCAGCGCGACTACGAGCCCGCCGCCGAGAAAGAGCAGCCCGTCGAACGTCCATTCCTCGTCGAGCGGAGCAGTGCTTTCGGTCATGGTGTATCAGTTCTCTCCATCTGAGTGCCTTCCTCCTGTTCTGTTTCCGTCTTGAGTGAGCGCTCAACTGATTCGAGTTGGAATTGAATGTCGGCGTACTCGTCGTGATCGTAGACACCCTTCGTTCCGCTCCGAAGGTCTGCCTCAGTGTTCTTCGTGAGTAGACACCGGGTGATTCCGGGGGCGTCTTCAACGTCTTGCCACGGCCCAAAGTAGATGAATCCGTCGTCGAACGGGTGTCTAAAGAGGATTCCACAGTACTGAGCCACCTGAAACTCTTTCTCGGTCAGTGTGATAACCAACCGTCGGCGTTCATCCTCGATGTAGCGGACGACCATATCGCCAGCTCTGGATTCAATCTCTTCCTCCGCGAACCACTCGCATTCAGTATCGTTACTCGACATCGATCTCGACCCCTTCTCGTTCTGCAACCGGTGGCAGTCGGCCCTTCTCTTTGAGACTCTCGTAGGTCGCCTCAGGGAGATCGCCGGCCATTGGATCTTTGACGGTCGTTACGTGCTTATTCGCCAGAAGAGAGACGACGAAAATGTCTTCGTCACACTCCTGGCATCGGATCACGCCGATATGACGGTCGGTGTCGAAGCGGAACTTCTGTCGGCGATCGCCGCAGCTTGGACACTCCGGGCAGTGTAGGTATTCGCTCATTCTTCGACCACCCGAACAGACCGTGAGTCACAGTCTGGGCATTCACCGTCCGGGCCTTGGAGTTCCGTTCCGTGCCCGTCCCAGCCGCAGTCTAAGCACTCGTAATCTTCCTCAACTCCGGGGAACGGCTCTCGGCGGGAGACCGGGACGCAATCACGGCTTTCGCGGTGGTCAGTCCCACAGGCCTCGCAGTCTTCGATCCAGTCCGACGGCGGCATCCACTCGGCACCACAGCACTCGCAAACCTGATCAACGAGGTCTGTACGGACGTCCTCGCTGTGGCTGTCGGTCTCGTGAGTCTGGTAACAGACAGGGCACTCTGCCTGCCAGTAGCTGTCGAGCAGCTCTTCTTTCGTTCCGACCGTCTTCATGATCCTCACCGACTTGATCCGGAAGACGCCCTCGTCGGTGGCGACCTTCTCACGGTCGTCGTAGCAGTGGTCGGCGACGCACTCGGCGTGAGCGAACTTATCGCCCGGCGATTTGTAGTGTCCCGGTTCAAGCGGGTCTACCGGCTCTCCGCAATACCGGCAGTCTGGTTCTTCCACTTCAGTTTTAGGTGGCGCTTCTGCCATACATATACGTTTCAATGTCCAATGGCATAGTTCTTTGGACTGCTTAACGCACCCCAACAGCACCCAAAGAGTTAGTGCGTATCGGAACGATAATGGCAGTATAGATGGCGGTCAAGAATATGGTCAACGAGAACTACGAACCGAACGCTCACGAGGACAAGGTGCTGGATTTTATCAAGGACGAACCCTGCGGTCGGGTGACGAACCGATACGTGCGTGAAGAGACCTCGATGCCAGCAGAGCGCGTCGATCCCGCGTTGAACAACCTCGAAAAGGCCGGCTGGGTGAAGCGACTAACGCGCGGATTCTACGAGCTCGTAGAAGACCCGAGAGACCGCTAACTGGTTCTTTTTATATTTTGGCTCTAGCCGCTTATATGGTATCGTGAATTACTAGAGCGCGAACGTGTCGAGGCCGGCTGCTTCCCGAGACCGGATCGCCGAACAGGTCGCTTCTGAGGGGTTCGACCTCACCCCCACAGAACCATCTGACGACGATTACCGATTCATCGCCGGGAAAGTGGCCGAACACGGGCCACCGATCTACTACGAAGAAGACGGGTACGAGGGCCGTGGCGAGGAGAACGCCAAGGCGATGGCGAACCTCCACGTTTACCGCCACGTCGTCGAAGGCCTGGACTCGTGGCCCGAGGTCGAGCGGCACCTCAAGACCACGCCCGGTGTTGCCGAAAACCTCGGTCTGGAGAAGCCGAGGAGCCGCGAGACGCTCCGTCTCTCGTGGAAAGAGCAGTTCGAAGACGAGAACACGAGAGAGGCGATTCGTTGTCTCGCGTGGGACCTTCGGGACTCGATCGGCTGGGGAATGGACGGCGTCCTCATGGCGATGGGCGTTGACGACCAGTCGCTCTCCTACCCGGAGTTTAGTGAAGAAGGTATCCGGCAGTCCGCGAAGGAAGACGCCTATGAGCGTATCGCGCCGATTCTCTACGACATCATCGACTTCGAACGAGCGGAGAACGCATCCGTCCCGTTCGACGATCTCGCCGACTACGCCGGCTGGCTCGCTCGCCGGCAGGACTTCCCCGAGTCGATGGAGACATACGCTGAAGAGCAAGGTCTCGACGAGGAACCGTTTGACCCGGAAACGTTCCGGCGGGCAGTGCGGAACAAGGAACGTGAGCGCGTCGTCGTCGATGGCGCGGTTCACTGGGTGAAGCCACGCGCGCACGTGGATGAAGCCGAACCTAACCCAGACCAGTATGATAGCTGGGAAGAACTGGAGGAAGACGGCGTGGACTGGAGCGTCGATCTCCTCGATGACCCCGGCGGCACCGACGACTGGCACTCCACGATGGAAGAAGGGATCGAGCAGTTCGTTGCCGAGCTGAAGGAAGAGGACATCATCGACGGCGAAGTCCCCGTCTGCATCGACGGTTCGATCCGGAGTTGGCACAAGCATCCGGAAGGAGCCGACAAGAGGCCGGACGGCGTCTACCAGGAGTCGTACTTCGAGACGAACTACGGCTGGAAGGATCTCACCGCGAACGCCATCATCGACGGTCGCTCGGTCGTATTGGCGAACGTCTCGAAGGTCCCTGGAGACCGGACGTTCCAGGCGCTGAAGTACCTCGTTGATCGTGCGCGTGACCTCGTGGACGTCGAATGCTTCTACGCAGACGCCGAGTTCGCCACTGTCCAGTTCTGCCGTTACATCGACTACATCAACGAATACTACGTCTTCCGGAAAGGCCACAGAGACCCTGTTAAGGAGGCGTTCAAGGATTTCACCGGAAAGGCGGACTGGACAGACTACACGATGAAGACCAGTTCGCAGGCCGGGAAGGGGTCGAAGGAACACGACACTACACTATTCGCCGTAGAGAAGCGCGGGCAGATCGGCGTGAAGAAAGGCGAGAAACGTGATGAAGATCACAAGCAGGCTGGTCTCGACGACTTCCAGATGGAGAAGCCCGAAGGCCAGCTCACGTTCGACGACCTCGTTGACGACGAGGACATCGAGTACGTCGCCTTCGTCACGAACAAGAAGATCACCAGCAGCGGGATCGATCCGGCCTTAGACCCGAAGGCACACGACAACGAGCATACGGTCTGGGGACAGGCCGAACGCTACCGTCGGCGCTGGTCGATCGAGACGACCTTCCGCCAGGTCAAGTACCAGTTCATGGCGAAGACGCGATCGCGTGACCTCGGTACTCGCCGGTTCTTCTGGATGGTCGGCATCCTGCTGTACAACGGCTGGGCCACGATGAACCTGCTCGTTCAGGAGTGGGCCGCTCAGACGTTCGATGACGACGAGACCGACCCGCCTGTCCGCGGGAAGGTCTACCTCGAAGAACTGGCGAACTTCGACTACGGCTAACCCCGCTGTTTCCGCTCCGGGTTCACTGACTCGGTAGCCGCAGCACTCTCAGTCGCTCCTTCTTTTCGCCGTATCGTGTCGAGAATCAGTCAATCGACCCTACGCCGCCCGCACTGACCGGCTAGTCCGAGTCGTCCCTCCCTTCTTTTCCGATACTACTATCTGGTACAGAAGCCATATTTTGGAGTACTAATAGTACCTCCGCGAATCCTGCTCGCGTTCGTCATCACGCTCGAGCTTGGCGATTGCCGCGTCGACGTCCGCCTGGCGCGCTTCAATCATTCCGACCCGCCTCCGAAGGCATCGAGGGTCTGTTGCCCGCCCTCATCGGGCGTCGGATACTCATCGGCGTCACGCAGCGGGGAGAGGCCGACGTCCTCGGGATTGAGCGATTCGAGGAGGTCCGTACTCGTCGCGCCGCGATCGACGCCGAGTTTGTCCATCCGCGATCGGATGACCTCGGTGCTACGCTCGTAGTTGAACAGCGCCGCGAGCTTGTCGAGCGTGTCGTAGCCGTAGTCGTGATAGAGGTGTGCGAGTGCGCGGTAGTCGTCCCACGGCGCGAGCACGTTGGCGTCGCGGAGGTAGCCCGAGACCGTTTCGAGGGCGGCCTCGAGCGCGTCGGCGATCTCGTCCGGGCGGTCGCCGTTGCGGTAGCGCCGGATCGTGAGTG
>NZ_JBHUDH010000181.1:0-684 GCF_042678005.1 Halolamina salina | reverse complement strand
CCGCCACTCGTAGGCGCTGGCCCGCCGGTGGAGCGCCAGCACTGGCGTCTCGACGGTGAGCGTGACGTTCCGGCGCCGCTGGGCGACCGTTCGATCGCCTTCCCGGGCCCGGATTGTGAGGTTCCGGATCGTCACACGCATCGCCGCCCCGCCGTCGACTGACGTGACTTCGACGCCCGACTTCGCACGCCGGAGAGAGTTGGTCGATTCATCGATCGGGGGAAGCTCGACGGTCGCCCTGACGCCGCCGCGCTCGCGATCCAACTCCGATATCGACTGGCGGGCCGCGACGGCGATCCGAAGTCTGAGCGCGTCGACGAACGGTCGGGAGTCGTTCAACGCTCTACCCGCAGCCGTGTCGGCTGGGGCCGTGACCGGCGCTTCGGCGGACTCGCGTGCGGCGTCCCGGACCGCCATTCGGAGTGCGGGCCGTGCGTCCCGGGTCACGCCGTCCATCGCGGCCGCTGCGGGTCGCTCGACCGAAGGCTGTGCCCGATCCGCGATTCCCGTCGCGTACACGGAGGCGCCGAGCAGCAGCAGGACGCCGACGAGCGCGAACGGGATCCGGGCGCGGTCGTCGTCGGCGAGGCTCACGGCGACCACGTCCGGACGGAAATCTCGACGGTGTCCAGTTGGAGCGACGCCGCAGCGTCGGCCGGCCGCCCACCGCGCCGCCGGGGGGCA
>NZ_JBHUDH010000180.1:0-4387 GCF_042678005.1 Halolamina salina | reverse complement strand
ACCGTAAAGTGCGGCGACCGCAATGACGACAACCACTCCGATTCCGAGAGTCTCAACACTAGCGGCCGCACCAATGATTCGCCATATCCAAAGGGCGAACCAGGCAGTAATGAGTCCTCCGAGGACGAGCGCTCCAACACTGAGTCCGATCATCCTTATTCTGTAAGTGGAGCCCTATTTGCGTCGACGTCCAATAGATCCAGGACATCCTCGATGCTCATCTCCATCGTGTCACCAGTGCTGTCGTCGACAGCAGCTAGCACGCCTTGTTCGAGCTCCTCTAATCGATCGTTCACTTTTTCGAGGTTCAGGATTCGGGGAGACAGAGTGAGATAGGTCGTTCCTTCGTGTGTATAGAGATCTGATTGAGTCAGTTCAGGGTGTTTCTCATCTTCGTCATCGGATTCAGTATCTACGTCGAGTGATCCGAGTCCAGCTACAGTTACAGGCGTCTCGAGCGTGAGTCCTCCGTCAGCAATCGCCTGAGGGAGAATTACTGTAACTTCGTCGAGGACCGTCTCATTGTGACCCCGGAACGTGTAACAGAGCGAGTCCGTGAGGTCCAACCGGCGGTCAGCAGTGGCGATGCCAAGGACTGTACAGTTTTCCAGTATCACCTCTGTTCCAACGACGTTGCCTCGCACGACACAGTTGCTGAGCGTCACTCGCTTTCCTGTGACAGTTCCGTCGATCCGAGCGTCCTCAGCGATAACCTTGCCAGGTGTCCCAACTTCGCCGTGGATATGGCTACCGTCTAACTCAACGCCACCACTGGCCATCACAGATCCTTCGACAGAGGAATTCGGAGCCATATCGATAGTTTCTCCGTAGATGCTACCCTGTACTGTTGCTCCATCTTGGAGACGAACTGGGCGGTCGAGTTCCGCCCTCTCTGTCGGGATAATCTTCCCGTCGAACTTTTCGTCAGCTTCGACGACGGCCCGTGTCTGTTCAAGATGCGCCATCAGTCTTCACCTCCCGGGGCTCGGACCGGAATTGTGCCATCCTCGGGGACGGCATCTGTCACAGCGTCGCTGTACGACGTGACCCATGACTCCTTACCGTATTCACCGAGCGTCGACGCGAGTTGATCAGCGGAAATCGACCCGATAGTCTCGGGGTTGTCAACGCCTGAAACACCACTGAGGAGCTCTCCCGACCCCGAAATCGGCGAGAGGGATATTGAACACCATGTCGTCCCATTCTCTGTCGAGAGTTCCGAAGGGACGACGAGTCGACGTTGGGAGAAGCCATCTGACTCGTATTCGACAATATAGTAGGGTACCTGTAACCGTTCTGGATGATCGTCCGGGAGTGGGACTTCAGCTGCGTCGAAGCGGTGGTCGTCGATAGTTTCGATCAATTCATCCTGACGATGCACAAAGTCGTCGATAGTCTGGACGACCTCCTCAGTTGTACCCTGAACCTCTCCGGTTCGTTCCGTTCGTACGTCCTCGTTATGCGCCTGAAGGAATTGCCATGTCGTCGTTACCTGACTCGTGAACGGATCCTCAATCCCCGATTCAAACTGCTCTTCATCGATTTCGAAAATATGTGAGCCCAGATTCCGAATTCGGTCCTTCGCTTTCTCATTGAGTTCTTCGTGTTTGCGCTGGTATCGCTCCTCAATACTCGTGAGGCGCTCTTGGAGTTCACTTCGCTCAGTCTCTATTTGCTCGTATTCGGCATTTATCTGGGGTTTGACCGTCCGAACCTCCATGATATGATCCATCAGTTTCAGCTCTGCCTGTGCACGAATATTCTCCTGAATGGCCTCCCGGATGGTCTCGGCCGCTTGCCGAATGACTGTGTGGATCTTCTCTACCTCTCCTTTGAGCGAAATTATATCCTCACGCAGATCCGAGATGCTTTGATTGATCGCTTTGAGCGGCTTGTGAAGGTCTTCACTGGCCATCAGTGTTCACCTCCTGATTGGTGAGCACTCGCCCCCAACGTCCGATCTTTCCATTGTTTGAATCGGTTGATATGGCTGGAGAACGAAGTCTTCCCCCGCGTCTTCAGATTCCAGTTCTCTCGATGTTGGCGCTGCTCCATGGTCATCTCTTCGTCGTGGAACTCTGCTCGCTGACCCATCTCTGCGCGTTTCCTCTCGGCCTGTTGTGCCAATGCCGCCTCATTGCGAGCGTCAGCCCTTCGCTGTTCAGCGATGAACTTCGCGACCTCCCGTCGGCGTTCCTCCTCTCGAATCAGCTCTGCCTTCTCTTTCGCCGCTTGTTCAGCCTGCTCGATCCGTTCTTGTTCTTCATTCCGTGTTTCCTCGAGCACGCGCTCGGTCCGCTCATCAATCTCGGCGAAAGACTGTTCGACCTCCTGCTGGAATTCTCGCTTCCGCTCTTCATGGATTCGGTCATACTTGACCATGAGATCACCAACCTCGTCGACTTTCCCTTGAGCGGCCTTGGCTTGCGTCTTGAGGTTGCGGATTTTAGATCGGATTTCCTGAATGCGGTCGGCTGCGGTTCGGATTTCTTCACTACGTTGCTCGAACTCACGTTCCTGTAGATCGGACTGTTGATCTTCGATGTTCTCGTAGATCTCTCGTCGCTGGTCGTCCTTCTCGATCCAGAGTTGGTCCCAAACTGGGTTGACGATCTCGTCTTTGATGCGGTGGCGCGGCAAAATTTCTTCAGTCTCGAACGACTCCCGACAAGTACCGCAGTACCACGTCCCTTCATGTGGATTAGAAAGGGAGAGCTCCGAGTCAATGTCGTCCATCTGGCAATCAGGACAGTAGAAGTTGTAGCTCACCAATCCGAATGCGTCTGCAGCAGCCCCGACATGCTCGTTCAACAGGTCAATCGCTGTCTCTTGAAGACCTGAAAGGTCATTCGCCAACTCTTGGCTTGTCTCCGAAAGCTCCTCTAGTTCGGACTCTCCGTGATCACTCGCAGCCATCCGTTCTAACTCAGCGAGCGACTGTACATCTCCCTGAGCCTCGTTGTCCGTGATCTCAACATCTACCGAAACGGGGTCAGCCTCGTCTGTGGCTGTGGATGCGAAGAAGTCGACGGCTTCGGCCTGGCGACTTCCGGTTGATACGAGCGGTACCTCCACTGTATGTCGATCCGCGTTTTCGATCTCCTCGCGGACAGATTCGAGCGTTCCTGTGAACGATGCCTCCGGATTCTCGCCCGGTGGCATGACGACTGGGAATTCGCTCAAATTCTCGATATCTGCTCGTGCGGACGAGACCGGTTCTGTATCCGAGAGTTGTTCGAGGTCAAACTCCGTCTGGTCTATATTATCCATCGCGTCATAGACCATCACCCCATCATCGGTGGGAAGGCTGTATCCTGTCCAATACCCTTTCTCGATACCAGTTATCGTCACATTAGGATCCTCCCGATTCACGTAACTGTACCCACCACCAGCGACAACGATACCAGCAATCAACAGGCCTCCACCAACCAACGGATCGATATTTATAGCCAGAGCGCCGACACCAGCGAGAATCAACACTCCGCTAGCGACAGCGATCTGCCGGTACTTCTTTTGTTGGTTGTTTAGATGTTCGGTTAACGGTTTTTTGAGTACTTCGTTTACTGCCAGCTCTTTCGCTCGGTCAGGGTCAACCGGTTCACCAGCCTCATAAAGGACATCATCCACCCGCACTCTGATCACCTCCGTCTCGAAGACTATCTTGATTTGATTTCCCGATTCCAGTGGTCGTCTGATACTCCTTCGTTTGCCGTTGTGTCGACGTTTGCATCATACGTTCACATCTCTGATTTCGGGTCCGTTGAAGACTATACAATGCCCTGACCCCACCAAGGGAAGCTGGCACGTTCGGGAACGGTAGATCCAGATTAACCCACGTTCAAGATATTTTACCTACATGATTGCCACACGGATTAGCGATATCCATAGATATGTAAATTTTACCGTTATATAATAATCGTCCCTGTAAAAACTAATATAGGCTCCAAAACATAAATAGTCCAACTATTCATCTTTCTGTCAAGACTGGGATGCGAGATGCAGAGTTTGGAGTCTGTACAAGAACTGGGTTAGTGTCTTAAAGCAAATTCTGAATCACCGACTGAATCGCTACCCTATCTAGCGGATGTTTCGCAATTTGTCTTACTGAGGAGAACCGAGGAATCGGGACCTCCACGCTCAAAGGCTTCCGGGAATCGGGGGGGGAATCGGAAGATCGACGCACGATCAACTCCGATGACACCTCCAAATCGGATCAATTTCGACCGTTCTCGGCGGAGATTCTTCCGGGATCCAGCAAAGGGGAAGCTACCCATGATGACCGAAGAATGAGGACCAGGACGGTCGGCGAGTCTGGCTTATCGCGACGAGGTCGACGCGCTGCTCGAGGTCGTCGATGACCCGTTACGGAAGGTCGCGTTTCGGCTCG
>NZ_JBHUDH010000179.1:3533-5234 GCF_042678005.1 Halolamina salina | reverse complement strand
CGGCGGTGCTGCCCGTCCCGAGGCCGACCACGTCGCCGTCGTCGGGGATCTCGGCCGCCGACTCGCCCGCCCGTCGCTTCGCGTCCTCGCCACCGCCGGTCTGCTTCATGGGCCGGCGTTCGACTCGGGGGGAAAAAGAGCCGTCGGCGCTCGTCGCGGGTCGCGATCGGTTATGGTTACTCGGACTCCAGCCGGTCCAACACTGCCTCGGGCTCGTAGGCCAGCGAGAGCGAGCGCGAGCGCCCGCGACCCTCCACATCGGCGTACTCGGTCTCCAGCACGCCGAGCTGTTCGAGCTTCTTGACGATCTCGGAGTAGCGCGTGTAGCCGAGGTCGGTCTCCTCGTGGAACACGTCGTACACGTCGCCGGCCTGCTCGCCGCCGTGTTCGGCGACGACCCGGACCAGCGCGCGCTCGGAGTCGGAGAGCTCGCGGAGGCTGCGCGCGAGGTGGACGTACTTCGAGCGCTCGTAGGCCTCCTCGATGTCCTCCTCCTCGATCGTTCGCGAGCCACGCATCTCGGCGTTGAGCCCGGCGCGGCGCAGCAGGTCGATCCCGACCCGGAGGTCGCCGCTCTCGGCGGTGAGCTCGGCGACGCGGTCGAGTTCGGGCGCCGAGAGTACGCCGTCGTGGAAGCCGCGCTCGACGCGCTCCCGGAGGATGTCCACGATCTCGGGGGCGTCGTACGACGGGAAGAAGATGTCCTCGGGGCGGAACACGCTCTGGACCCGGGAGTCGAGTTCGTCCATCACCGACAGCGAGAGGTCCGAGGAGACCACGACGACGCCGATCCGCGCGCCGGTGTGGGTCTCGTGGGCGCGCAGGAGGGAGTACAGCGTGTCGGAGGCCTCGTTCTCGTAGAACAGGTAGTTCACGTCGTCGAGCGCGACGATGAGGACCTCGTCCTCCTCGACGAGCCGGTCGGTCACCTGCTCGAACAGCTTCTTGAAGGAGACGCCGGAGGAGGGCGGCTCGTAGTCGAACACGCTCTGGAACAGCCGCGAGAACACCGCGTACCGCGTCGAGTCGACCTGACAGTTCACGCGGACGGTCCGGACGTTCGGCGCCTCGACGCCGAGTTCGCCGAACAGCTTCTGGACCGCGGTGGTCTTGCCCGTCCCCGGCGGCCCGCGGATCACGGTGTTGAGCGGGCGGGAGCCGCGGACGGCGGGCCGGAGCGCGTACTTCAGACTCTCCAGCTGGCTCTCGCGGTGTTTGAACGTCTCGGGGACGTAGTCGACTTCGAAGACGGACTCGTCGCGGAACACCGATTCGTCCCACGAGAGCATACCGTCGGGGTCCCCGGTCATGGCTCGATGTGGCGTCGGTGACCACTTAACGGTTTACGAGCGATGGGTGGGGTGTTTGGACTGTGTGGGCGGTTCTGGGTTGGGTGATTGTTCTATGGAGTTTTCGAGAAGGTCCTCAGCGACATCGTGAAAGCCCCTGCCCGCTCGGCTCGCGCGACTCGCTGCGCGCGCTCGCTTCGCTCGCGTGCTTGCGTCGTCGTGCTTTCCCGAGCGACCAGCCCCTTTCAGCCCCGCCCGACCGCACAGCCCACAGACCTCCCCAGCCGACTCGCTCGCATACGCTCGCTCGTCCCTCGCGCGCTCGTTCGCGCACGGAGGCGTCGTGCGGGCGACCCACGCGTCGCCCGCACGGCCAGCGAGACCTTCGGTCTCGCCCTGCTCACGTCGCGCG
>NZ_JBHUDH010000179.1:0-3516 GCF_042678005.1 Halolamina salina | reverse complement strand
GGCCGCGGGGGGAGGGGTGGGGACTCCGTGCTGTGCCGGGCCTCGTGCCCGGCACTCTGCGGTCACAAGTGGTCATGCTTCGAGACGCTGTTGCTGTCGCGGTCGCTGTCGAAAACGCCCGAAACACTCCCGAAGAAACCGCAGTAAACTGACCCAGTTCTCAAGCAAGCGGCGTCCGCTCGACGACGGTCCCGTCGTAGTTGGGGTACTGCTCGACGATCTCGCCGTCGTCCACGTCGCCGTCCTCGACCATCTCCTCCAGCAGCCACCACGCCACCTCGACGTGCTCGGACTTCACCGTGTAGTACTCGTCGGGCACGCCCAGTTCCTCGAACCGCTCGGGGTCGGCGTAGCTCTTGCCGTAGACGAGCGTCCCGTCGTCGGTCACGTCGTCGAACTCCCGGCGGACGTTCCGGGCCATCCGCTTCAGCCGGCGGCGGTGCTGGGCGGCGTCTTTGAACACCGAGGTGCAGAAGTACACCTTCTCGTGGTCGCCCATCACGTCGAGGATGTCGCCGCGGGAGTCCTCGACGGCGCTCATGTGGCCCTCCTTGCGCTCGAACCCCTCCTCCTGCATCCGGCGGTAGTTCCCGTCGGACATCTCGAACTCGTTGACGTTGCAGAACTCCGCGGCGCCCTCGTCGAGGAACTCCAGGAACTCCGGCTCCGGCCGGATGCCCGGGATCTCGAACGCGGGGGTCAGTCCCTCCTCGCGGGCGATGTAGAGGATCTCCTCCCACTCGGTGCCGTGCATGTCGCCCCACAGTTCCAGCGGCGGGTGGAAGCGGATCTCGTCGAGTCCCGCCTCCGCGAGCCGGCGCATGTTCTCCCGGCCGCCGGTGATGCCGGTGTAGAGGTGGATGTGGTGGTCCTCGCCGAACTCGTCTTTGAGCAGTTCGATGTAGTGGCAGGTCCGCTCGAGCACCTCCTGTGGTTCGCCGCCGGTGATGGAGGAGCCGAGCGCGTCCATCTTCTTCGCCTCAGCGATCACGTCCTCGTCGCTCTCGACGGGCCGCTCGTTGGCGTACACCTGCTCGACGTTCTTGCGGTTCTCGCCGAGGGGACAGTAGAAGCAGTCCCGCTGGTCACAGTAGCCGTAGACGAACATCACCATCTTGCCGCCCTTGGCGCACTGTTCACAGCCCTTCGAGATCATCAGTTACCCTCGCTACCCGGCCGAGCCCCAAAAACGGCACGGTGCGGCCGTGTGCCGCCGTCTCACGGACTCGCGCCGATCACGCGGCGCTCACTCCTCGGCCCGGAACCGGACCTCGATCCCGTCCGGCCCCGTGACGGCGAGGGCGCCGTCGATCGCTGTCGGCTCGTACTCACTCGCCGCCAGACGCTCCCGGAGCGCCTCGAGCGCGTCGCCGTCCGGGAGGACGACTTCGAACCACGCCAGCCCTGTTCCCGTCGCCGGCGCCGACCGACGCTGCCACGTGTTCGCGCCGAGGTGGTGGTGGTAGCCGCCGGCGGAGACGAACGTCGCACCCCGAACGGTGGTCTGCTGTTCGAACCCCACCGTATCGACGAAAAAGGAGCTGAACGCCTCGAGCGAGCGCACTTCGAGGTGGACGTGTCCCACGTCCGTCCCGGCCGGGACCCCCGACTCCCCCGCGGCCGCACTCGCGACGGCGTCGAGGTCGAGCGGATCGGTCCCCATCTGGACGCGGCCGTCATCGCCACGGGGCCACTCCGCCCGCGGGAAGTCCCGGTAGATTTCGACGCCGTTACCCTCCGGGTCCGAAAGGTACAGCGCCTCGCTGACGCGGTGGTCCGATGCGCCCTCCAGTTCCCAGCGATCCCGAATCCGGTTCAGCGCGTCGCCCAGCGCCGCGCGCGACGGCACGCGGAAGGCGTTGTGGTAGAGGCCGGCGCTCTCCCGAGGACGGGACGACACCTCTCCGTCCGTTTCGAGGACGAGCAGTGGCGTGTCGGAGACGCCGAGGACCGCCCGCGACGACGATTCCGAGAGCGTCTCGAGTCCCACCACGTCCCGGTAGAACGCGGTCGTCTCCCCGAGATCATCGACGCGAAGCGCGGTTCGACCGATCCGTGTCCCCGGCGGCAGCGAGTCCTTGCCCATCGGTATCGTCGGGAGTTCGGGCCGCCGCCGTATATCGCTGCGGGAACAGGCGGTCCCGGAACGCTCCTCAGCCGTTCCACGCGTACCACAGCATCGGCGCCGCGAACAGTAGCGAGAACACGCCGGCGTACGCCACGACGAGCATCCCGCCCTCGGCGGCGTCGCCGACGAGCAGGGCAAGTCCCGGTCCCGTCGCCAGCACCCCGAGCGCGAACAGCGTGACGACCGCTCGTTCGGCCTTCCCGATCGGATCGGCTTCGGGGTCGGCGACGACGCCGGCGTCGAGGCGGTCGCGAACCTCGGCCGCCCGTTCGTGTGGAACTGCGAGCACGCGAGGGTTCCGGAAGCCGTCGGCGCCGCGGGCGTACGATAGTTGGAGGATCGTCACGTCCCCGATGTCGACTGACCGGACGGCGGAGAGCGTCCGCAGATCCACCGCGGTGTACTGTGTCTCCAGCCGGAGATCCCGGTCGATCGTCCCCTCGGTCGACAGCGTCATCGCGAGCAGCCCCGCCGCGAAGCTCCCGATAACGACGGCGCCCATCGCCGGCCGCGAGTGCAGCGAGGCGGCCAGTATCGCGGCGCCGCAGAGTACCGACGCCGCGAGCACGCCCCGCCAACTCGGCTGCCAGCCGTCGTATCCCGACGACGTGTCGACCTCGTCGCTCCGGACCGCCGCCAGCACCGGCGGCCGAACGAGCGCCATAACCACCGCGACGCCGAGCAGGAGGAGGAGTCCGATCGAGCCGTTCCGGACCGCGTCGAGCGAGAGCGCGACACCGCCGACGGCGAGTGCCAGTGCGATAGCGCCCAGGGGGGCGTACAGCCCGTATGCGAGCAGGCCGAGCCAGCGGTGTGTCTCCGGAGTGACGGCCCAAGAGACCACGGCTCGGCCGTCGGTGGGTGCCGGCCCGGGATCAGTCGTCGGGGACTGGTCGCGAACCACACCGACGCTCCGCCCGCGGCGGTCTTGAACGTTCGCCGGGGAAGGTTGATGGGCTGTCGATCCCACACCGACCGTATGGTCCCGCAGCCCTCCACTGAACGCGTCGGCTCGGCACTCACTCGTCGCCAGTTCCTCGCGGCAGGGGTCGCCGGCGCTGCTCTCGCGGGCGTCCCCGTCGCCAGCGCCCAGTCCAACCCGGAGCCGCCGGGCGTCGTCCAGCGACGGACGTACGAGAACCTCCGGATCACCGGAACCGCCGAGGCCCACGGCGAGGGCCGCGTCCTCGTCGGTCGCGAGTGGCCCCGCCCCGGCCCGGACGATCCGGTTCGGGTCGCGCTCACCGACGCCGGCGGCGCGGTTCGGCAGCGCGCGTCGTTCACGCCCGAACTCCCGGAGGGGTCTCACGCCGCCCCGGACGTGGTTCGGACCGACGACGGGTACGCGGTCGCCGCCGGCCCGTGGCTGGCGCGCCTCGGCCCGGACC
>NZ_JBHUDH010000178.1:0-918 GCF_042678005.1 Halolamina salina | reverse complement strand
GTCGTTCTTAGCGTGATCGCCGCGATCTTCGAAGGGTTCGGACTGAGTTTCATCATGCCGATCATTGAAGTTGCCCAGTCGAATGCCTCAGCAGAGGAGGCGGATGGACTGCTCACGGTGTTTCTCACGGTTTATGAGACACTAGGAATTCCGTTCACGCTTGGCTATCTCGTTGCAGGTGTTGCAGCGGTAATGATCGTCCGGTACACTGTATCGTTTCTCGTTAGCTGGTTTCGGGCTGCTATCGAAACGAAATACGTTCGCCATCTTCAAGAGGAGGCATTCGATAACGCGTTAGAGGCTCGTGTCGGTTACTTTGATAAGGAAGGATCCGATGACATTCTCAATGCTATCGTTACGCAGGCTGAGTACGCTGGTAGGGTAATCAGGTATACTCTTCATACTATTGAACAAGGCCTGCTTGCATCAATATATTTCATTATTGCTCTCTATATTTCTCCCTTGTTGACGCTCATTACTGCCGTGTTTCTCGGCTCCGTGACGCTCTTTTTCAGGTACGTACTTGAGACTGGTTACTCGCTTGGGGACCAAGTTGCGGATGCCAAAGAGGAGATTCAGTCTAATGCACAGGCGGGTACACAGGGAATCAGAGATGTAAAACTGTTCGGAATGATTGACGAACTTCGCTCCGGATTTGTCGAAGGTATCGAGAAGTTTGAGCGGTACCGGATCAAATTACAGCGAAATGAGTCGGGAATCAGCAACGCCTATCAACTTGCAACGGCAGTTTCGGTCTTCGTGTTAATCTATCTGGCATTGACCTTCGCATCAATGAGGATCGGCGAACTCGGCATATTCCTCTTCGCGATGTTCCAACTCGGTCCCAAGGTCAGTGCGTTGAATAAACACGCATACAGGGTAGAAGGAGAACTTCCACACCTCGTTCGGACGCAGAAG
>NZ_JBHUDH010000177.1:1095-1986 GCF_042678005.1 Halolamina salina | reverse complement strand
CCGACGCCGCCGAGACGATCGACAGCGTCGCGTCGGATATCGAGGCACAGCAGGGAACCGAGGACGAGACGGAGAGCGAGTCTGGAGCCGAGTCGGCGGAGGGATCGACGGAGGATTCGGCGGACGAATCGGCTGACGAACCGACGGAGGAATCGTCGGCCGAGATCCCCTCGGGGCTGGAAGCAGCCGCCGAGGCGCTGGCGGGAGACCAGCTCGACGGCGTGGAGGGTGTCGACGTCTCGATCGACGACGACGGCGGGCTCCAGATCACGCTGGACGAGGACGCCGACGTGGAGATCAGCGTCGACGACGGGACGGAGCTGTCGGACGTGACCCTCCCTGAGGGGATCGACATCCGGACCGGAGGGTCCGACGATTCGGATCTCGAACCCGACGGCGGGGAGCCGATCCCGGACGGCGGCTCGATCGAACTCGGCGAGGACGGCGAGACCGTCCACATCGATATCGACGACGGCCCGGGGATCACTATCTCCGTCGGCGAGGGGGAGTCCGGCGGCGACGAAGGGGAGGAGGAGTCGGCCGAGGGAGGCGAAGAAACCGGGGAAAGGGCGGTCGAGGAAGCGGAGGAGACTGTCGAAGCGGCGGCCGAGGCAGTCGAGGAGACAGCCGAGGAAGTCGAGAAGACCGGGGAAAAGGTCGAGGAAACTGCGGAAGAGGCGGCCGAGGAAACTGCGGAGGAGACGGACGAAGCGGCCGAAGAGACGGCTGAAGACGCCGCCGAGGGGACCGAAGAGGCGGCCGAATCGGGCACCGAGGACGCGGCTGAATCGGCCGAGGAAGCCGGGGAGGGCGGGGAGCCGCCGGAGTCGGTCCAACGAGCGATCGACGAGATCACGGAGACGGCCGAGGCGGCGAGAGCGGCCGCCGAGG
>NZ_JBHUDH010000177.1:0-1067 GCF_042678005.1 Halolamina salina | reverse complement strand
GAGCCTGCCCCCGGCGACTCCGAAGCGGCGTCCCAGCCGCACACGCTCTCGCTGAACGTCGACATCGACGCCGACTCGGACGAACTGGAGGCGATCGTCCGCGGCGTCAAGGAGGGGCTTCAGGAGCAGGCCGACGAGGGAGACGGGGAGTAGCGAACCGAACCCACAGAGCTTCATAGCTCCACTCGGAACGCCCGTCCATGTCACGGGGGGACCACCCGTCGAGCCGGGGCGATCGCGCGGGCCGCCGCGCGCTCCGGGCGCTGGTCGGGCTGTCGGTCCTCTCGCTCGCGCTCCGACTGGCCGGCCTCGGCAGCCGGGTGTTCCACTGGGACGAGGGCCGCGTCGGCTACTGGATCCTGCGCTACCACGAGACCGGGCAGTTCCACTACCGGCCGATAATCCACGGCCCGTTCGTCCAGCACGCCGACGCACTGCTGTTCCACGTCGTCCCAGTGACCGACTTCTGGGCGCGGTTCCCCGTCGCGGTCGTCACCGCCGCGCTCCCGCTGTCGGCGTGGCTGCTGCGCCGCCACCTCGACGACCGGGAGATCGTCGCGCTGGGGCTGCTACTGACGGTCCAGCCGCTACTGCTCTACTACTCGCGGTTCATGCGCTCGGACATGCTCGTAGGCGCGTTCGCGTTCGCGGCGTTCGCGCTGCTCGTGCGGGCGGCCGACACCCGCCGACTCGGGCCTGCGGTCGCCGCGAGCGCGGCGCTCGCGCTCGGCTTCGCGAGCAAGGAGAACGCGATCCTCTACGTCGCCTGCTTCGGCGGCGCCGCGGCCGTCTGCTACGACCACCGGCTGGTCCGGGCTGCGACTGGTGGCGGTGAACCGGGCGCTACGGCCCGGGTTCGGGCAGACTTCGCCGCCGTTAGAGACTGGCTTGATCGCCGCTCGGGCGCGCTCCCCGCCGTGATCTGGCTCGGCGGCGCGCTCGCGGCACTGGCGGGGACGTTCCTCGCGGTCACGGTGCTGATGTACGCGCCCCGGCCGGAGATCTGGGGCGCGCTCTCCGGCGTCGGAAATCTGCTCGACGTACTCGACGCCGCGCTGGTGGAGACG
>NZ_JBHUDH010000176.1:0-8607 GCF_042678005.1 Halolamina salina | reverse complement strand
GCCTCGCTCTCGGCGTCGGCGTCGGAGCGGTCCTGCACCGTCACGTCGCGCTCGGACCGGCCGTCGCCCTCGTCGGCACCCAGCCCGAGGAGCCGTTTGATCTTCCGGAGTACCATGCTGTCGGCGAAAATGACCCGCGATGGTAAAAAGCCAGCGTCGCCCTCGGCCGGTTCACCCCGGCAAACGCCCCGTCGAGCCGAAACGTGCCTCAGAGCCGATCCCGGAGCGCCTCGTTCATCGCCGCCACCGGCGCGTCGACCCCGGTCCACCGCTCGAACGCGGCGACGCCCTGGAACAACAGCATCCACGCGCCGTCGACGGTCTCGGCGCCCGCGGCGTCGGCGTCCCGCAGGAGCTTGGTCCGGAGCGGGGAGTACACCGCGTCGAGTACCGCCAGATCCTCGTGAAGCACGTCCGCGGGGACGGGCGACGTGTCGGGATCGTCCATCCCGACGCTGGTCGCGTTGACGAGGATGTCGGCGTCGGGAACGTGCTCCTCGAGCGCCGCCAGTCCGCCGGCGTCGACGCCGAGCCCGGAGAAATCGTCCGCGAGCGCCTCGGCGCGCTCGAGCGTTCGGTTTGCGACGAACGTGTCGGCCCCGGCGTCGGCCAGCGCGTAGGTGGCCGCCCGGCCCGCGCCGCCCGCCCCGACGACGACCGCGGACTGCCCCTCGATCGCCACGTCGTGGTGCTCGAACGCGCGAACGACGCCCTCGACGTCCGTGTTGTGTCCCTCGGGAGCGCCGTCGCCGCCGAACGTGATCGTGTTCACGGCACCCACCGCCTCACCGGTCGGGGTCGGATCGACGTGCGGGAGCACGTCCCGTTTGAACGGAACGGTGACGTTGAGGCCGGCGACGCCGATCGCGTCGGCGCCGGCGACGGCCTCGTTGATCCGGTCGGGATCCGGTTCGAGCGTGACGTACCGCGCGTCCAGCGAGCGCGCCTCGTAGCCGGCCTCGTGCATCGGCGGCGAGAGCGAGTGTTCGACCGGCCGCCCGATCAGCCCGTAGACGTCCATGGTCGCCGTGGGCGAGCACGGGAGAAAAAGCCCGCGCCCGCGGCGGGGCCGGAGCCGACGGCTACTTTGCCGGCGGGGTCGGACGCCGAACCGATGACTATCGGGATCGTCGTGTCGCGGGCCGACCACGCCTCGATCCACATCGGGGAGCAGCTGCTCGCGCAGGGGGACTGGACCGAACACGAGGACGAGGAGCGGGCGGACGCCGACGGCGGCGGGACGTACTACCGGGACGGCCCGTTCGAGCTTCGGGAGTTCGACGAGCTCCACATCGGGCTGGGCGACCCCGCGCCGGCGTTCAGCGAGGACCCCCGCCTGCTGGTGTTCGTCTCCCGGCACTCCGGCGAGACGGGCGCGCTGCTGACGGGCCACTTCACGGGGAACTTCGGCGAGGCGGAGTACGGCGGGGGCGAGGGCGAACTCGCGGAAGCGGCGCCGAGCGCGCTCTCGGCGTACGTCGAGGCGCTCGCCGCCCACGCCCCCGAGGGGTACGACGTGGCGATCGAGGGGACCCACCACGGGCCGACCGCGATCGACACGCCGTCGATGTTCGCGGAGCTCGGGAGCGGCGAGGAGCAGTGGGACGACCCCGAGGGCGCCCGCGCGGTCGCGCAAGCGGTGCTCTCGCTGCGCGGGGTAGCGGCCCACCGCGACCGACAGATCGTCGGCGTCGGCGGCGGGCACTACGCCCCGCGGTTCGGTCGCGTGCTGCGCGAGACGCCGTGGGCGGTCGGCCACATTGCCAGCGACTGGCAGTTGGAAGAACTGGGCCACCCGCGAGACGAGGACGCCCGGGCGGTGCTCGAACAGGCGTTCGAGCGCAGCGGCGCCACCCACGCGCTGTTCGACGGCGACCACCCCGAGGTCGCCGATGCGATCGAGGATCTCGGCTACCGGATCGTGAGCGAGACGTGGCTCCGAACCGTCGGCGACCGACCGCTGGCGCTGGTCCGGGCGCTCGAATCCACGGTCGCGACAGTCGACGAGGGGCTTCGGTTCGGCGCCAACGTCCCCGACGATCCGGAGGACTGGAAGACGGTGAGCCTGCCCGACGAGCTACTTGCGACCGCCCAGAACGTCGACGGCGAGGCGACGCGTGACGCGGTCCGGGAGTCGACCGTCGCCTTCGACACGATCGAGAGCGGGACGCGGGCCAACGGCGAGGCGGCGGTGCCCGACGCCGACGCCTACGACGAACTGATCGACGACCTCGCGGCGATCCTGCGGGAGGCGTACGAGGAGGTGGCCGTCGACGACGACGCCGTCGTCGCCCGAGAGGAGGCGTTCGACCCCGAGAAGGCCCAAAAGCTCGGCGTGCCGGAGGGACCGAAGATGGGGATGCTCTCCGGCGGGGAGTCTGTCGAGGTCGACGGCGAGGTGATCCCCCCGTCGGCGGTGCTGAGTCGGCGGGAGGAGGAGTTCCCGATCTGAGCGGTGTCGGTGGTGGCGAGAATCGCCGGAGAGGGAGAAAGGTCAATAGGCTCCGCCTAATACTCAGGGTCAAATGGACTCTATCGTAGAAGAGGCGATCGACGAGGCCGAGGGCGAGGGCGGCGAGGAGCCCGACGCCGCGGCCGAGCAGGAGACCACCTCGGAGACCGGCGGGGAGACGCCGTCGTCGGGGAAGATGACCGACGAGCAGCTACAGGAGGTCCTGCAGGACCTCAAGACCAACATCACGGTGGTCGGCTGTGGCGGCGCCGGCGGTAACACCGTCAACCGGATGCACGAGGAGGGGATCCACGGCGCGAAGCTGGTCGCCGCGAACACCGACGTCCAGCACCTCGTCTCCATCGAGGCCGACACGAAGATCCTGATGGGCAAGGAGAAGACCCAGGGTCGGGGCGCGGGCTCGCTCCCGCAGGTCGGCGAGGAGGCCGCCATCGAGTCCCAGGAGGAGATCAAGGAGTCGATCGCCGGCTCGGACATGGTGTTCGTCACCGCCGGACTCGGCGGCGGCACCGGGACCGGCTCGGCGCCGGTCGTCGCCAAGGCCGCACAGGCCGCCGGCGCGCTGACCATCTCGATCGTCACGACTCCATTCACCGCGGAGGGTGAAGTCCGCCGGACCAACGCCGAGGCCGGCCTCGAACGGCTCCGGGACGTCTCCGACACCGTGATCGTCGTCCCGAACGATCGCCTCCTCGACGCGGTGGGCAAACTGCCCGTCAAGCAGGCGTTCAAGGTGTCCGACGAGGTGCTGATGCGCTCGGTGAAGGGGATCACCGAACTGATCACCAAGCCCGGGCTGGTCAACCTCGACTTCGCCGACGTTCGCACCGTGATGGAGAAAGGCGGCGTCGCGATGATCGGGCTGGGCGAGTCCGACACCGACGACAAGGCCGAGGACTCCGTACAGTCTGCCTTGCGGTCGCCGCTGTTGGACGTGGACATCTCCGGCGCCAACTCCGCGCTGGTCAACGTCACCGGCGGCTCGGACATGTCCATCGGCGAGGCCGAGGGCGTCGTCGAGGAGATCTACGACCGGATCGACCCCGACGCGCGCATCATCTGGGGCACCTCCGTCGACGAGGAGATCGAGGGCCGGATGCGGACGATGATCGTCGTGACCGGGGTCGAGTCCCCCCAGATCTACGGCGGCGGCGAGGCCGCCCAGCGCGGCCCCTCGCCCGACCAACTGCAGGACGTGAACTGATCGCCTCGGCTCTTTTTCGTCGCCGTCACCGGCCGTAGCGACGGTCGCGCCGGCGAAAGCGTATTCAATAGATAGAAAAGGCGTCGGGCTGAACCACACGACAAGATGGACGTCAAATACGACCTCTCGGAGTACGTGCGCGTGCTCAAGCTCGCGAGCACTCCCGAGTGGGAGGAGTTCTCGATGGTCGCCAAGATCTCCGGCGCCGGCATCTTCCTGATCGGCTTCCTCGGGTTCCTGATGTTCGCGATCATGAGCTTCGTTCCGGGCGCGGTCCCGGGTGGTGCGTAGATGCCGATCTACGCCGTCAAGACCACCGCGAGCCAGGAGGAGACCGTCGCGGACATGATCGCCTCGAAGGAGATGCCCGAGATCCACGCCGTGCTGGCGCCGGACTCGCTGACCTCCTACGTGATGGTCGAGGCCGAGGACGACTCGATCATCGAGCGCGTGCTCGACGAGATCCCCCACGCCAACGGGATCGTACCGGGCACGTCGTCGATGACCGAGGTCGAACACTTCCTCTCGCCGACCCCCGACGTGGAGGGGATCGCCGAGGGCGACATCGTCGAACTGATCGCCGGCCCGTTCAAGGGCGAGAAGGCGCAGGTCCAGCGCATCGACGAGGGGAAGGACCAGGTGACGGTCGAACTGTACGAGGCGACCGTCCCGATTCCGGTCACGGTGCGTGGCGACCAGATCCGCGTGCTGGACAGCGAGGAGCGGTAGTTCCTCGTCGATAGTCGACCTTTTTCCGAGAAAACCGTCCCGACTACCCCGAGTTACCGTTGAGTTCGTCGACGACGCTCTGGAGATCCGCGTTCTCCTCGATGGTCTCCTTGATCCCCTCACGCACACGCACGTCGCTCCCGTCGGCGTCGTAGGCGCGGACGTACTCCGCGCGGGTGTGCTCGTCGAACGCGTGGCGGATCGCGAAGTACCCCTCGGGGACGATAGTCCCGCACACCTTACACTCGTGGCGCTGGTGTTCGGTCGTCTGGTGGACGATCACGGCCTCGGGACCGTCGAACTCGCGGCCACAGCCGGCGATCCCGCAGTTCCAGCGGCTCATACGCGGTTCATCGGGGTGGGGGCGTCAAAAGGGTTCTCCCCGACGCCCGGCCTCGAACACGGAGGCTATTTGGGCGACGACCGACTGCGGTGGAACGTGACTACGGCGCCGACGCGGGTGGACATGCACGTCAAGACGCTCGACGGGCGGGTCGTCGAGCGGGCGAAAGCCCGGGGGATCGACGTGCTGGTGTACGCACCCCACTTCACGCGACTGCCGGCGATCCGCGAGCAGGCCGAGCGACATAGCGACGACGAACTGCTGATCGTACCCGCCCGGGAGATCTTCACGGGGAACTGGCAGAACCGCCGCCACCTGCTCGCCGTGGGACTGTCGTCGCCGGTGCCGGACTTCGTCTCCTTCGAGGGGGCGCTCTCCGAACTCGCCGATCAGGGCGCCGCGCTGTGTGTCCCCCATCCGACGCTTCTGAACGTCAGTCTCGGCCGGCCGGAGATCCGCGCCTACGCCGACCACATCGACGCCGTCGAGAGCTACAACGCCAAATCCCTCCCCCACGTCAACGAGCGGGCCAAACGGGTCGCCGAGGAGGCCGGGCTACCCACGTTCGGCTCGTCGTATGCCCACCTCCGGGGGACCGTCGGCGAGGCGTGGACCGAGTTCGACGCCGCCATCGACAGCGAGGCCGACCTCGTGCAGGCGCTGGTCTCCGGCGCCGACCGACAGGTGGTCCACCGCTCGGGCCCGCGCCACCGCGTCCGGAACCTCGCGGAGTTCGCCCACCTGGGCTACGAGAACTCCTGGGGGAAGATCGACCGCCTGTTCCTCTCGGGCACCGAACCTACCCACCCCAACCACATCGCGTACGACGGGCGGTTCGACGACGTGTCCGTCTACTAAGCGCCGATCGTCACGAGGCCGCTCAGCTCCAGCCCCGGCGGGAGGTACTGGGGCAGCAGGTGGACGAACGCCGCGAACACGGCGACCTCGAGCAGCGTGACGACGATCGTGACCACGTCGGCGTACTTGCTGGTGGTCGTCACCCCCGTCGGCGAGCCGAACTCCTCGCTCCAGAACGGGTAGAACAGCGCGATACCCCGCCTACTCCCCAGCATGTCGAGCACGTAGTGGCTCAGGACCCCCGCCCAGACGAAGCCGAGGTTGCCGAAGAAGTAGGGGTACGCCAGCGCGATCCCGAGGACCGGGAGGTTGTGCAGCGTCTTGCGGTGCTTGCCGAACGCGGTGTCCACGTCGGGAAACAGCGCACCCAACACCAGCGGCAGCGACACCTCCGCGATCGCGACGAACGTCGACACGTCACCCGACGGCTCGAGGACGTAGCCGACGCCGATCGCCAGCAGGAGGGCGTTGAGCACGTGACCTTTCTTGTCCATACTCGTGTGCGTGGCCGGCGCCCCGCAAAGCGTTTCGGTCGGCCAACGGCACGCGTCGGCGGTTCGGCGGCTCAGAACTCGGCGGTCCGTTCGTTGTGGTACGTCGAGTCGGGACAGGCGCGACCAACTGTTAGGGTTCCGACAGGTCCCCCGCGTCTTCCAGCAGCAGCGCCAGCGCCTCCCGCGCGATCTGCTCTTTGATCTCGGTCCGATCGCCGTCGAACACGTGCCGGGAGACCTCCGTGTAGGAGCCGCCGGTGCCCCAGTCGGCGGCGTACGAGCGGCCGATGAACACCGTCCCGACGGGCTTCTCCTCGCTGCCGCCCTCGGGGCCGGCGATCCCGGTGGTCGAAAGTCCGAACGTCGTCCCCGCGGTGTCACGAACCCCGGCGGCCATCTGCTCGGCGACGGGCGCCGAGACGGCGCCGTGGTCGTCGAGGCTCTCCCGGGAGACGGCCAGCTCTTGGAGTTTGGCGTCGTAGGAGTAGGTCACGACCGACCGGTCGAAGTAGTCCGAGGAGCCGGGCACGTCGGTCAGGAGCGACCCGATCAGCCCGCCCGTGCAGGACTCGGCGACGGCGACCGTCGCGTCGGTCTCCCGGAGGGCGTCGCCGATGCGTTCCTCGACCGGCGGGTCGGCAGCGTACTCGCGCATGCCCGACGCTGGGGGCGCCGGGAGGAAATAGGCGGCGGGGGTCGGGAAGGAGGATCGGCGGCGCGGCGGCGGTCAGAGCAGGTCGTCGAGCTCGTCGTTCTGGAACGTCTCGGCGGCGTCGCGCTTGCGCTGGCCCTCGGTTCGGTCGTGGGACTCGGCCTGCGCGTCGGCCGCGCGATCCATGAACTCCTGGATCCGATCGGAGCGCTCGACGCCGCTCAACAGGACGAGCGACGAGATCCGGTCGCTGTCGAGCGGGTAGTCGCCGCCGCGGACCTCCATGCTGCCGGTCTCCTCCTCCACCCACGAGCGGGCGCGTTCGACGCCCTTCCGGGAGAGCGAGTCGGGGCGGCCGGCGACGACCAGCAGCGCGGCGTCGGCCTCGCTCGCCCCCGGCAGGCTGGTGCCGCTGAGCAGCGCCTTCCGGGTCGTGCTGGTGACGACGTTGACGTTCTCGTCGGGCTCCTCGCTGGCCTCGGACTCGGCGTAGCCCACTGCCGCGAGCCCGCCCGAGCGGAGGGTGTTGATCACCTCGCTGGTATCGACGACGCTCTGGGCCACGTCGCGGTCGATCCCGCCGCCGCCCAGCCCGAGCGAGCGGTCCTCGACGGGCTCGCCCGCGGCGAGCAGGAGGCCGATCCGGCGGGCGATGCTCTCGTTGATCGCCGCCATCCCTTCGGCGACGCTGTCGCCCGTCTCCCGCCAGGCGTCGTTGTCGATCAGGATCGTCGCGTCGGCCTCGCGGGCGAGCGTCTTGAGCGACCGGCCCGCGTTGGCCTGGTAGAGCGACCCCTCGTCGCGGCCCGGGAGGATGCCGATGGCGTAGACGGGGGTGTCGTACACGCGGCTCAGCTCCTTCGCGAGGACGGGTGCGCCGCCGGACCCGGTGCCGCCGCCGAGTCCGGCGATCACGAAGATCGCCTCGGTGTCGGAGCCGATCTTGCCGCTCAGCTCGCTCATCACCTCCTCGGCGTCGTTCGCCATCACCTCGGCGCCGAGTTCGTTGTCGGCGCCGACGCCGTGGCCCTTCACCACGTCCTGCCCGATCAACACCGTGTCCAGCGGGAGGCCCTGGAGGTCGGCTTTCGCGCTGTTGACGGCGAGGGCGTCCCGGACCGCGCGGAACCCCATCTCGTCGTCGAACTCGGCCAGCGCCGTCGCCACCTTCCCGCCCGCCTGACCGACGCCAACGAGGACCGTCTTCATGGGTACCCGTTCGCTCCGATCCGCCTTAAGGTTCCCCGCCGGCCGACCCCGGCCCTTATCACCGATCGGGCGACCACCCCGCCCATGCCCGACAGCGACGCGGAACTGGAACGGCGGCTCGCGGCCGTCGAACGCGCGGTCGACGGGGAACGGCGTGGCCCGGCGGTAAGCGACGCCGACGCCGCGGCGCTCGAGTCACGGATCGAGACGCTCGAGTCCAGAGTCGACGAGCTCGACGCGGCGGTACAGTCGGTCAGAGGGTTCCTCGGCGGCGTCTCCGCGGTGAACGAGTCGGTCGAGCGGCGCGCCGACACCGCCGTCGCCGCGGTCGAACGGCTGGAGCGACGCCTCGACGAACGGGACGATGCCCCCGACGGCCGGGGAGATGGCGCGGAGCCAACGGGGGTACCAGCGACGGTCGCCGAGGGGAGCATAGACGAGAACGACAGTGCAGAGAAGACCGATACCGAGGGCACGAGCGACGCCGAAAACGGGAGTGACACCGACGAATCGGCCGAGTCAGGACTGTGCGAGCGGCTCCGGGAGCTTCGGTGATCCGGGCACTGCTCGCGGTCTCGCTCGCGGCCGCGCTGCTCGCTGCCTCGCTTCCGGCGGTCGAGTCCGCGGCGGCCGACCGGACGGCGG
>NZ_JBHUDH010000175.1:0-717 GCF_042678005.1 Halolamina salina | reverse complement strand
CGGTCGGCGAACTCGCCTTCGACCTCTCGATCGCCCGCTTCGCCGCGAGACACGACCTGACGCGGCCCGTGCTGGTCGAGGACGGCCTCGCGGTCCGGAACGCCCGGAACCTCTTCGTCGAGGGAGAGGTCCAGCCGGTCACCTACGGCGTCGGGACGCACTCTGTGTCGGGAGGCGAGGCGGACCCGCCCTCGGGCGACCGCGTGGCGGTCCTGACGGGCGCGAACTCCGGCGGGAAGACGACGCTGCTGGAGACGCTCTGTGGCGTCGCGCTGCTGGCGGCGATGGGGCTGCCCGTCCCCGCCGAGCGCGCGGAGGTCGGCAGGTTCGACACGGTCGTGTTCCACCGTCGGCACGCCTCGTTCAACGCGGGCGTGCTGGAGTCGACGCTGCGCTCGGTCGTGCCGCCGCTGACGGGCGAGGGCCGGGCGCTGATGCTGGTCGACGAGTTCGAGGCGATCACCGAGCCCGGCCGGGCGGCGGACCTGCTGAACGGGCTGGTGGATCTGACCGTCGACCGCGGCGCGCTGGGCGTGTTCGTCACCCACCTCGCGGAGGACCTCTCGCCGCTGCCGGAGACCGCTCGGATCGACGGCATCTTCGCCGAGGGGCTGACCGACGACCTCGGCCTGCGCGTCGACTACCAGCCCCGGTTCGGCACCGTCGGGCGCTCGACGCCGGAGTTCATCGTCTCGCGGCTGGTCGCGAACGCGGGCG
>NZ_JBHUDH010000174.1:0-1039 GCF_042678005.1 Halolamina salina | reverse complement strand
GGCGTGCTCGCGCAACGAGGCGGCGAGGTCGCCGTCGCCGGACCGCCCGGCGAACGCGACCGCCCGTTCCAGGCTCGGCTCGACCCGGAGTCGGAGCGTCAGCCGGCCGAACAGCGCCGGCGCGTCGCCGACCGCACGGGTACGGGACAGCGCCGCGACGGCGATCGGGGCGTTTCGCGCGGCGAGCGGGAGTCCCGCGCCGAGGACGACCGCGAGCGGGAGCAGCGCGACCGTGCCGGCCACGACGGTGGTGAGCGTACCCACGATCACGATACCGCTCCCGACCGCCTCGCTCGTGGCAACCAACTGCGGCGCCAGCGGCCAGTCGAGCCGGTCACAGGCGTCACGTAACGTCCCGTCGACGGCGGGGGTTCGTGGCCACGACGACCCGACTCGCTCGACGAGCCGAACGAACTGCTCCCGTCGGTCCGACGACCGAGCTACCACGGTTCCTCACTCGCGTCGGGACGATCGTCCTCCTCCGCACGGATGGCCGCGGGGCGCGTCACGCCGTCGGCGGCGAGCGACCGCAGGTGGTCGGCCCGCGCGTTCAGCGCCGTCAGCGTCTCGCCGTACCCCTCACCCGGGGCCGCAAGATCCGCCAACAGGCTGCTCTCGCCGCGGTCGAGGCGGCCGGTCGGTTCGAGATCACCGTCATCAAGTGCGAACAGCGGCCGGAGCTCGGTCCCGCCGGCGACGGACTCGACCTCCTCGATCGCGACCGCGCGCCGGCCGCGTTCCGTGTCGGCGACGGTGAGCACGAACCCCGTCGCGGCGAACGCGGACTCGCTCACGCCCAGGTCCTCGGTCATTCTCGTTCGGACCGCGTCGGCGCAGTCACCGTGGACCGTACCGAGCACCGTCCCCGAGGCCGCGCCGACGCGCATCGCCTCGTACAGCGTGCTCGCTTCCTCGCCCCGGACCTCGCCGACGATCAGCGCTCCTTCACCGAGTCGGAGTGCGGTCCGGAGCGCCGATTCGGGACTCGTCTCGGCGGAGTCGTCGTCGCCGCGGGCGACCCGGAGCGACTGCACGTCAC
>NZ_JBHUDH010000173.1:0-924 GCF_042678005.1 Halolamina salina | reverse complement strand
AAGGGAAATACTCCCACTTGTATTCACTACAGTCCAATTAGCTAACTTCTGTCCATTCCCAGTAGTAATTTCACCATCTAAAACAAACACTCCATAAATATTAGATAGATGTTACAAGTAGATTTTATATTATTTATATTCTTATATAGGTTATTCTTATAAGTGGATAAAATAGCCCACTGGTTAGGGGTATAAATGTTAATTCTTAGTTCCATAGGAGAGTTTCAGAATACAGTGGGATATCATTAGAGTAGAGGTGAAAGTATACCCAAAAATTTCCTGAACCTATCACTGTCTGTTGAAAGGATCACTGCGTTCTGTTGTTAAATATATGATAGTGGTCTCCTCTATTAGTTCACTTAAGCTTTCACGATATCTTAAGTTTCTGGACGATATTATATTCATTGGTAACGCCATAATTAAAACGAATCGAAATAGCTTTTGCGCTTTCTTTATCCAATTACAGCCAATGGAAACAATTTCCGTTGTTGGATATAGCGATGTTGGATCACAGACTGGGCAGGATTTGACTGAGCTATCAATTGGATTAAAACATCGTAATCTTCTCAATCATATATATTGCCGGGGTGTAGAGAAACGTGTAGTGCCTAATGATTTTATTACGACACCGATCCCCCTCGGCCGAACGATACCACGAGCGATGACCGGTATCAATCAGTTTCTTATGGAGGATTTCAACAATCGTTATTATTCAGAGCGAATTTTTGATTTCTTCGCATCCAAATCAATCAGCAATAGCGGCATTCATCTTCACCATACTCCCGGATATATCCGAACTCTTCGAGAAGGAAATAAAAATGGCAATAAGACGGTTGTAAAGGCAACCACTGAGTATACAGATAGTTTTTATCAAAGGGTTCTCAATGAGTCTGAGAAGATTGAAATAAGCTCTCCCAAGTTTCC
>NZ_JBHUDH010000172.1:0-650 GCF_042678005.1 Halolamina salina | reverse complement strand
CGCTCGCGCTGGCCGGCGACCGCGTCTACTACGGCGACGCCGCCGGCGTCCACGCGCTTACGTGATCGTCGACGCCCGTCGGTCCGCCGGCTGGCACCGACGGCACGCGTCACCGCCGCCGCTCGCGGTTTCTGGTTCTGAAACCGTGCGGCCCGGGTTATGGGGCCGGGCCAACGAGTCGACGCCAACGATGGCAGCGATCGAAACGCACGATCTGACGAAGCGCTACGGCGACGTGGTGGCGCTCGACGGTCTCGACCTCACGGTCCGGGAGGGGGAGGTGTTCGGCTTCCTCGGTCCCAACGGCGCCGGGAAGTCGACGGCGATCAACATCCTGCTGGGGCTGGTCCGGCCGACGGCGGGGAGCGGCCGCGTCCTCGGTCACGACGTTCGCTCCGAGTCACGCGAGCTCCGCCGCCGGATCGGCATCCTCCCGGAGGGGTACAGCACGTACGACCGACTGACCGCGAGGGAGCACCTCGACTACGCGATCGCGGCGAAGGGCGCCGACGACGACCCGGACGCGCTGCTCGACCGGACCGGCTTGGAGCCGGCGGCACGCGACCGCCGGGCCGGTGGGTACTCGAAGGGGATGCAGCAGCGGCTCGCGCTGGCGATCGCGCTGGTCGGCGACCCGGACCTGTTGATCC
>NZ_JBHUDH010000171.1:5253-8094 GCF_042678005.1 Halolamina salina | reverse complement strand
TGGCGCCCCACCAGCCGGGCGAGCCGGTCGGTCTCCTCGGTCCGGTCGCCGACCGACCGCGGGTCGGCCGTCGCGCCCGCGAGCGTGGCCATCGCCGCGTCGTGCATCGACCCCGCGACGAACCGGAGCTGGCCGACCGACCGGCGGACGGTGAGGTCACTGTCGTCCAGCAGCCACCGGACTTCGACGCTATCATCGGACTCCTCAGTCACGTCGACGCCGACCAGCGTCCGGGCCCGCGCGGTGATCGACTCCCGCTGGGCCGCCGAGACGCCGTGGAAAGTGATGCGGTCGAACCCCGCGGTGTACGCGGCGTCGAGCGTCCGATCGGCGGCCGCGTCGGCGTCGCCGACCTCGACGTCGACCGCGCCGAGGGCAGTCTCCTCGCGCTCGCCCCACCGGACGATCAGCGAGCCGTCGCGGTGGGTGTAGAGGTACGCGGTCTCGCCGGCCTCGACGCCGTGCTCCTCGGCCCAGGAGATGGGGATCGAGACGGTGTACGTCCCGCCGCCGACCTGCTGGATCTTTCTGGTCTCCATCAGCCGAACTTACCCGTGATGTAGTCCTCGACCCGCTGGCTCTGCGGGTGTTCGAAGATCTGGTCGGTCTCGCCGTACTCGACGAGTTGGCCCCCGGTGAGGAACACCGCGGTCTGGTCGCTGATCCGGGCGGCCTGCTGCATGTTGTGGGTGACGACGACGACGGCGTACTCCTCGGCCAGTTCCTCGATCAGGTCCTCGATCTTCGCGGTCGCGATGGGGTCCAGCGCCGACGCCGGCTCGTCCATCAGGATCACGTCGGGGTCGACAGCGAGACAGCGCGCGATGCAGAGCCGCTGTTGCTGCCCGCCGGAGAGCCCGAGCGCGTTGTCGTCGAGCCGGTCCTCGACCTCCTCCCAGAGCGCGGCGCGGCGGAGCGCTCGCTCGACCAGTTCGCGCTCCTCCTCGGTGTCGTCGCGGCCGAGCAGCCGGGCCAGCAGGCCGGTGTCGAGGTCGCCGTGTTTCCGCGGCCCGTAGGAGATGTTGTCCGCGATCGATTTCGGGAAGGGGTTCGGCTCCTGGAACACCATCCCGACGCGCTTGCGGAGCGCCACGAGGTTCACGCCGTCGCCGTATATCTCCTCGCCGTCGAGCCGCACGGAGCCGTCGACGCGTGCGCTGTCGATCCGGTCGTTCATGCGGTTCAGACAGCGCAGGAACGTCGACTTCCCGCAGCCCGACGGGCCGATCAGCGCAGTCACGGACTCGTCGGGGACGTCCAGCGAGACGCTCTGGAGCGCCCGCTCGTCGCCGTAGTACACGTCGAGGTCCTCGACGGCGAGCTTGGCGTCGCCCGCGAACTCGTACTCCGTCCACGCCTCGCGGACCCGCTCGCTGGTCTCGCCGGTGGTCGTCAGTCCCTGTTCGGTGCGGTCGCGCGTGTCTGTCTTACTCATGTAGTTTCCTCCGGAAGTAGAGTCGGCTGCCGACGCCGACGGCGTAGAGGCCGACGACGACCAGCAGCAGCACGAGGGCGGTCCCCCAGCCGAACTCGGTGTTGGTGAATATCTCCTTGGGGAACACGCCGGCCTTGATCGTCGAGTACAGCTGGTACGGCAGGGCGCTCGCGGGGGAGAGCAGCGCCTCGTTCGTCACGAACGGCGGCTGAGCGCTGAGTTGGAAGCTGCCGAGGACGTTCGGGGAGTCGCTCGGGTACGGCGCCCCGCCGAACACCAACAGCAACGGGGCCGTCTCGCCGGCGATTCGGCCGACGCCGAGGATGACGCCGGTGATGGTGCCCGGCATCGCCGCCGGGAGCACGACGCTCCTGATCGTCTGCCACTTCGTGACGCCGAGGGCGGCGCTGGCGTCGCGGTGGGCGTCGGGCACCGCGAGGATCGCCTCCCGGCTGGTGATGAGCACCAGCGGCAGCAGCATGAATCCGAGCACCAACTGCCCGACGATGATCGAGTTCCCGCCGCTGATCCGCGGGACGAGAAACGCCAGCCCGAACAGCCCGAACACGATGCTCGGCGTGCTCCAGAGCCCGTTGGTCGCGACCTCGACGACCTGCGTGAACCGCCCGCGCTCGGCGTACTCCGTCAGGAACACCGCGGCGCCGATCCCCAGCGGGACCGCGAACGACACCGCGCCGAAGACGAGCCACAGCGTCCCGATCAGCGCGGGCAGGACGCCCGGAATCTCGACGTACAGCCCGCCGGTCTGGTTCAGCAGGAACGGGAACTCGGGCCACGGGAGCCGGACGCCGACGACCGGGAGCGTGAGCCGGCCGCCGGTGAGGCTCGCCCCCGTGAGCATCGTCTCCAGCCCGTTGGTGACGACGAACGCGACGAGCAGCACGAGCACGCCGAGCATCCCGAACACGACCGAGCCGACGAGGTAGTACGCGCCCGTCTGTCGCCCCTCGGCGCCGAACCCCGCCTTCGCCTTCCCGGCGCTCCAGGCGCCGAGCAGCGTCCCGAAGACGACGAGGATCGGCACGAGTTCGCTCCCCGGGAACTCCGCCGAGGACCACGCCGGCGACCAGGTCCAGCCGGCGTTGATGCCGCCGACGGTGACGAAGCCGCCGAGCAGGATCAGTATCCCCGCGACCGGGAGCGTCGAGCCCACGTCCTCGCTCGGCAGCACCGACGCGAGGAAGCCGGCTCCCCCGACGAGGACGGCGACGGGGAGCCACAGGGCGGTGTCGTTCCCGAGGGCGGACGTGGCCGCGAGACCGCCGACGACCGCCCAGAGCAGCCCGAACACGACGCCGACGGCGACCCCGGCCGTCGACGACGGCGCAGTATCGACGTAGTCGAACCGCGAGCCAACGCCGAGGAACGCGAGGCCGCCGCCGACG
>NZ_JBHUDH010000171.1:1951-5219 GCF_042678005.1 Halolamina salina | reverse complement strand
CGACGAGGCCGACGAACAGCAGCTTCAGCACGCTCAGCCCGGCGACGGTCGCCGTCTCGTCGACCCACTGGAGCAGCAGCACCCACGACGTGAGGAAGGTGAGCACCGCGACGGCGAGGATCCCGGTCGACACGAGGTCGCCGACCGGCGAGTCAGCGCCGGCGAGCCGGGTCCGTTCGACGTTGCTCATCGCTCACCTCCGAGCTTCTGGTGCATCCGCCACTCGACGTACTGCGAGGTGACGCTCAACAGCATCACCATCACGAACAGGACGACGCCGGCCGCGAACAGCGCGCTCATGTGGATGCCGCTGGCGTTGCCGCCCTCGAACGCGATGACCGTGGTGAGCGTCTCGCCGTAGCGCGAGAACACGTCGAACACGGGCGAGGGGAACCCCTTCGTGTGGGTGAGCATCACCGTCGCGGCCATCGTCTCGCCCATCGCCCGGCCGACGCCGAGCAGGACGCCCGCGGAGACGCCCGACAGCCCGGCGGGGATGGTGACGCTCTTGGTGGTCTGCCAGCTCGTCGATCCCATCGCGAGCGCGCCGCTTTTGATCGACTCGGGGACGGCGTTGAGCGCGTCCTCGGCGACGGTGACCACCGTCGGCAGCGCCATGATGCCGATCATCAGCCCGGCCGCGAAGTACGTCCCGATGGTCGGGGTGCCGAACTCGGCGTAGAAGTACTGGTTCACGATCGTGAGGCCGATGAACCCGTACGTGATCGAGGGGATCCCGGCCATCAGTTCGATGCCGGGTTTGACGACCTCGCGGACGCGCCCGGGGGCGATCTCGCTGACGAATACCGCGCCGGCGACGCCGATCGGCGCCGCGATCAGCGTCGCGACGACGGTCGTGATCGCGGTGCCGAGCATCATCGGCGTGAGCGACCAGACGCCGCCGCGGCCCCACAGCCCCTGCCCGAGGGTGGGGGTCTCCATCGCGGGGTTGCGGACCCGCGTGAACAGGTCCACCCCCATCGCGCGGACCGCGGGGATCGACTCGTAGAGCAGGAACGCGACGATCAGCGTCAGGATCGAGACCGTCGCGACGGTCGTGAGGAACGTCAGGGCCTTGGCGGCCTCCGCCTGATAGCGGAGCCAGCCGACGCTCATCGTCCCGAGGAACGTCAGCACCGGGAGCACGGTCCACCGCGAGCCGGCGAGGAACAGCAGGAACGTCGTGAGCACCGACGCGGCGACGAGGCCGTGCATCGCGATGGCGCCGTCGTCGGTCCGGGATCGGTAGTCGCGTGCCCGCTGTCTCGTGCGTTCGGTGTGTCGGGCGACGGCCCCGCGGAGCCGCGTCGGTACCTCTCGTGGCGGCGGGAGTAGCTGCGTCATGGATGCATCAGTGATAAATCGGGAGGGCCGATCGCGCGGGGCGGGGCGTTACTCGTAGTTCGACGCCGCGACTTTCTCCCGTTGGGTTTCGAGCCGGTCGTCGGGGAGCTGGAAGTAGTTGTTCGCGGCGACGAAGTTCTCCTGCCCGAAGTCGCTCAGCACGAAGTTCAGGAAGGCGGCCTCCTTCCGGGACGTTCCCTCCCACGTGTAGGCGTGGAGGTCACGCGACAGCGGGTAGTCCTGGGAGCCGAGGTTCTCGCCGTACTCGTACAGGGTGCCGTCGATCTCGAGGCCGATCGGCGGCGTCGCGCCGTCCGGCTCGACGAACGCCAGCGCGATGTAGGCGATGGCGTTGTCGGCCTGCCCGATGGCCTGCTGGAGCTGCTGGTTCTGCCCGAAGCGCTGGTCGGGGCTGATCGGCGCGTTGGGATCACCGTACACGTTGTTCCGGAACGCGGTGTCGGTCCCGGATCCCTCCGCGCGGCCGAGGGCGAGGATCTCCCGGTCGGGGCCGCCGACCTCGTTCCAGTTAGTGATCTCCTGCCGGTAGATCGCGCGGAGCTCCTCGATGGTGATGCTCTCGACACCGGCGTCGGCGATCTCGCGGCTGACGACGATCGGCTGGCCGTCGACGCCGACGACGTGGTCGGTGAAGTTGTTCAGCGTCTCCTCGGAGGGGTCGCTGCCCGCGAGCTCGGCTGCGGCCGGCGCGCTGGAGTCGCCGATGTCGACGCGACCCTCCATCACGCCCTCGATCCCCGTGCCGGAGTGGCTCAGCGCGATACTGACCCGGAACGGCGGCACCGAGCGCTGCTCGGTCGCCTCGTAGCCGTAGTCGCTCGCGAAGTAGTCCGCCAGCCGCATGTCGGTGCCGTACTCGTCGGCCCACTCCTGGGGCCAGTAGTCCTCGTCGCCGGCCTCGGGGTTTGAGTTCCAGTAGCTCGACGCGGTGCTCGTGATCGGGAACACCGTCGAGGAACCGTCGCCCGTCAGAACGGAGGTGTCCAGCCCGTTCGAACTCCCCGAGCCTGAGCCGCCGGAGCCGCCGGCCTCGGTGTCGGTTCCGCTACCGCCCGAACAACCGGCGACGCCGGCCACGCCCGCGACGCCGGTCGCCGCGATGAATTTCCGCCGCGATACTCGTCCTGCCTCCGGGTCGGGTGCCATCACCTGAGTCGGGTGGGGGGATTAGTAAAGCAGTTTATAATAGGAGTATTTGATGGTACAATAACCCTACAGCGGTCCGTTTACCCTCCGTGTGGTACGGTCCCATGCTGGAGGCTATATACTCCTCCGTACTCCTCTAAGAGCGCCTCGGGAGCCGCGCGGTCCCGGCGCCCCACCGGCGCTACTGGGAGAGCGAGAACGACCGCTCGACCGTCTCGTACCCCTGTGCCGCCAGCGCGTCGTCGCGATACCGCCGCGCGACGAGGTGCTGGGGGAGCCGCCGGAGGCCGAACTTCCGGTCGGACTGCACCTCGACGGTGATCCCGGTGCCCCCCTCGACAGGCTCGATCCACGCGGTGTACGTGCCCCACGGCTGCCCGTCGACCGTCACTCTCAGTTCCACGCGGTCCGGCTCGGTCACGTTCTCGACGACCTCGCTATCGACCTGCATCTCGACGCTCCGGAGGCCGAACAGGTAGGAGAGGTCGTACGCGGCGCCGCCGTCGTCGGCCCGAACGTCGTCGGCGACCCCCCACTGCAGCGCCAGCGGCGGCGGCGTCGGCCCCGCGAACGCGTCGCGGACTCCCTCGGGATCGTCGTCGGTTCGCAGGCGGGCACGACCGCCCGAGCGGAACACGGGCGCCCGCGCCAGCGCGACGAGGGCGACGATGGGGACCAGCGCCCACAGCGGCGGAAGATAGAGGAACGCCGCCGCGCCGGCGATCCCGATCCCGAGCGCGACGGCGCCGCTGACCAG
>NZ_JBHUDH010000171.1:0-1919 GCF_042678005.1 Halolamina salina | reverse complement strand
CCTCGATCTCGTCGGTCACGGTCCCGGCGTGTGCGGCCGTCGGCCTCAGCGTTCCGGTCGCCGGTAGAGCGAAGTCCCGCGGGGGCCAACGGCCGGCCATGACCGTCGTTGCGTTCCTCTCCGTCGCACCGGCGACCGACGAGTCGATGGGTCCAGAAGTCGCGAAAGCCGTCGACGCGCTCGAAGACTTCGACGTCTCCTACGAAACGACGCCGATGGGGACCACCATCGAGGCCGACGAGATCGGCGAACTGTTCACGGCCGCGCAGGCCGCCCACGAGGCCGTCGACGGCGACCGCGTGAGCACGTTCCTGAAGATCGACGACAAGCGGGACAGCGACGCGAGCGCGGCGTCGAAAGTCGAGTCCGTGGAGGACGCGCTGGGCCGGGCGGCACGGAGCGAGCGGCCAAGCGATAGGGACTGAAAACCCCTTTACGCGGTGACGCGGGAGTAAGGCGTATGGAGAGCATCAACCGGATGGCGGTCGAGCTGGTCGACGAGGCGCTCGACTTCGCCGACGAGCTCAACGTCGCGCCCTACGAACTCGACTCGGGCGCGACCGTGCTGGACTTCGGCGTCGACGCCGACGGCGGGATCGAGGCGGGCGTGCTGCTCGCGGAGATCCAGACCGCGGGGCTGTCGACGATTACGACCCGGATGGGCCGTGTCGACGGCGCGCCCGTCCCCCACGTCGAACTGTCGACTGACCACCCCGGGATCGCGCTGCTGTGCTCGCAGAAGGCGGGCTGGGAACTGGACTTCGACGTGTTCGACGGGCTCGGCTCCGGCCCCGCCCGGGCGCTGGTCGGCCGCGAGAGCGAGTTCGAGGCCGTGGGGTACTACGACGAGTTCGACCTGACCGTGCTGGCCGTCGAGAGCATCGAACTCCCGGACGACCAGATCGCGGCCCACGTCGCCGACCTCGCTGGCGTCGAGGAGAGCGGCGTGTTCCTGCCGACGTTCGCGCTGGGCTCGATCGCCGGCAGCGTCGCCGCCGGCGCCCGCGCCCCGGAGATGGCGGTCTGGCAGCTGTTCGAGGCGGGCTACGACCCCAACGACGTGCTGTCGGTCTCCGGCACCGCGCCCGTCGCGCCCGTCGGCTACGACGAGAGCGAGGCGATGGCCCGGACGAACGACGCGCTGGCCTACGGCGGCGAGGTCCACCTCACCGTCACCGGCGACGACGCCGACGCGTTCGAGTCGATCACCTCCGCCGCCGGCGAGGAGTTCGGCCGCCCATTCGCCGACATCTTCGGGGCCCACGACTGGGACTTCGAGGCGCTGCCGGCGTCGGCCACCGTCGACGTGGTCGACGGGCCGACGTACCGCTTCGGCGAGCGCAACGAGGCGCTGCTGGCGGAGAGCTTCGGCTTCTGAGCCGTGCGGCTCAAACCGCTCCCCGAGGCGCCGACCGACCTCGACGCAGTGGCCGACGCCCAGTCGGCGGTGCCGCTGGTCCCCGGCTCGGAGAACGACTGCTGTGCCCGGCTGATGCGCCGCGAGGGCCACGAGAGCCGCGACGTGGCACGGACGTGGCTCACGTTCCTCCGCGCGTTAGAGTTGGTCGTGGAGACCGATTCTGGGTTCAAGCGCACCCAGCGCGAGCCGACGCCCGAGAATATTCGCGAGTCGTTCCGCGAGCGCGTGTTCGGCGCGAGCGAGACGCTTTCAGTCCTGCAGGACGCAGGCGAACCGCTCCACGCCGAAGCGGTCTTCGACCGCCTGCGCGACACCGTTCCGGGCTGGGAGCGCGAGCGCCGCCGGCAGTGGGTCGACCACTGGACCGACCGCACCGAGCGGCTGCTCGACTGGCTGGTACTACTGGATCTGGCCGAGCGGACGGACGACGGCTACGTCGCCGCCTGACCGATCACTCGCGGGCCGTGAGTCCGTCGGCCGCGAGGCGGCCGAGCACGAG
>NZ_JBHUDH010000170.1:0-535 GCF_042678005.1 Halolamina salina | reverse complement strand
CGGCACCTGATCTGAGTACTGTCCGACGTGTCAGAAATTTGTTGTTCTCTGTCATGTGTTGTATTTCAACCACTTGGTAGGGTTGATACCCAGTAATTTGTATCAGGTATGATAAGCCTTTCGTTCAAGAATATCGTATTCACTAATGTATTATTGTTTTAATATGTTGGTTGGAGTTTTCTTTATTGAAGAATGTTTCTAAATGGAACAGGTAATATTGAACGGTACTAAATTCGTTCCCTCCCTGGCAACAGACCCGTTAGTTCAGGGCCGCCCCAACTCGACTTTCGCTTCCGCCGCGAACAATACTCTACTTTGGTCGATCGATAGAAACGATCCCGATCGGGACAATAACCCCTGCGAAGAGTGCAACCAGTGCGAAGAACCCGAGGGACGTGATTCCATCAACGATCGCATCGAGTGCGAACAACACTGGCACACCCCACTGGACTCCGATTGCGAGCGAACGCAGCGATCCTGGCGATTTAGCCGCCGATCCCTGCGCGAGGATCTGGCCGTAAACGATTACGACGAT
>NZ_JBHUDH010000169.1:707-2588 GCF_042678005.1 Halolamina salina | reverse complement strand
CACCAGGGCGGCGACGGCGTAGGTGGCGGCGTCGACGGCGTACAGCGCGACCGCGCCGACCGCGGCGACGAGCGCGCCGCCCAGCGCCTGCGCGCCGGCGTCGACCCCGCTCGTGACGACGGAGAACGCGCTGTTGGCGCGGACCAGCGACTCCCGGTCGACGATCCGGGGAAGCGCGGCGGTCTGGGCGGGCGCGGCGAACAGTTCGGTCAGCGCCATGAACGGGAGCACGCCGAGGACGACCCAGACCGAGAGTTCGCCGAGGACCGCCGCCAGCGGGACGAGCAGCGCCAGCGCCGCGCCGAGCAGTTCGGAGCCGACGAGCACCCGGCCCAGCCGCGAGCGGTCGACCAGCGGCCCGGCGAACAGCTTCAGCGCGTTCGGCGCCCGGAGCAGGAAGCCGGCGAGCCCGGTGTACGTCGTCGACCCAGTCAGTTCGAACACGAGCCACATCACGGCGACGGTGAACAGGCCGTCGCCGAGGAAGCTCGTCGCCCTGCCCGCCAGCAGCCGCCGGAACGAGCGGTTCGCCGGGATCGAGAACTGCCGCCGCAGCGCGTCGTGGAGGGACACGGCCGAGGTGTCGGCCACCGGGATAGTGAACGCTCGGAGAACCGCAGTTCAGTACGCTGGCTGATACGTCGGCCGTAGTTTGAAGCCCGATCAGCCGGTAGGGCAGCGCGTGCAGGAAGCGGATCCGACCGACGCGCTGGCGGTGCTGGGCGACGAGACGCGGATCGCGATCCTCCGGGCGCTCGCGGCGGCCGACGAGCCGCTGTCGTTCTCCGAACTCCGGCGACGCGCGGACGTTCGCGACCCCGGGCGGTTCAACTACCACCTCTCGAAGCTCCGGGAGTACTTCGTCCGCGAGGTCGACGGCGGCTACGCGCTCCGGGAGGCGGGCAGCCGCGTCGTCGCCGCTGCCGGGGTGGCCGGTACGAGTGCCGCGGAGCCTGATCTCGTCGACGACTCGCCGGACTCGGAGCCGTCGACGTGTCCCGTCTGTGGGGAGACCGACTGCGAGCGCCTGTTCCACGTCCACCTCTCGGTGCCGTGGCGGTGACGATCGGCGGACGGCTGACGCTCGAACCGACCGATAACACCGCTGTAACCGGGTGACGACGGGGTTTGCGAGCCCTCAAGTGGTTCGCGCTCGTAGCAGGTGACGTGACGCAACTACATTCACACAGCGAATCGACGATGACCGCACCGACGGAGGGTGACCGATGAGCCTGCTGCAGGCCGCCGCGCTCGACGGCGCCGCGGGGACGATCTTCCTCGTCGCGCGCCTCGTCTTCGGTCTCGTGCTCGCGTTCATGGGTCTGAACCACTTCATGAACCTCGAGACGATGACGGGGTACGCCGGCGCGAAGAACATCCCCGCGCCGGCGTTCGGCGTGATCGCCTCCGGGCTGATGCTGATCCTCGGCGGCCTCGGCATCGCCGCCGGCGCCTACCCCGTCCTCGCGGCGGGCGCGCTCGCGACGTTCTTCGTCGTCGCGACGCCGACGATCCACGACTTCTGGAACGCCGAGGACACGCAGGGCGAGATGACCCACTTCCTGAAGAACGCCGCGCTGCTGGGGGCCTCGCTCGGCTTCCTCGCGCTCGGCGGCGCCGACTGGCCGCTCGCGCTCAACGTCGGCCTGTTCTGATCCGACCGTAACGGCCCGCTCACGCGGGATACCCGACCGAGCGAGACGACGCCGTTTCTCGCTTCGTTTCTTCGAGAGCCCGGAGACCGCAGTCTCGCGAACGATAGCCGGGCCCCGATCTTTTTCCGGAACGACGGAGCAGTTCGGCCCATGATCCGTGCCGACGGGCTCGAGAAGCGGTACGGCGAGTTCGTCGCCGTCGCCGGCAGCGAGTTCGCGGCCGACG
>NZ_JBHUDH010000169.1:0-653 GCF_042678005.1 Halolamina salina | reverse complement strand
CGACGACGCTGAAGATGCTCGCCGGGCTGGTCGAACCGACCGCCGGCGAGGCCACCGTCGCGGGCTACGACGTGGACGACCCCGAGATGCGCCGGGCGCTCGGCTTTCTCCCCGAGGAGTCGCCGCTGTACGAGAACATGACCGCCCGGTCGTACCTCTCCTTCTTCGCGGACCTCTACGACGTGCCCGGCGACGTCGCGGAACACCGCATCGAGTCCACGCTCGACCGCCTCGACCTCGAACACCGCGATCGCCGGCTCGGCGACGTGTCGAAGGGGATGAAGCGGAAAGTCGCGATCGCGCGCTCGCTGGTGAACGACCCCGACGTGCTGGTGTACGACGAACCCGCCTCCGGGCTCGACCCGCTGACGACCCACGAGGTGCTCCAGTTCGTCCGGGAGTTGGCCGACGACGGGAAGACCGTGGTGTTCAGCGCGCACAACCTCTACCACGTCGCCGACCTCTGCGACCGCGTGATCGTGATGAACGAGGGGTCGATCATCGCCCGCGGGGGCGTCGAGGAGATCCGGGAGGCCCACGGGCGGACCACCTACCGCGTGTACGCCACGGTCGCACTCCCCGAAAGCGAGCCCGCGGGTGACCGCCACCTCGCCGAGGTCGATCGGCGAGATGAAGTCGACGTGATCCATCGA
>NZ_JBHUDH010000168.1:7835-8701 GCF_042678005.1 Halolamina salina | reverse complement strand
CCGCCTCGGCCGGGCAGTCGAGGTACGACTCTGCGGCCACCTCGGCCGTGACGAACAGCGATGCCGTCTCGACGACGTGGTCGATCGTGGACGGCTCGGTCCCGCGGCCCCGGAGTTCTTCGAGCGGCCCGGAGAGGTCGAACGCGAGCGCCGGCCCGTCGTCCTCGGTGGCGATATCGACGATCTCCGCGGTCACGGGGTCGGGTGCGTACGCGGTGACGAACACCGCGTCGGCGGCCCGGATCGCGGCGCGGTCGTCGTCGTTCAAGCGGAGCCGGACCGTCGAGTCGCCCGCGGTCACGATCATCCGCTCGCCGGCGTCGTCGCGGAGGATCACGCAGTGGGTCGTCGTGCCGGCGGCGCGCCGGACCAGCGCAGTCGAGACGGGGCCGGCTTCGAGATCCGCGAGCACGCGGTCGCCGAGGTCGTCCCAGCCGATCCGTGCGATGAGGGCGGCGTGCCGCCCCAGTCGGCCGAGGCCGGTCGCGACGTTGGCGCCGACGCCGCCGAAGCGCTCGGTGGCCTCGCGGGCGAACGCGCCGCCGTCCGGGTCGGGGAGGTTCGTCACGTCGTAGAACCGATCGACGGTCGCGGCGCCGACGGCCACGACCTCGGGCGAGGGGTCGGCTGAGTCGGCCATACCCGGGCTGGGTCGGCCCGGGGGAAAAGTCCACGGCGCGTGGCGCACCATGACCCGACGGCGTCGCCGGACGAACGAAGGACTAAGGCGGTGTCGACCCCACTTCGACGGCGTGAACGACAACGCGATCCGACACCGGAGTCCGAGCCGATCCGCCGTAGGGGTGGGGCGATGACGGTCTCGCTCGAGGACGTGCGCGCGGCCCGCGAGCGCCTCGCCGGCGCCG
>NZ_JBHUDH010000168.1:3475-7752 GCF_042678005.1 Halolamina salina | reverse complement strand
CGTTCAAGATCCGCGGCGCGGCCAACCGGATCGCGACCCTCTCGGAGGCGGAGAAGGCGGCCGGGGTGATCACCGCCAGCGCCGGCAACCACGCACAGGGCGTCGCCTACGCCGCGACCGAGCGCGGGCTCGACTCGCTCGTGTTCATGCCCGAGACGGCGCCGCAGGCCAAGATCGACGCCACCGAGGGGTACGGCGCGACGGTCGAACTCCGCGGGGAGACGTTCGCGGAGGCGATGGCCGCGGCGCAGGATCGCGCTGACGAGCCCGGGACCGCGTTCGTCCACGCCTACGACGACCCCGCGGTGATCGCCGGGCAGGGGACGCTCGGCCTCGAACTGCTGGAGCAGGTGCCCGACCTCGACACCGTGGTCGTCCCGATCGGCGGCGGCGGGCTGATCTCCGGCGTCGCGACGGCGATGGAAGCCGCCGACCACGACGTTCGCGTCGTCGGCGTGCAGGCCGAGGACGCCGCGACGGCGCCGCAGAGCCTGCGGAAGGGTGAGCCCGTCGAGAACGAGCACCCCGACACGATCGCCGACGGGATCGCGACGGGCAGCCTCTCCCAGCGCACCTTCGAGATCATCGAGGAGCGCGTCGACGAGGTGGTGACGGTGTCGGACACCGAGATCGCGACCGCGACGCTGTGGCTGCTCGAACGCACCAAACAGCTCGTCGAGGGGGCGGCCGCGGCGTCGGTCGCGCCGCTGCTCTCGGAGACGATCGAGGTCGACGGCACCGTCGCGCCGCTGCTCTGTGGCGGCAACATCGACCTCGCGACGCTGCAGGACGTGCTGACCCGCGCGCTGGTCGACCGCCGGCAGTTCGTCACGCTCCGGGTCCGGATCGACGACCAGCCGGGCGTGCTCGGCGAACTCGCCTCGCTGATCGGCGAGCACGACACCAACATCCGGAGCGTGCGCCACGACCGCTCCGAGGAGGGGCTACCCGTCGGCGAGGCGGACCTCGTCATGCGGCTGACGACGCCCAGCGAGGCGGCCATTCAGGGGATCATCCGGGACATCGAGGACGCCGGCTACCGCGTCCGGGATCTGGTCCCCTCGTAGCTCGCCGGCGCCGCGGTGTCGGCGTTCGCCGTCCTGCTGCTGCTGGCCGTCGCGGGCCCGCTCGTGCTGTCGGCGATGGGCGTGGAGTCCCTCACCGTCGGGACCGAGGAGACGATCACCTACCTGTTCTCGTTCACGGAGACGGCCACCGAGATCTCGATGGGCGTCGGGCCGGCGGTGCTGGTGGTGGGCGCGCTGCTGGGCCTGCTGTACGCGCTGATCCGGAGCTATCTCCGGGTCGCGCGGGCCTGAGCCGTCACTCGTCGACGCGCTCCCACGCCGCCGCCGACGCGAGCGCCGGGCGGGCCTCCCGGAACTCCGCCTCGATCGCGCCGTAGAACCGGACCCGCCCGACAGGGGTCCGGAGCCGAAGAACGAGCGTCTCGTCGGTCGCGTCGAACGCCGTCAGCGTCCAGCGTCCTTCGGTGTGGCGCCACTCGCCGACCCGTTCGGCGCCGTCGACGATCCGGCTGCCGAGCTTCCAGCTCTGTCGCGTGAGGTTCCGGAGGTCGAACGGGACGGCGTCGGGGAGCGACGCCGGGGTCGGGCCGTCGCGCTGTGCGTGTGTCGCCATAGCACGGAACAAGTGACGGAATGACAAAAATCGCTCCCTTCGTGGTCACGGCAACAGGCTCCGTGGTCGCGGAACGGAGTCCGCGACAGGTCACGAGCCGTGGTCGGCCTACAGCACGGTCACGGCAGCACGCTGCGTGGTCGCGCGACGGAGCGCGCGACAGGTCGCGAGCCGTGACCGGCTACAGCACGAACGGGCCGCGCTGATTAATCGGCTCTTCGTGCGGCTCACCGGCGACGGCGACGAGCCGGAACTCACCCTCGACGGTGACGCCGCCGGCGTCGGTCGCGGGCAGCACGTCGCCTTTCCCGAACGCCTCGCCGTCGACGATCCCTTCGCCGTCGACGCCGTAGAGGAATCCCGCCCACCCCTCGGGCGTCGTCCACTCCCACGTGCCGTCGACGCGCACGTCGTGGTACGTCATCGGCGTGTGCAGCGAGAGCGGCGAGCCCTCGCCGACGACGGTCGTGATCGTCGCGCCGTCGACCTCCTCGGTGGGGAGTTCCTCGGCGTCCGCGTCCGCGTAGTCGGCCTCGATATCCTTCTTCTCGCGCGGGAGGTTGACCCAGAGCTGGAGGCCGTTACAGCCCGCGCCGTCGGCGGGCATCTCGGAGTGCTCGATCCCGCCGCCGGTGGTGATCCGCATCGCGTCGCCCGGGTAGGCGGTGTGGGTCACGCCCAGCGAGTCGCCGTGCTCCATCCCCCCTTCGAGCATGTAGGAGACGATCTCGAACCCCCTGTGGGGGTGGGTCGGGAACCCGTCGTCCGGCTCGATGTAGAACCGCTCGAACAGCACGAACGGGTCGAGGTTGTGAGGATAGCCGTCGGTGGGGAACGCGCGGTTGGAGTTCACGCCCGTCCCGTGCCGGACCGTTTCGCCCGGCACCGGGGCGTTTACCGTTTGGTCGAAAGACATGGTTCGATCCAGTCGGTGCGGACGGTTAACCGTCACGGCGGCGGAACAGAAGAAACACCAGTTTCTCGAGGTATTTTTGAGGAAAGTCAGTCAGGAGGTTTGTAGCGACAACTATCTCGGGATACCTATCTCTCGACTATCGAACTTGAATCCGTTTCAGGGAACGCTCTTACCGTCCCGGCCCGTACGATGGAGTGCATGACGGATTACGAACTGCCGCCGCTGCCGTACGAGTATGACGCACTGGAACCGTCGATCTCCGAGCAGGTGCTGACGTGGCATCACGACACGCACCATCAGGGCTACGTCAACGGCTGGAACAGCGCCGAGGAGACGCTCGAGGAGAACCGCGAGAACGGCGAGTTCGGGTCTTCCCCCGGCGCCATCGGCGACGTGACCCACAACGGCTCGGGCCACATTCTCCACGATCTGTTCTGGCAGTCGATGAGCCCCGAGGGCGGCGACGAGCCGTCGGGCGCCCTCGCGGACCGTATCGAGGAGGACTTCGGCTCCTACGAGGCCTGGAAGGGCGAGTTCGAGGCCGCTGCCGGCGCCGCCGGCGGCTGGGCGCTGCTCGTCTACGACTCCTACAGCAACCAGCTCCGCAACGTCGTCGTCGACAAGCACGACCAGGGCGCCCTCTGGGGCAGCCACCCCATCCTCGCGCTCGACGTCTGGGAGCACTCCTACTACTACGACTACGGTCCCGCCCGCGGCGACTTCGTCGACGCGTTCTTCGAGGTCGTCGACTGGGAGGAGCCGTCTGCCCGCTACGAGCAGGCCGTCGAACTGTTCGAGTAACGACTGAACTTCGGCCCTCACGCGGTCGCGGCCGACGCCGCGATCCGGCGCGCTCCGGCGACGGCGACACGCACGACGGTTGGCACCCCGCCGCCGCGGAACGCGTTTTCCCCGTTTTCAGCTTCGACAGCCGTGGCTCGACTCAGAACGAGAGGTGGGAGGTCGAACTCGGCCCCTCGTCGTCGTCGAGGCCGCCGTCCTTGAGGTAGGTGTAGCCGTCGTCGACGAGGAACACGTCGCCGTCCTCGACGGCGATCTCGACCGGGCGGAGCGACGAGCCGGCGGCCGGACCGTTGCCGCAGTCGCCCTCGCAGGCGTCGAACAGCGAGCCGTGTTTCGGGCAGATGATCTCGCCGTCCCGCATCGCCGCGCCGTCGCCGCGGTCGAACCGCTGGTCCTCGTGAGGGCAGTTGTTGAGCCACGCCTCGACGCCGGGCTCGTCCTCGCAAGGGACGAGGATCGCCTCGCGCTCGTTGGTGAACGCGTCCTCGACGCTGAACAGGTAGGAGCCGCGCTCCGGCACGGCGTCGACCGCCGCGATCCGTGTTCCCTCGGGCATCGCCGGCACCTCGTCGCCGCGAACCAAAAGCGTAGCGCCCGTGGCGCTCGGCCGCCCGTTCACTGTCCCCGCGGTACGCGACTCACCCCCGAAAGGACACCGTCGGTAGCGGTCCCGACCACCGTCGCCGTGTCGCTTATCCGGGTCTTGACCGTACGGTAAATCACCGATGAGCACCGAGTTCACTATCGACGCCGACTGGGCCAGCCAGTACATCGACGGCGAGTTCGTCCCGAGCGAGAGCGGCGAGACCATCGACGTCGAGGATCCCTCGACCCGGGAGCAAGTCACTGAGGTCCCCGCCGGCGTCCAGGGGATCAGCTGGTCGCCCGACGGCACCCGGATCGCGTTCACCCAGTC
>NZ_JBHUDH010000168.1:0-3419 GCF_042678005.1 Halolamina salina | reverse complement strand
CCAGGAGTCCTGGGCCGAGCAGCCGCCCGCGCGGCGCGCGGAAGTAATCCAGAACCTCCTCGGACTGCTGGAGGAGTACGAAGAGGAGATCACGTCGCTGCTGACCCACGAGGTCGGCGGCTCGCCCGCGATGGGCCAGACCTCGATCCAGATCGCCACCGACCACGCCGGCGAGGCGGCGACGCTCCCCCGGCGGATGAAGGGCGAGACCGCCGCGTCGAACATCCCGGGCAAGGAGAACCGCCTCTACCGCGAGCCGAAGGGCGTGGTGACGGTGATCTCGCCGTGGAACTTCCCGTTGAACCTCTCGATGCGGGCGATCGCGCCCGCGATCGCCGCCGGCAACAGCGTCGTCCTCAAGCCCTCGACCAACTCCCCGATCACGGGCGGGCTGCTGTTCGCGAAGCTGTTCGAGGAAGCCGGCCTCCCCGAGGGCGTGCTGAACGTCGTCGTCGGCAAGGGTAGCGAGATCGGCGACCGCGTGGCCAGCCACCCCGAGAGCGACGTGGTCGCGTTCACCGGCTCGACGGAGGTGGGCCGCCACGTCGCCAGCCTCGCCGGCGAGAACCTCGCGGTGCCCGCGATGGAGCTGGGCGGCAACAACGCCCACGTCGTCACCGGTGACGCCGACCTTGATCGTGCGATCGACGGCGCCGTCTTCGGCAGCTTCGTCCACCAGGGGCAGGTGTGCATCTCGATCAACCGCCACATCGTCCACGAGAGCGTCTACGACGAGTACGTCGAGCGCCTGACCGAGCGCGCCGAGGAACTGCCGGTCGGCAGCGCCCACGACGAGGGCACCGTCGTCGGCCCGATCATCGACGAGTCCCAGCGCGACGAGATGCTCGACTACGTCGAGCGGACCGTCGAGGCCGGCGCGACGCTCGAGACCGGCGGCGAGACGGTCGATCTGGAGGGCGTCGACGACTCGCTCGTCGTCGCGCCGACCGTGCTCTCGGACGTGACGATGGAGATGCCGGCCGCGTGCAACGAGCACTTCGGCCCGATCGCGCCCGTGATCCCGTTCTCGACCGTCGACGAGGCGATCGAACTCGCGAACGACACCGAGTACGGCCTCTCGGGCTCGGTCCACGCCGGCGACCTCGGGGTCGCCGAGGAGATCGCCCACGGGATGGAGACGGGCAACGTCCACATCAACGACCAGCCCATCAACGACGAGGCACACGTCCCCTTCAGCGGGATCGGCGCCTCCGGCGTCGGCGGCTACAACAGCGACGCGTTCCTCGACGAGGTGACCGAGACGAAGTGGATCTCGGTCCAGACGGAGCCTCGCGACTACCCGTTCTGAGGTCGCTGCGGCCCCGACCCGCACGGGGAGAGAGACCACCGTTTCCGGTGCTCTCGCTCTCGGAGCACGATCCGGCCGAGTCCGCGGCGCGATACGCGCCCCGGACCGCGGGAGAGGACTGCCGTACGGACTAACTCTCCCACCCGCCTAATCAATCCTTCCGTATCCACCGATCGTTCGGCGTCGCCCCCCGCAGCCCGTCCCGGGAAAGCACTGGAAACGGTGGTGTCTCTCTCCCCCGGGCCGAACCGCCGGTTCGGGTCGGTCCGACAGCTACTTACAGCATCGGAAACCCCACTCCCGTAGGAAACTGCGGAAACGGTGGTCGGCGGTTCGCCACCGGAAACTTCGCCTGCTAACACATGCCAGACATCAGCTTCAGCCCGGACGACTCGCTCTACCGCGACCGGGACCGACTCTCCGAGGAGTACACGCCGACGGAGCTGGTCGGCCGCGACGACGAGATCGCCCGGTACCACACCGCGCTCCAGCCCGTGATCAACAACGAGGACCCGAACAACATCTTCGTCTACGGCAAGACGGGGGTGGGGAAGACCGCCGTGACGCGGTACCTGCTCGAACAGCTGGAGGCCGACGCCGGCACCTACGAGGTCGACCTGACGACGGTCGAACTCAACTGCGAGGGACTCACGAGCAGCTACCAGGTCGCGATCAACCTCGTCAACAAGCTCCGCCCGCCCGGCGAGAGCATCTCCAACACCGGTCACCCGATGCACGAGGTGCTCTCCCAGCTCTGGGACGCGCTGGAGGGGATCGGCGGCACCGTCCTGATCGTGCTCGACGAGGTGGACAACATCGGCGGCGACGACACGCTGCTCTATCAGCTCCCCCGCGCCCGATCGAACGGCAACGTCGAGGCCGCCCGCGTCGGCGTCATCGGGATCAGCAACGACCTCGCGTTCCGGGAGAACCTCCGGGCGGAGGTCAAGTCCTCGCTGGCGGAGGTGAACATCCGGTTCCCGCCGTACGACGCCGGCGAACTGGAGCAGGAGCTCGCCCAGCGCGCCGACGCGGCGTTCTACGACGACGCGCTCGCCGCGGAGGTCGTGCCGCTCTGTTCGGCCTACGGCGCCAAGGACGGCGGCGACGCCCGGAAGGCGCTCGACCTGCTGCGGGCCGCGGCCGACCTCGCGCGGGCGGACAACGCCGACACCGTCACCGCCGAACACGTCGAGGAGGCCCGCCGCGAACTCGAACGCGAGGAGGTGATGGACGGCATCGCCGACCTCGCCGACCAGCACAAGCTGGTGCTGTACGCGCTCGTTACGCTGCAGGCCGCCGGCGAGACGCCGGCCCGCTCACAGGACATCGACGAGCGCTACGCCGAACTCTGCAAGAGCGCGCCCCACGACGCCCGAACCACGCGCCGGGTCCGGGACTTCCTCGGCGAGATCGAGGGGCTGGGGATCACGGCTTCGAGCCACCACAACGACGGCCTCGCCGGCGGGCAGTACCGCGCCCACGAGCTCTCCCACGGCGCCGAACTGGTGCTCGCGGCGATGTCGGATCTGGTGGATCAGGTCGGCGTCCACGAGGCGATCGTCGACATCGTCGAGGACTCCGACCGCATCTCCGTCTCGCTGGCCTGATCCGACGACTCGCTCCGGGCGCGGATCGGCAGTGGCAGTCGCACTGTCGAGCAACCCTTTTAGCCGTGCCCGCCCTGGAAACCACAGATGCAACGGGAGTCGGTACTTCGCGTCGACCTCACCCGCGGGGCGGTCACTGAGGAGCCCGTCCCCGAGCGGTGGCGCCGGCGCTACCTCGGCGGGAAGGGGCTGGGCGCACGCTACCTCTACGAGGAGCTGCCGGCCGGCGCCGACCCGCTGGGGCCGGAGAACCGGCTCTGTTTCGCGCTCGGTCCGCTGTCGGGCTACCTCCCGGGCGAGACGCGCTACGCCGCGGTGACGAAGTCGCCGCTGACGGGGGGCTTCCTCGACTCCTACGCCGGCGGGCAGTTCCCGCTCGCGCTCGCCGGCGCGCTGCCGAACTGTCTGGCCGTGATCGTGCAGGGGGTCGCCGACGAGCCGACGACGCTGGTCGTCGAGGACGGCGACGCCGAACTCGTCCCGGCCGAGAACTGGGGCGC
>NZ_JBHUDH010000167.1:0-1121 GCF_042678005.1 Halolamina salina | reverse complement strand
GTCCGCGATCCCGAACGTCGGCGACGCGCTGTTCCCCGACCCGGCGAGCGGGTCGCCCGCGGACATCCGGCCGCCGTTCCCGTTCGCGTCGCTGATCCTCGCGTTCGCCTTTCTCGTACCGCTGAACTTCGTCGCGCAGGCGTACGGGAGCACGATTCTCGACGAACGGATCGGTCGCCGGGGCGAACTCCTGCTGGTCGTGCCCGTCGAACCCGGCGACGTGGTGGCCGGGAAGACGCTGCCGTACCTGCTCGCGTCGGTCGCGGTCTCGATCGTGGTCGCGCTCGCGGTCGGCGGCGGCGAGATCGGCGCGGCCTCGGTGCTCGCGGTGGTCCCGCTGGCGGTGCTGTACCTCGCGGGCACCTTCGTCGGCGGGATGTTCGCCCGGTCGTTCAAGGAGCTCACGTTCGTCACCGTGACGCTATCGGTGTTCCTGACGGCCTACGCGTTCGTGCCCGCCATCTTCGCGAACGTCACGCCGGTCGCGTTCATCTCGCCGCTGACGGTGGTGGTCCGGGACCTGCAGGGGATCGCGGTCACGCCCGCGCAGTTCGCGTTCTCGACTGGCCCGCCGCTGCTGGCCGGCGGGACGCTGTTCCTGCTCGGGCTGGGCGTCTACCGTGAGGAGGACATGTTCACCCAGCGCTCGGTGCCGCTGAAGCTGCTCGACGCGCTCGACGCCCGGTTGGCGGGCGCGCGCTCGGCCGCGACGCTCTCCGCGCTGGCGATCCCGTTCGTGTTCGTCGCGGAGCTACTCGTCGTCGCGCTGCTGTTCGCGCTTCCGATATCGGTGAGTGTCCCGCTGCTGCTGGTCGCGATCGCCGGCATCGAGGAGATCGCGAAGTCGGCCCATCTCTACGCCGGCTTCCGGACCGGGACGTTCGCCCGGACCGGGAAAGTGACGCTGCTCGTCGGCGGCCTCTCCGGGCTGGGCTTCTTCGTGGGCGAGAAGCTCACTGCGGTCGTGCAGGTGGTCGGCCTGCCGGAACTCACGCTCGGCCGGGCGGCGTTCTCCGCGACCGGGACCGGCTTCGTTGGCGTCGCGAGCAGTCCCCTCGCCGTGCTCGCGCTGTTTCTCGCGCCGCTGCTGCTGCACGCCGTCACCGCGACGGTGTCGGGCG
>NZ_JBHUDH010000166.1:6354-7351 GCF_042678005.1 Halolamina salina | reverse complement strand
GACCGCAGCCGCGGCTCCGAGGTCGGCGAGCGTCCGGGGACCGGGCGGCGCGGGCCACATCCGAGCGGGAGTGGTCCCGTTCCCCTACTTCAACTTCGGGGGTGAACACGGCCGGGGCAGGCACTCGGCGAGTCAGGGCGCGGGCGGGCTGCTGGACCCGTCCGAACTCCCGCCGTTCGGCGCGTCCCCCGGCGACTTCTCGCCGCTGACGAGGAAGTCGAGCAGGTTCCCGACCAGCCGTTCGTTGTCCGCCCGGTAGAGGAACTCCTGCGTCGCGACGCTGGTGTCGCCGACCGCGACGACGTTCCCCGAGCGGGCGACGACGCCGTAGCTCCCCTCGCGTCGGGTCTGGGAGAGGATCGTCTCCTCGGCGGCCACTACGGTATCGCCGCCGGTCACGGGCGTCGCCTCGTAGAAGACCGCGCGGTCGACGCCCTCGGTCAGGTCGCCGTCGCTGCTGGGCGTCCCGGCGACCGCGCGGTAGTTCAGCGTCGCCTCGCCCTGCGTGTAGAGGTAGCCGTTGTCGGACGCCAGCCCGAACTGGGAGAGCATCGGCGCGAGCGGGCTGGTCACGCTGCCCTCCGTCGAGAGCGTGAGCAGGGCGGTCCCGCCGCTGGCCTTCTCGGGTTCGTCCATCACCAGCACGCGGCCGCCGGCGTCGGCGAACGCCCGCAGGCCGTCGAGTTCGTCGTCGGTGTAGCTGCTCCCGCCGCCGAGCACGACGAGCGCGTCGGCCTCGCTGAGCGAGTCGTTGAGCGGCTGCCCGCCGGCGCGGGGACCGACGTGGTAGCGCACGGTCGCGCCGTTCTCCGTCAGCGTCGTCACGATCGGCGCGAGCGCCTCGCGGTCGATGCTCGCGCTGTGGGCCGTGTCGATCACGACCTCCGTCCCGTCGGCGTCGGCGGACATGGTGAGTTCGCCCGACTGCTCGGGCACCGTCGCGACTGAGTCGGCGGCGTTGAACGACGGCCCGTCCACCTCGCCGTCGAACGGCGTC
>NZ_JBHUDH010000166.1:5978-6318 GCF_042678005.1 Halolamina salina | reverse complement strand
CCGTCGATCGGCGTCGAGCCGAAGCCGCCGGCGGTCAGGCCGCCGACGACCCCCGCGAGCGCGACGACGAAGAGGAAGAAGCCGACGCGGGCGGCCGTCCCCAGGTCAGGCATCGGCGGTCACCTCCCGTGCGGCCGTGGTGTTGGCGTCGAGGCCGTCGGGCGTGCCGTAGATCATCAGGAAGTGGATCGAGTCGACCCCGCGGTCGGTGTACGGCGCCGTCTCCCCGCTCACGCTGCCGTTGGCGCCGAGCAGGCTCGCGAGCGACGCCAGCTGTGCGGGGTTGTAGTAGTCCACCCGATAGTTCGAGAGGCCGGCCTGCTCGGCGGCGCCGGCGATC
>NZ_JBHUDH010000166.1:0-5918 GCF_042678005.1 Halolamina salina | reverse complement strand
CCCCTTCGCCCCGGTGAGTCGGTCGTCGAAGGAGAGGACGTGCATCGCGCCGCCGTGGTACGCCGACGCCAGCGCGACGGTCCCCCGCGACACCGAGAGCCGGTCGCCGCGCTCGGTCATCACCGCGCCGACGAAGGCGCGTTTCATCGATTCGAGGGCGGCGAAGTACTGGTCGCGGGTCATCCCGCGGTGGGCCTTGTCGGCGCCCGTGGTCGACTGGGCGCTGAGTCCGTCGCTCGGCGCGGTCCCGATGACGCCGACGTGGCCGACGATGCTCGCCGGCGTCACGTAGATCTCCTCGCTCGGGATCGCCGTGTAGTACGCGCCGGAGGCGGCGTACTGGCCGACGCTCGTGACCACCGGCTTCTCGTCGGCGAGCCGTTTGACCGCGAGGTAGAGCTGCTCGCTTGCGGCCGCGCTGCCGCCGGGGCTGGATATCCGCAGCACGACCGCCTTCACCGAGCCGTCGGTGCGGAGCTGGCGGAGCCGGCTGATGGTCTCCTGTGCGGTCGTCCCGGTGATCGTCTCGTCGATGCTGACGACGGCGATCCGGTCGGGCTCGCTGCTCACGACGCCCGCGGCGAACGGCGCGGCGATCGTCGCGCCGATCACCAGCCCGACGATCGCGAGCACCGTGTACGACCGGAGGGCGGTCGCGACGTACCTGTCTATCGGGTTCTCCATGGCGGGGTTCCGGTGGACGGTGAACCGGACCCCACCAAAATCTTCCGACCGAACGTCCGTTCAACACCCGACGCGACGGCTACCGCGCCGTCTCGCCGTCCGCCGACACCGTGATGACGGTGCAGTCGAGCTGCTCCTCCAGATACCGGCCCACGTCGGGCGACTCGAACAGCCGGTTCAGCATCTTCCGCCAGCGGCCGGCCTGTTTCGAGCCGATGACCACCACGTCGGCGTTCTCGTCGGCCACCTCCTCCATGATCGTCTCCTCGACGAGAAACCCCTGCCGGACGACGTAGCGCGCCCGGTCGATCGGGCCGAGTTCGGACTCGACCTCCCGCTTGAGGTCCGCACGGCTCACCTTCCGGTTCTCCTGGTAGAGATCGACGTGGAGCACCGTCAGGTCGGCCTCGCGCTCGTCGGCGATCCGGGCTGCCTCCCGCAGCGTGGCCTTGGAGTGCTTCGAGAGCGGGTACCGAACCGGGACGACGACCAACGTCATGGGGACGACTCCGACGGGAGTGGACAAATGCGTACCCCTTCCGGGAGGCTACCGCTCGAACGTCAGCCGCCCCTCGACCTCCACGTCGAGGCCGCCGTCGCGAGCGTGATCGGCGAGCACGTCGTGCTGGATGCCGACCTCGCCCGCGCGGTGGCGCTGCTCGATCGTCGGGAACTCGTGGTCGGAGTGGAGCAGGTACTCCGCGGTCGCGACCGTGTAGCGCCGGTCGGGGTCGATCGGCTCGCCGTCGACGCGGGCCTCGAGCAGTTCGCCCGCCTTCTCGTCCCAGCGCAGGCTGGCGCCGCTGAGGTGGGCGTGCCACCAGTGGGGTTCGCCGAAGTCGAGTTCGGCGCCGTCGGCCTCGCTGAACGTCTCGAGCAGCTCTCTCCCCGTCAGTTCGACGACGACCACCGGCTCCTCGAAGGGGAGCACGCTCACCAAATCCGCGAGCGTCACCTCGCCGGCGAGCGCCGGCCCCTCCCGGATCCCGCCGCCGTTCTGAAGGCCCACGTCGGCGTCGGCCGCAGCGCGGTAGGCGTCGGCGACGAAGTTGCCGATCCGGGACTCGCCGCCGAAGGTGGTCTCGTCGGTGCGTTCCAGCGGCTCCGCGACCGTCGCGACCGTCTCGGTGAGGCCGGCAGCCTCCCGCCGGCGTTCGAGTGCGTCGGTCAGTTCCTCGTGGACGGGGCCGTTACTGGGGTTGACCACGCGCGCGCTCGCGGCGACGCCGCCGTCGCCACGGGCCGCTTCAGCTCCGTCGTCGCCGAGTTCGACCTCGACGAACTCGTGGCCGTTCACGCCCGGCCGCGTACAGAGCGTCCCGTCGACGTGCTCGGTGCGGACGCTGTGGACGTGGCCGCCGAGGATCGCGTCCACGTCGACCCGCCGGGCGAGTTCGTCGTCGCCGCCGCCGAGATGTGAGAGCGCGACGACGTAGTCGACGCCCTCCTCGCGGAGTTCCGCGACAGCCCGTTCAGCGGCCTCGTAGGGGTCGGTGAAGGTGAGCGGCGCCGCCTGTGGGTTGATCGAGTCGGTCGCCGGGTCGGTCAGGCCGAAGAAGCCGACGCGCTCGCCGTCGGCCTCGGCGACCGTCCACGGGACGACACCCTCGTCGGCGCCGAAGCGCTCGCCGTTCTCGTCGCGTGCGTTGGCGCTGACCCAGGTGAACGGGCTGTCGGCGACGAACTCGCGGGTCGCGTCGGGACCGTAGTCGAAGTCGTGGTTGCCGAACGTGTCGGCGACGGTGTCGACCGCGTCGGCGAAGTCGAGCACCTGCCGCCCGCTGGCCGCGAGCGACACCACGCCGGGGGCAGTGTTGTCGCCGGTGCCGACGACGAGGGCGTCGTCGCCGTCGAGTTCGCGGATCCGGCCGGCGAAGCGGCCCGCCCGCTCGGCGTCGTCGAAGAGGTTCTCGATATCGGAGTAGTGAAGCAGACGAACCATCGAGTAGTCGGGAACAGTCGGCCGGGAAGCAAGAACTCGTCGGACCGCGGGGGCGTTCAGCCCTGGAGTTCGAACGCGACCTCGACCTCGGCCTGATACTCCCGGTCGTCGACGCTGGCGAGCTCGACGCCGAGCTCCTTTACCTCGGCCCACTTCACGTTGTCCAGCGTGTCCTCCGCGCGGTCGATCGCGGCGTCCGCGGCGTCGTCGAAGCTCTCGCTGCTCGATCCGATCAGGGTGATCTTCTTGTGAACCATCACGTCACTGTTCGGCGAGCGGACACATAAACGGGGCGGCCGTCGGGCCGGCGTCGTCGTCGGACCCCCGACGGTTTTCCACCGGTCGCCCGAACCCCCACCTATGGCGACCGACAACACCTACGTCAACGCGGTGGTGGGGGCGGCAGTCACGGTGTGTCTCTCCTTCCTCGGCGTCTCGGCGCTGCTGGGCGGCGCGACCGCGGGCTATCTCGAACGCCGGGACGGCGGTCGCGTCGGCGCACTCGCGGGGCTGTTCGACGCGATCCCGATGGCGGGGGCGGTGCTGCTGCTCGGCGGCTTCCTCTTCGCCTTCCTCGGTTTCGGCGACGCGTTCGCCGGCGGGATCGCGATCCTGCTGCTCGTCGTCCTGTTCGTCGCCGTCTCGACAATCGCCCTCTCGACGGTCGGCGGCGTGCTCGGCGTCTACCTCGCCGAGGAGTTCCGGGACTGAGCCGCCGCTGCTCGGTCCGAAGAAATTAGCGACCGAACGGGAGCAGCGCCGCTGGCGGATCGTGAACCGGCGGAGAAACGTCGGTAGCCTTAGAGGCGGCCGACCGACTCGACGTTGATGCTCTCGACGCCCTCGACGTCGCGGAACGCCTCCTCGACGGCCTCGGTGCCACCGGCGTCGTCGGGGACGACGACCGTCGGGAGCAGCGCGGTCAGGCCAAAGGCCACGTCGTCGCGCTGGAAGCCGCGGATCTCCGCGCCCTCCGGCAGCGCGTCCTCGAGACGGTCCTCGAGATCGTCGAGATCAATCTCGGGGTTCTCCGGCATCACCTTGATCTTGGCGGCGACGTCACCCATTTTACGGCCCCCTGAACCCGCAGTCCGGGCACTCGTAGAGGTTGCTCTGCTTCCGGCACTTCGCACACCGGAAGATGACGGTGCCACAGTCGGGGCACTTGAACCGGGCCGCGTTCGTCCCCGTGACGGAGATGCCACAGGAGACACAGGATCGCTCCCCAGTCGTTTCTGCTTCGCTCATGTCCGGAAAGGCGGGCGCGCGACGTTTAACCGTTACCTTCCCCGGCCGAGGGGCGAAACGTTTTGCCCGAGCCACCGGACCTGTCTCTATGGACAGTACAGGACTGGGACTGCTGGAGGGGGAGCGCAGGAACGCGCTGCTCGCGTGGGTGATCCTCGCCTTCCTCCTGCTCGCGGCGACGGTCGAGCTGGCCACGGGTGCGGTCGTCTGGGCCGGGTTCGTGTTCGTGATGGTCGGGCTCGCCGTCGTCCCGGCGGCCGCCGCCCGGGACTGGCAGGCGATGCTGCCGTGGGAGCTGCTCGGGCTGGCGTCGCTACCGGTGGCCGGGCGGGTGTTCGTCGCGGGGCGCTCGATCGGCGAGGTGACGCTCACCGGGCGGGTGATGACGTTCGTCGCCGTCGCCGCGGTCGCACTGATCATCGCCGTGTTGCTGGGCCAGTTCACGCAGGTCCGGATGAACGACGCGTTCGCGGTGGTGTTCGTCGCCGTCACGACCACCGCGGCCGCGGGAATCTGGGCGGTCGCACAGTGGCTCTCGGACATCTATCTCGCGACGAGCTTCCTCGACCGGCCCCACGCCGAGGAGGCGCTGATGTGGGACTTCACCGCGGCGACGCTGGCGGGCGTGCTGTCGGGGCTGCTGTTCACCTACTACTTCCGACGACGCGCGAACGGACGGCGCGGCGGTTCGGGCGGCGAACGGGCGGCCGAGGGGGGTGAGCGGCTGTGAAGCTCCGCGATCGCATCGGGCTGAGCGACCGCCAGCAGCGGATAGTCACTCAAGTGATGCAGTACGGCCTGTTCGGCATGATCACGGTCGGCTTCTACGAGGGCAGCGTCGGCGTGATGGTCAACGCCGGCGTGGGGTTCGTGATTACCTACGTCCCGGCGCTGCTGGAGCGGGACTACGACATCAACCTCGATCCGGCGCTGGTGCTCTGGATCACGCTCGCGGTGTTCCTCCACGGGTTCGGGACGGTCGGTCTCCCGGGCGCCGAGGCCCACCCGTACCGTTCGATCTGGTGGTGGGACCACATGACGCACACGTTCTCCGCCAGCCTCGTCGCCGGCGCGGGCTACGTCACGGTGCGGGCGCTCGACGAACACACCGACGCGGTTCGGTTCCCGCCGCAGTTCACCTTCGTGTTCATCCTGCTGTTCACGATGTCGTTCGGGGTGTTCTGGGAGGTGATCGAGTTCGCCATCGCGCTGATCGCCGAGGCGACGGGCGCGCCGTCGGTGCTCACCCAATACGGGCTGGAGGACACGATGAAGGACCTGCTGTTCGACACGCTGGGCGGCATCGTCGTCGGGATCTGGGGGACGGCCTACCTCACCGGCCTCACCGAGATCCTGACCGAACGGCTCGGTCCCGGCGGGAGCGAGTAGGCGGCGCCGCCGCTATTTGGACGGGAGAACCGCAAGAAAGCGCGCAGATCAGGCTTCGGCGAACTGCTCGTCGTAGTCGCCGGCGTCGATGCGCTCCTTGAACGTCCGTGCGTCCTCGCCCTCGATGGTGACGCCCAGCGAGACACACGTCCCGGCGACCTCCTTGGCCGCGTTCTTGGTGTCGTAGGCGAGCAGGTCAGAGGACTTCTGCTCGGCGATCTTCCGGAGCTGATCCGCGCTCAGGTCGGCGACGAAATCCTCCTGAGGCTTGCCGGAGCCGGTGTCGAAGCCGGCCTCGTCCTTGATGAGCTCCGCGGTCGGCGGGACGCCCACCTCGATGGTGAACGAGCCGTCGTCCTCGTACTCGATCGTGACGGGGACCTCCATCCCGTCGAACGCGTCGGTCTCCTCGTTGATCTCCTGCACGACCGCCTGCACGTCGACGGGTGTCGGACCCAGCTCGGGGCCGAGCGGCGGGCCAGGGTCGGCCTCGCCGCCCGCGACGAGCACTTCGATGGTTCCAGCCATACCCGAAACGTGCCCGGCGGCGCGTAAAACGGTTTCTTTCCTGCCTCGGCCCGGAGCGACAGCGGTTTGCCCCTCGGTGCCGCAGCGTCGGAGGTAATGGTCTCCCGCGCCCGCACGCTCGGACTCG
>NZ_JBHUDH010000165.1:0-641 GCF_042678005.1 Halolamina salina | reverse complement strand
GGCGTCGACGGCGAGCGGAAGGTGTCGTGTGCGGCGCTGGGCGAGCGCCTCGACGCCTCGAGCCAGACCGCCTCCCGGCGGCTCCAGCGACTGGAGTCGGCCGGCCTGATCGAGCGGGAGGTCGTCGCCGACGGCCAGTGGATCTCGCTCACCGCCGACGGGAAGTCCCGGCTCCGCGGGGAGTACGCCGACTACCGCCGGCTGTTCGAGGACGACGCCGCGCTGACGCTCTCGGGAGCGGTGACCGCCGGCGCCGGCGAGGGGCGACACTACATCTCGCTGCCGGGGTACAACCGCCAGTTCGAGGAGCGGCTGGGGTACGAGCCATACCCGGGCACGCTCAACGTCGATCTCGACGAGGGGAGCACCCGGAACCGGAGCGAACTCGCCGCCGTCGAGGGCGTCCCCATCGACGAGTGGGAGGACGAGGAGCGCACCTACGGCGCCGCGACCTGTTACCCGGCGCGGCTGGACGCCGACGCCGGCAGCGTCGAGCCGGTTCACGTAATCGTCCCCGATCGCACCCACCACGACGAGGACCAGATCGAGCTCATCGCCCCCGAGATGCTGCGCGACGAGCTCGGACTGGCCGACGGCGACGAGGTCGCCGTGGAGATCGAGTCGGCATGAGTTCGACGACC
>NZ_JBHUDH010000164.1:0-1183 GCF_042678005.1 Halolamina salina | reverse complement strand
ATTATAACATACAACGACCACACCAGTCACTCAACGGACAGACGCCAGCGGAGGTGCTTAACTAGACAGTGCCCACATCCTCATTATCGCAGTTTCGTATTATATCGTCCAACAGATTTGCGTGCCAAACTCGGTTTAGCCCCGAATCTTGCTCCACACTCATTAGTCGGTTATCAAGTTCCTCAAGATAATCTTCTAGACCTGGTTCACTATTGTCATCTGTGATCTTGTCCCTAATATCATCAAGAGAGAGTCGACTTTCTGTTTCAAATTCCTCATCAGAATGGATCCCCAATAATGTCGGACTCTGCCGTTTTGCTGGACCAGTGACTCGGAGAGAATCTATCAATTCTTCTTCCTCATCTGAGATTTTAAGGTCCGATTCTACATCATTTAGTTCATAATAATCTGGAATGTGAATAACAGGGCTTCCACTCATACCATTATGTAACCTTGAATCAATGAAGAAATACGGTGAATCATGATAAGCTACTTGATAGGGGCTGGAAATCAAAGCATCTCGCATTATTGGAAGGTAATGGAAATCAGTTAGTAAGTTTGGATAACCAATTACTTTAGCAACATCCCCACCAGATACAGCATTTCCATAATTAGGAATGTCTGCACGATGAAATGCATGTGCAGACTTGATATCGAAGTCTAAGGGCAGGACTGCAATATCGATCCACTCATTATCGGGATGCTCTCTCCATTTTTTCGATCCATCGCTATCATAAAGGTCAACAGTTTTTCGGGTTGTCTCCCTTATGGCTCTGGATTGGCGGATGTGTATGATAAGTGAATCTGGATCACTCTTATCAGGTGGATTTATTACGTGCTTATTTGTGACGAGATATGGTCCAGTAGAAGGAAGACTGGGGTCATCATAATCATCTAATCCCCACTGATGAAAATAGAAAAATCCTGTTCCGACGAACCTCTGATTGTTTCTTCCGTTATAGTGATATCCTATTGGGGTTAGCTTCCGAAAAAGCGGGTTTACGTCATCGCGTGGGTGTTTCCCTGAATGAGGCATCTCTATGGAGATAGTCTGGGAGATTCACATAAAGGATATTTGATCTCCGCCATGAACTGAATTTGCTATCTAGTGGATTTGTATGAGTACAACTACGAGTGGTGTGTCTGAGGATGGGAACAGAGTCCGACAAAACTCGTAGACTGC
>NZ_JBHUDH010000163.1:7386-11290 GCF_042678005.1 Halolamina salina | reverse complement strand
CGACGCCGCCGGCGGCGCGTACCCCTTCGCCGATCCGGGCGAGCGCTCCGGGGAGGTGAGCCGAGAAGCGGTCGCCGCGGCCGACCCCGAGTACGTGATCCTCCACCCCTGCGGGAAAGGCGACCGCGCGGACCCGGACGAGTTCCGGGAGCGGGGGTGGGGACTCGACGCCGAGATCCACGTCGTCGACGACTCGCTGCTGAACCAACCCAGCCCGAACCTGATCGCCGGCGTCGAGCGGCTGGCCGGGATCTTCCACGGGATCGACGAGGCGGCCGACTGAGCCGGAGCCGCAAAGGAAACGTCCCCCCGGCCCCGAGCGGACGCCATGCGACTCGCCGTCGGCAGCGGGAACCCGGTGAAGCGGCGCGCAGTCGAACAAGCCATCGCGGAGACTATCGACGACGCGACGGTCGAGGCAGTCTCCGTCGACTCCGGGGTGAGCGAGCAGCCCCGCGGCCGCGAGGAGACCGTCGAGGGGGCGAAGAACCGCGCCCGGAACGCGCTCGCGGCGGGCGAGTACGACATCGGCGTCGGGCTGGAGGGCGGCGTCGCCGAGGTGCCCGAGACCGAGGGGCTGTTCCTGATCATGTGGGTCGCGGTGACCGACGGCGATCGGGTGGGCCTCGGCGCGGGGCCGTCGTTCCGCCTGCCGGCGTCGATCGGCGACCGTGTGGCCGCGGGCGAGGAGCTCGGGCCGGTAATGGACGACGTGCTCGGTGAGGACGACGTGGCGGAGAAGCAGGGGGCTGCAGGGGCGTTGTCGGCGGGCGTGGTTGACCGCGACGACGCGCTGGCTGCGGGCGTGGCGGCGGCGATGGGACCGTTCGTGACAGATCGGTACTGAGTCGGGATTGGGTACGTCGAAGTCGGCTTTTTCGTTGGTCTCTCGCTTGTTTCGGGCATCAGCAACACTGTGAAAGCCCCTGTCGTCTGGACTCCCGCGACTCGCTGCGGTCCTCACTACGTTGCGGTCCTTGCTTCGTCGGGGTTCGTCCAGACGACAGCCCCTTCCAGTCCCACCCGTACACTCGCCCACACCCTCCCCAACCGACGCTGCCGCGCTGGTGGCTCACCACAAGGGTTCGCCGGCGCGGGCAGCGTCCCTCGCGTGCGCTGGGGCAGCCGACGGAACGGCTGCCCGCACGCGCCACAGCAGTTCCGGCGCGAAGCGGGCGCGGCCCTGTGCCGCGCCTCAGCGCGAGGGACGAGTGAGCGACTGAAAGGAGCGAACGAGTCGGCTGGGGAGGCTCGTGGGCAGTGCCGTCCGGGTGGGACTGAAAGGGGCTGTCCGCTCCGGGAAGGCGGGCGACGTAAGCACCGCAGGTGAGCGAAGCGAACCGAGGAGCGCAACGAGGCCCCCGAGCCGAGCGGGCAGGGGCTTTCACGGTGCTGCTGACCTCTTTTTAGAACCGAACGAACAGGTTGAAGACGCAGACGACAGCCCCAGCCACGACACTTCCCTCAAAAAGTCAGACTCCGAATCAAGCAGACTCCACGGACTCGACCTCCTCCATCTCCTCGGCCTCCTCCACCGCGGTCGTCAGCGAGACGTTCAGCGCGAGCATCGAGATGCCGCCGCCGATCATCGTCACGACGTTCTTCAGGAAGTGGTCGACGATCGCCACGCCGAGCGCGACCGACGCCGTCACCGGCGTCAGACCCGCGACGAGCAGGGTAAACGCCGCCTCGTACAGCCCCACGCCACCCGGACTCAGCGGCAGCACCTTCGCGAGGTTCCCGACCGACACCGCGAAGAAACAGATCGTCACCAGCGTCGCCGTCTCGAGGCCGGTGCCGAACGCCGCGAGCACGAACACCGCCGTGATCACGTCGAGCGTCCAGATGACGAGGCTCGTGACGCCGACGCGGGTGAACGCCTTCGGATCGCCGCCGACCTGCTGCACGTCGCCGACGAACCGCTCCAGGGCGCCCGCGACGTAGTCCGCGTAGGAGTCCGAGGAAAACCGCTCGACGAGGCTCCGGATACGGTTGCGGTCCGAGCGCGCCGAGAGCACGATCCCCGTGACGGCGGCGATCGCGACGACCGCGATGCCGATCGCGACGAGCACCGCGATCTGCCCGCTCTGGGACGCCCCCGTCACCGACTCGGCGACGCGTGCCAGATCACCCGTGGCTGCGTAGCCCAGCAGCACCAGCCCCGCGAGGACGGTGATCGTGAGCAGGTCGAACACGCGCTCGGCCGCCAGCGACGCGAACCCCGAGGGGTAGGGGATGCCGCGCCGGGCCTTCACCACGTACGCCCGAACCCCGTCGCCAAGGCGGGCCGGGAACACGAGGTTCCCCGTTTGGGAGATGAACACCGCACCCGTGAGAAAGCCCAGTTTCTCCGTATACCCCAGTTCCGCGAGGATGTCGCGGTAGCGCAGCCCCCGGAGGGGCCAGGAGAGCGCGTAGACGACCGCCGCGACCCCGATCAGCGTCGGGTCGGCCTCCGAGATGCGGTCGAGCACCGTCCCGTAGTCGATGTACAGCGTCGAGAGCAGGAACGCGAGCAGCACCAGCAGCGCGCTGGCGCCCAGCGTCACCCACTTGTTCACCCGCGGCTGAACCGAGAGCTGCCACCACGTCCGGACGATCTGGCTCCCCATCCCGAACACGTCCCGCACGAGGTCGACCTTCGAGTCGCCCTTCGGCTCCCAGTCGACCGGAAACTCCTTCACCTCGAACCCGGCCCGCTGGGCGCGCACGAGCAGCTCCGTGTCCCAGAACCAGTGGCGGTCCTCCACGTCGTCGTGGACCGCCTCGAACGCCTCGCGGGAGATGGCCTTGAAGCCGCACTGGTGGTCCCGCAGGCCGGTCCGGAGGAACAGCCGGACCGCGGCGTTGTACCCCCGCGAGGGGATGCCGCGCTTCGCGGGCCGATCGGCGACGTTGTCGGGCATCCAGCGCGAGCCCGTGGCAACGTCGGCCTCGCCGTGCCGGACGGTGTTCACCAGCTCCTCGAGGTGTTTCATGTCCGTCGCGAGGTCGGTGTCGAAGTACACCAGCGTCCCGCCGTGGGCGGCGTCGAACGCCCGCTCCAGCGCGCCGCCGCGGCCGAGTCGCTCGTCGCTGTGGAAGTGTCTGACCCCGGGGATCTCGTCGGCGAGACGGTCGGCGATCGCGGGTGTCTCGTCGTCGCAGCCGTCCTCGGCGACGATCACCTCGAACGTTCCGGGGTCGAGGAACGCTTCGAGCGTGTCGACGGTGGTGCGGACCGTCTTCTCGATGGTGTCCGCCTCGTTGTACGCCGGGAGCACGACGCTCACCTCGATCCGTGTCGGATCGGGCGGCGCCGCGCCGTCACCCCCCGCCGCCCGCTCGGCGGCGTCGCTCCCGTCGGCGGGGTCGTTCATGGCCGACGGTCGACGGGGGACGGGTAAGTAGCTTCTGAAGGGGTCCGAAACGGGGGACGCGCGACCGGCCGGGCGTTAGCCGAGCGTACCTGACGGCGCCGCGAGGGCGGCAGGATCGGACGTCGCCGGATCGAAAACCGCACGACTGCGCCGGGATTAAGCCGTCGTACCAAACGCCTGAAGGGGGAACGGTCCGTCTCCGGGCGTATGAGCCAAGCAGGCGTGGCGGCGACCGCGGAGCTCTCGGAGAAGCAGACCCGCATCCTGAACCACCTGCGAGCGGCGGCCGGCGAGCGGACGTACTTCAAGTCGCGGCTGGTCGCCGAGGAGTTGGACATGACCGCCAAGGAGGTCGGCGCCAACATGCGGGCGCTGCTCGCGGCGGACCACGGCCTCGAGATCGAGAAGTGGGGCTACTCCTCGGGCACGACGTGGAAGGTTACCGTCGAGTAGCTCAGAGCCGCCGCGCGCAGCCACAGCAGTAGCGGTAAGCGGGGTCGTTCTCCGTCCCGCAGTGGGTGCAGCGGGTGGTCCCGTCGTCGCCG
>NZ_JBHUDH010000163.1:6549-7380 GCF_042678005.1 Halolamina salina | reverse complement strand
CCGGGCGGCGGCGGGGCCGCTCTCCGAGAGCCGCCGCCGGTACGCCGCGCCGTCCTCGTCCTCGCCGCCCCAGATATCCGAACCGGTGTGGTCCGGCGCCTCGTCGATCTCCATCCGGGACATCATGAACCACAGCAGCGGCACCTGTATCGCGATGGGGATCACCAACAACAGCCAGAGTACGGCTGTGTCGGGCATACGCGAGGGATACGGGAGCCGCTGCCTTATCGATTGGGAACTGTCCACACGGAGAGACGTTCGACCGTCGCCCTCACGGGTCGTGGGCGATCAGGTCGGCGGCGTCGGACGCCAGCGCGTCCGCGGCGGCGTCGAAGGAGTCGGCGTAGCGCACGAGCAGCGAGAGCAGCGTCTCCGGCTCCTCCAGCGCGTAGCCGTCCGCCCGGGAGAGCAGCCCCGCCGACTCCAGCGCGGCGGCGTGGCTGCTGACGGTCGCCCGGGAGACGCCGAGTTCGTCGGCGAGGTCGGCGCCCGTCGCGTCCGGGTCCCGGAGCAGCGCGATCACCATCCCGCGGGGGGTCGAGCGCCGGAGGTAGCCAAGCGCCGTCCGCTCGAACTCGGAGAAGCGGTCGGCGGGGTAGAAGCGGCGGTAGTCGCCGTCGCGCCGGGAGACGAGGCTCCCTTCGGAGAGCAGGCGCTCGACGTGGTGTTGGGTCTCGCCGGTGCCCAACTTGAGGTCGTCGCGGAGTTTCGAGAAGTGTGCGCCGGGCGTCGAGGCGTCGTAGCCGACGATGGCGTCCCGGGTGTCGCTGTCGCCGGCGTCGCCGCTGAACGCCGCGAAGGGCGCGGCCGCGCCGGCGGCGGGGAACCGCT
>NZ_JBHUDH010000163.1:0-6498 GCF_042678005.1 Halolamina salina | reverse complement strand
CGGCGGCGAACCGCTTGAGCGTCGCCCGTTTCTCCTCGTCGACGCCGCGTGTCACGTGTTCGCTTGGGGTGCTGGTGGACAAAGGGGTTTCGACGCCCGGAGAGCGGCCGCCACCCAAACGGCTTTCCGCGCCGACGGCCTCCGTTCGGTCGATGAGTCGCACGACGGACGGGGACGACGAGGAGTGGGCGATCAGCCTCGACGACCTCGAAGAGGGCGAAGACGGGACGACGGGGTACGAGCCCGCGCCGATCGAGCCGGGCGACCCCACGGCCGAGGGCGTCGGGTTCGTCGTTCTCGGCGCCGCACTGACGCTCGTGGTCCTGTTCGGCGGCTTCTGAGCTCGCCACGGTTTCGACGACCGCACCGCCACGACCTCGGCGATCAACAGCCCGCCACGTCTAAACCGACCCGGGCCGATCTCCGGCCATGGAGAGCTACCGGACGCTTCTCGTCGACGCGTTCACGACGGAGCCGCTGGCGGGCAACGCCGCCGGGGTGGTGCCCGACGCTTCTGGGCTGAGCGACGAGCAGATGCAGGCGATCGCGCGCGAGCTGTCGGTCTCCGAGACCGCCTTCCTCCTCCCCTCGACCGAGGCCGACCGGAAGGTGCGCTACTTCACGCCGACACAGGAAGTCGACCTCTGTGGCCACGCGACGATCGCCGCCCACGGCGCGCTGTTCGACGACGGCGTGATTGACGCCGGGAGCTACACGCTGGAGACCGAGGTGGGCGTGCTGGAGATACAGGTGACCGAGACGGGCGCGGTGTGGATGACCCAGAACGCCCCGCAGATCTTCGAGGTCGACCTCGACTACGGCGCGGCCGCCGACGCGCTGGGGATCGACGAGGCGGCGTTCAAGGACGTGGGCGCGGACCTCCCGCCCGCGTACGCCTCGACCGGGCTGCCGTTCCTGATCCTCCCGGTGAACTTCCTCGAACACCTCTCGGCGATGGAGCCGGATTACGACGCCGTCGAGGCGCTGGCGGCGAAACACGACACCGAGGGGATCTACACGTTCACGTTCGACGCGATCGGCCGGAGTCAGGACTCGACGCTACACGGCCGGGCGTTCGTCCCCGGTCTCGGCGTCGACGAGGACCCCGTGACCGGCACCGCCTCGGGCGCCTGCGGCGCCTACCTCGACCACTTCGCGGCGTTCGACGACGAGTTTCCCGAACGAATGACGTTCGAGCAGGGCCACTTCCTCGACCGGCCGGGCTACGTCGGCGTGCGCGTCGACGGCCGGACGGTGCAGGTCGGCGGCGACGCGGTGGTGTCGCTGGACGGGTCGCTGACGGTGCCGGAGTACGACGAGGACGAGATCATCGAAGCCTGAGGCTTGCTCGGTGCGTGGGCGTTGTCGACGGAGCGGTTCGGGCTAGGGCAGCTCCTTCCACTCCTTCCCGCAGTCCGGACACTTCCGGACGTTGTACACCTCGTCCGGCGGGTTCTCGGTGGCGAGGGTCTTCTCACACTCCGCACAGTTGAGCCGCTGGTAGGTGTCCTTGTAGAGTTCGTCGTTGCGTAGCCCCTTCCGCGTGCTCTTCATACCCCCCGGTTCGGGTGCCAACGCAAAAAGGCCCCGCACGGATCCGCACTCGTTCGGGCACCGAGCGATCGGCTCGAACTGATACCCCCCGCGCTGTCGGCGCGCGCACGACGGTGGACGAACATATTCGATTCTTCCCAGCGTGTGAAAATTCGAGGGGTGTTTTTCGGGTTTTCGCGACGGATTTCGAACGAAGCGCGCGCTGTAGCGAGCGAAAAGCAGGTGAGAGCACGTCGGCCCCGATCGGAGGCTGATACGAATGCACGAGCCAGACGACGACATCTCGATATCGATCGACGACGACGAACTGGACCGCATGGAGCGCGCCCTCGACGACACCGAGTACGACACCGAACTCGGCGTCGAGATGGCCAAGGACGCCCGGCGGGTCGCCGCGGGCGAACTCTCGGAGGCGGAGTTCTACCGCCGCCACCACGAGGACGTCCTCGAGGAGTTCGGCGAGGACGACCGGGAGATATCCGGCCTGCTCGACGGCGAGTTCGAGGGCGACAACATCGACGAGACGCTCTCCTCGCTGGCCGAGCGCGAGGACCTCTCCCGGCGCGAGATCATGAAGAAAGGCGGCGCGGCCGCCCTCGCGCTGTCGATGTTCGCGGCCGCCGGCCAGCGAACCGCGAACGCGCAGTCGGAGGAGAGCGACGACGGGACGCGCTGGGGGATGACGATCAACCTCAACAACTGCGACGGCTGTCTCGCCTGTGTCGTCGCGTGCAACGAGGAGCACGGCACGTCCCGGGGCGCGAACTGGATGTACGTGTTCACCTACGAGGACGAGGATCAGGACGACGAGAACTTCCTCGTCCGGCCGTGTCAGCACTGCACGGACTCCCCGTGTACGAAGGTGTGTCCGGTCGGCGCACGTCACACCCGCGAGGAGGACGGCCTCGTCCTCACGGACTACGACATCTGCATCGGCTGCCGGTACTGCGAGGTGTCGTGTCCGTACGGCGTCAACTACTTCCAGTGGGGCGAGCCCGACGTCCCGGACTCCGAGATCCCCGACGAGAACCAGATCGACGACCGCGGGAAGTGGGTCGGCGCACGCCCCCCGAAGGGGGTGATGGGCAAGTGTACGTTCTGTGTCGACCGGCAGGACGGTCAGATGGGCGAGGAGAAGGTCGGCACCACCGCCTGCGAGGAGGCGTGTGCGATGAACGCCATCCACTTCGGCGACCTGAACGACCCGGAGAGCGACCCGAACCAGCACCTCCGCGAGTACCGCGACCAACAGGAGAACGACATGACCTACCCCAACCGGAAGGAGCACACCGTCTCCACGTTCAAGCTCATGGAGGAACGCGGCACCAGCCCCAACGTCCACTACATCGGGAACGAGCCGTCGCCTCACGCCGAGCAGGTCGAGGGGCCGGTCACGTACGAGGAACGGGGCATCGTCGACAACCGCAAGGAGGAAGTGCTCGACAACGGCGCGATGGCGAACAAGGAGGGGGAGCAGGCATGACGGCCGCCGGCATCCGCCCCCTTCGTGACTGCGCGTCGGCTCCGTTGGCCCGTCCCGACGGGGGTGAGCGACCGTGAGCGTCGACGTCACCGGCGTCGACCGGGAGACGCTCGTCCGGCCCATCCAGACGCGCTCGAAGTACACGGTCGCGGTGCTGCTGGCGGCGTTGGCCGGCCTCGGAATCTGGCTGTACTTCTACCTCCAGCAGCTCCAACACGGCCTCATCGTCACCCATCTCGGCGACTGGGGCTCCGGCGGCGGCGTCCCGTGGGGGCTGTACATCGGCGCGTTCATCTGGTGGGTCGGCATCGCCCACGGCGGCATCATCCTCTCGGCGGCGGTGCGGCTGCTGGGCATGGACACGTACCAGCCCGTCGCGCGCATGGCGGAGCTGTTGACGATCGCGGCGCTGTCCTGTGCCGGCCTCTACATCCTCATCCACGTCGGCCGGCCCGACCGCCTCGTCACGAGCGTCCTGCCCGCGTGGCCGTGGCGCGTCCACTGGTCGCCGCTGGTCTGGGACGTCACCGTCATCACCGCGTACTTCGTGCTGACGGCGACGTACCTGCTGTTGACGATCCGGTACGACATTGTCCGGCTACGCGACCGGCTGCCGGATCGCTTCGAACCGCTGTACGAGGCGCTCACGATCGGCTACACCGAGAAGGAGGACGCCGTCGTCGAGCGCATGGTGTGGTGGCTCGCGTTCGCCATCATCATCATGGCGCCGCTGTTGCTCCACGGGGGCGTGATCCCGTGGCTGTTCGCGCTCCTGCCGTCGATGGCCGGCTGGGCGGGCGGCGTCCAGGGGCCGTCGTTCCTCTCGATCGCGCTGACCTCGGCGGTCAGCGGGATCATCATCGTCGCCGCAGCGTTCCGGTACGCCTACGACTGGGAGGAGCTCATCCCGACGCAGGTGTTCTACGGGCTCTCGAAGTGGCTGGGCTTCTTCGGCCTCCTCTTCCTGTGGCTCCAGCTCCAGCAGGTCATCACCGGGATCTTCGCCGCGCCGACGACGCTCCAGCACGCCACCGAAGTCAAGATCGCGACGCCGATCTACTGGGTCGCGATCGGGCTGGTGATCCTCGCGGAGCTGTACGTGTTCGCGTGCGCGCTGAAGGCGGATCTGTTCACGATCCCGCGCATCGTCGCAGTGTCCGTGCTGGTGCTCGTCGGCACGCTGATCGAGAAGACGCTGTTCGTCGTCGAGGGGCTGCAGCACGCCCACTTCCAGCTGTACGACGCCGTCCCCGGCGTGTACGTCCCCTCTGTCGTCGAGCTGTCGTCCGTACTCGGCGCGGTCAGCATCGTCGTGCTGTTCTTCCTCGGGGTCTCGAAGGTGATCCCGGTGGTCGAACTGCACGCGATCGAAGGCGACCACGAGGAGGTGAGTGACCCATGATCCCGCTCTCGTCGGCGTCGTACACGCTGCCCTTCGTCGGGCCGGGCACGTACCTCATCTTCGGGATCGTGCTCCTGCCCGTCTACGTGATGGTGGCCGCGTGGTTCCTCGGCGACCCGAGCGACCGGAAGACCGCCGGCCTCGGGCTCGCCTACCTCGCCGGTCTCACCACCGCGCTGTGGGGCGGCCTGTTCGTCGTCACGATGCTGATCAAGGCCGTGTTCTTCTGAACGCGGCCCCGGAACCGCCCGCCAACCGCACCCGACTTCCCCAAACACCATGACCATCACCGCGACCGAACTCAGGGACCGACTCGGCGAGATCGACGACCCGCAGAACGGCGACGACATCGTCTCCATGGGGCTGGTAGACGAGGTCGCGATCACCGAGGACGCCGCGCGCGTCCGGCTGGCGTTCAACGCGCCGTACGCCCCGACCGAGATCGAACTGGGCAACGAGATCCGCGACGTCGTCGAGGACGCGGGGCTGGAGCCGGACCTGCGCGCGAGCGTCGACGAGAGCCACGGCTTCGACGACGACATCCTCCCGTCAGTGAAGAACGTGATCGCCGTCGCGTCCGGGAAGGGCGGCGTCGGTAAGACCACCGTCGCCGCGAACCTCGCGGCGGGGCTTCAGGACCGCGGCGCCCGCGTCGGCATCCTCGACGCCGACGTTCACGGCCCGAACGTCCCCCGGATCCTCCCCACGGAGAACGAACCCGGCGTCACGCCCGAGGGGGACATCGTCCCCCCCGCTTCCGACGGCGTGCGCGTGATGAGCACCGATCACATGATGCCCGAGGACGACGACCAGCCCGCGGTCATGCGCGGGCCGATGGTGAACAACGTGATGATGAAGTTCGTGAACGAGGTCCAGTGGGGCCGGCTGGACTACCTCGTCGTCGACCTCCCGCCGGGGACGGGCGACACCTCGCTGAACCTCCTGCAGACGCTGCCCGTCGCGGGCGTCGTCGTCGTCACGACGCCCCAAGAGATGGCGGTCGCGGACGCCCGGAAGGGGCTGCGCCTCTTCGAGGAGCACGGCGCGCCCGTGCTCGGCGTCGTCGAGAACATGTCCGCGTTCCAGTGCCCGAACTGCGACGACGTTCACGACCCGTTCGGCGCCGGCGGCGCCGAGGAGATCAGCGAGGACTACGACGTCCCGGTGCTCGCGGAGCTCCCCGTCCACCCCGACTTCGACAGCGAGGACGCCGACGGGCCGGCCGTCCGCGACGAGGAGAGCGACGTGCGCGAGGACCTCTTCGAGTTCGTCGACACGACCGCCGATCGGATCGGCGAACTGAACCGCCGAGCGGTCGCCGAACACGTCGCCGAGCGCGGCGACGACGTGCCCGCGGAAGCCGAGACGCCGAACGCCGACGCCTGATCCGCGGAGCGTCTTCCGGCCGCCCCCCTCGGGTCGGTCCGGAGACGATCAATTCGGAACGCTTGACCCCGCCCGCCGGCAAGCGGCTGGCGTGTCCCGCTCTCGGCTCTTCGGTGCACTCTGTGGCTACGCGTTTCTCGTCAACTTCACGCGGGTGGTGATGGCGCCGCTGGTGAGCGTGTTCATCGCGACGTTCGGCGTCGGCGAGGGGACCGCCGGCCTCGTCGCCTCGGCGGCGTGGATCGGCAGCGCGCTCCCCCGGATCCCGACCGGCTACCTGCTGACGAAAGTGTCGCGGCTGACGGTCGTGTTCTCGGCGGGGCTGGTGCTGGCGGTCGGTGCCAGCGTCGCCGCCGTCGCGTGGAGCGTCCCGCTGTTGATCCTCGGCGCCGGGCTCGCGGGGCTGTCCTCGGGGCTCTACTTCGTCACGGGCAACACGCTGGTCAGCGAACTGTTCCCCTCGCGGGTGGGCCGGATGATCGGCATCCACGGCACTGCCAACCAGATCGCCGCCGCCATCGCCGCGCCCGTGGTGACTCTCGCGGTCGGCAGCTTCGTCGACTGGACGCCCGTGCTGGCCGCACTGGGGCTGCCCGCCGACGAGCCCTGGCGGCTGGTGTTCGTCGCGCTCGCGGCCGGCGGGCTGCTCACGACCGCGGCGACGGTCGTGCTC
>NZ_JBHUDH010000162.1:2701-5456 GCF_042678005.1 Halolamina salina | reverse complement strand
ACAGTGAGGGACGAAAGCTGGGGTCTCGAACCGGATTAGATACCCGGGTAGTCCGAGCTGTAAACGATGTCTGCTAGGTGTGGCACTGGCTACGAGCCAGTGCTGTGCCGTAGGGAAGCCGTGAAGCAGACCGCCTGGGAAGTACGTCCGCAAGGATGAAACTTAAAGGAATTGGCGGGGGAGCACTACAACCGGAGGAGCCTGCGGTTTAATTGGACTCAACGCCGGACATCTCACCAGCATCGACAGCAGGAGTGACGATCAGGTTGATGACCTTATCAGACCTGCTGAGAGGAGGTGCATGGCCGCCGTCAGCTCGTACCGTGAGGCGTCCTGTTAAGTCAGGCAACGAGCGAGACCCGCACTCCTAATTGCCAGCAACACCCTCGTGGTGGTTGGGTACATTAGGAGGACTGCCAGTGCCAAACTGGAGGAAGGAACGGGCAACGGTAGGTCAGTATGCCCCGAATGTGCTGGGCAACACGCGGGCTACAATGGCCGAGACAGTGGGAAGCAACCCCGAAAGGGGACGCTAATCTCCGAAACTCGGTCGTAGTTCGGATTGAGGACTGAAACTCGTCCTCATGAAGCTGGATTCGGTAGTAATCGCCGTTCAGAAGACGGCGGTGAATACGTCCCTGCTCCTTGCACACACCGCCCGTCAAAGCACCCGAGTGGGGTCCGGATGAGGCCCTGTCACCAGGGTCGAATCTGGGCTCCGCAAGGGGGCTTAAGTCGTAACAAGGTAGCCGTAGGGGAATCTGCGGCTGGATCACCTCCACAGACCGGGACTGAGGCGTCGCCTCAGCCCACCAGCGGTTTCGCACGTTCGATCGACCATCGGTTGGCCGATCGGGCACCTTTGAACTGTCAAGGCTAACACCCAACCTCGCTCTCTGCCGAGCCATTCTCGGCTTGGCAGAGGTGGGCCCATAGCTCAGTGGTAGAGTGCCTCCTTTGCAAGGAGGATGCCCAGGGTTCGAATCCCTGTGGGTCCATCTCTCGGGTTAGATCGATCCGAATCGTGCCCCTTAAGTGGGGCCGACGACTTCGATCTAATCCGAAGCTAACCGATGCACCACCCCGCGCAAGCGTGGGTGGGAAGGGTTAATGCACGCTTGCAGTCACAAGCGTTGCAGATGAGACCGTGTGTACGTGTAGTCCAGGCGTCCACTGGACCCGTTCCCGGGTCACTATACCGTTGCATTCCGCAACGTAGATCCGATGAACGTGGCTACTGTGCCAGCTGGTGGATCGCTCGGCTTGAGAGCTGAAGACGGACGTGCCAAGCTGCGATAAGCCTGAGGGAGCCGCACGGAGGCGAAGAACTCAGGATCTCCGAATGGGAATCCCCACCGCAATTGCTTCGCGCAATGGGGAACGCCGGGAATTGAAACATCTCAGTACCGGCAGGAAAAGAAAACGTAATCGTGATGTCGTTAGTAATGGCGAATGAACGCGATCCAGTCCAAACCGAAGCCCTCACGGGCAATGTGGTGTTCGGACTGACTTTCAGCAGCAGAACCTCTTCGCGAAGTCTCCTGGAATGGAGTACGAAACAGGGTGACAGTCCCGTACCGAAGAGAAGTATGCTGTGCGCCAGTTCTAGAGTAGCGGGGGTTGGATATCCCTCGTGAATATCCCAGGCATCGACTGGGAAGACTAAACACTCCTCAAGACCGATAGCGAACAAGTAGCGTGAGCGAACGCTGAAAAGCACCCCGAGAAGGGAGGTGCAATAGGGCGTGAAATCAGTTGGCGATAGAGCGACGGGGCTTACAAGGTCCCGACCAAAACGACCGTAGCGCGAGCTACTAGTAGGACGGTCGGGAAGCCGAAGTTCCGTCGTACGTTTTGAAAAACGAACCAGGGAGTGTGCCTGTTTGACGAGTCTAACCGGATTATCCGGGAAGGCGTAGGGAAACCGACATGGCCGCAATGCTTTGCATGAGGGCCGCCGTGTTCAAGCGCGGGGAGTCAAACGGGCACGACCCGAAACCGGATGATCTAGGCGTGGGCAGGGTGAAGCGTGCCGAAAGGCACGTGGAGGCCCGTTAGGGTTGGTGTCCTACAATACCCTCGCGTGACCTATGTCTAGGGGTGAAAGGCCCATCGAATCCGGAAACAGCTGGTTCCGACCGAAACATGTCGAAGCATGACCTCCGCCGAGGTAGTTCGTGGGGTAGAGCGACGGATTGGGGGACCGCACTCCGAGAGGAGTGCGCCCCCCTGTCCAACTCCGAACCTACGAACGCCGTTCGACGCGGGGAGTCCGGTGCACGGGGTAAGCCTGTGTACCGTGAGGGAGACAACCCAGAGCTGGGTTAAGGTCCCCAAGTGTGGACTAAGTGCGATCGAAGGTGGTCCCGAGCCCTAAACAGCCGGGAGGTGAGCTTAGAAGCAGCTACCCTCTAAGAAAAGCGTAACAGCTTACCGGCCGAGGTTCGAGGCGCCGAAAATGATCGGGGCTCAAATCCACCACCGAGACCTAGCGGCACCACTCACACTGGTGATCTTGTAGGTCGGCGTTCTGTTCGGGTGGAAGCACGGGAGAGATCTCGTGTGGACCGTTCAGTAACGAAAATCCTGGTCATAGTAGCAGCGTTAGTCGGGTTAGAACCCCGACGGCCGAACGAGTAAGGGTTCCTCAGCAATGCTGATCAGCTGAGGGTTAGCCGGTCCTAAGTCCGACCGTAAGTCGAATCGGACAACAGGGAAATAGGTTAATATTCCTATGCCAGTGTGCACTCAAAGC
>NZ_JBHUDH010000162.1:0-2692 GCF_042678005.1 Halolamina salina | reverse complement strand
GAATGACAGGATAGCGCAAGTCAGGTCAACCTAGAGCCCGTGAAAAGGCGAGCACACTGTCCGTACCGAGATCCGACACAGGTACTCGTGGCGGCGAAAGCCAAGGTCTGTCGGGAGCAACCGACGTTAGGGAATTCGGCAAGTTAGTCCCGTACGTTCGCAATAAGGGATGCCTGCCTCGCGAAGAGGCAGGTCGCAGTGACTCGGGCGCTCCAACTGTCTAGTAACAACATAGGTGACCGCAAATCCGCAAGGACTCGTACGGTCACTGAATCCTGCCCAGTGCGGGTATCTGAACACCCCTTACAAGGGGACGAAGGACCCGTTAACGGCGGGGGTAACTATGACCCTCTTAAGGTAGCGTAGTACCTTGCCGCTTCAGTAGCGGCTTGCATGAATGGATCAATGAGAGCGCCACTGTCCCAACGTTGGGCCCGGTGAACTGTACGTTCCAGTGCGGAGTCTGGAGACCCCCAAGGGGAAGCGAAGACCCTATAGAGCTTTACTGCAGGCTGTCACTGAGACGTGGTCGCCATTGTGCAGCATAGGTAGGAGCCGTTACACAGGTACCCGCGCTAGCGGGCCACCGAGGCAGCATTGAAATACTACCCGATGGTGACTGCGACTCTCACTCCTGGCGGAGGACACTGGTAGCCGGGCAGTTTGACTGGGGCGGTACGCGCCTGAAAAGATATCGGGCGCGCCCCAAGATTTCCTCACCCGTGTCGGAGACGCGGGAAAGAGCGCAAGAGCATACGGAAGTCTGACAGTGTCCGGCACAACGACGGACGCTGACGCGAAAGCGTGGTCTAGCGAACCAATTAGGCTGCTTGATGCGGCCAATTGCTGACAGAAAAGCTACCTTAGGGATAACAGAGTCGTCACTCGCAAGAGCACATATCGACCGAGTGGCTTGCTACCTCGATGTCGGTTCCCTCCATCCTGCCTGTGCAGAAGCAGGCAAGGGTGAGGTTGTTCGCCTATTAAAGGAGGTCGTGAGCTGGGTTTAGACCGTCGTGAGACAGGTCGGCTGCTATCTATTGGGGGTGTTACGGTATCTGACGGGAACGTTCGTATAGTACGAGAGGAACTACGAATGGGTGCCACTCGTGTACCGGCTGTCCGAGAGGGCACGTGCCGGGCAGCGACGCACCACGGGGTAAGAGCTGAACGCATCTAAGCTCGAAACCCACCTGAAAAAGAGATACCACCGAGATCACTCGTAAAAGACGAGGTCGATAGACTCGGGGTGTACGCACCAAGGCAACGAGGTGTTGAGCCCGCGAGCACTAACTGATCGAGCCACACACTCATACACTACATCGCATTGGATCTGGTACCCGGAAACGGGTCCAGGCGCGAACTGGACTACACGTACACTACGGTCTTTGACACACCACCGATTATGGTCTACTCACGGTTCGATTCCGTGAATCGGCATTGAGGCGGCCACAGCGGCGGGGTTCCTCCCGTACCCATCCCGAACACGGACGATAAGCCCGCCTGCGTATCGGCCAGTACTGGAGTGCGCGAGCCTCTGGAAACTCCGATTCGCCGCCATCCACTCATACTCTCTATCCATTCCCCCTCGCCAGCCACCGCTCCGATGGCCGTGAGGGGTTTTTTGCGTATCCGCTAACGAGAGACCGGATTCTGAGCGAAATGGAAACATCAATCTGATTGTGACGGTTTCGTATCACGATATTGGGACGCTTTTGAAACCAGGCGAAACCAAACTACGTGACAGCCCAACGGGACGAGATGCCTCGTTTGAGTAGCTAACGTGTCCGGGCCGATTATTTCAACCGGGAATACAACAACGAACACCCAACCTAGTGATCGGAGTCGGTGCTGTACAGGCCGATCGAAACGAAGGCAGTTCGATTTAACGTGTATTTCGAACCTGTGCTAGAGTGAACCGAAGCGAGCGGGAGCCAGCTCGGACTGTCTGCCAGGCGGGATGCGGTATTCTCGGGTCGGGCTGGGGGAGTATCGGCGCGATGGGCCTGGCGACGGTGTCGCGATGAGCAGGGTCGATGAGTCCATTCCGGCGGGAACACGCATGGCTCACGTCTCAGTGGTGAGTGAGTTCCCAGAACAGAGGCTGGCAGTTACTCGTCGATGTACTGTCGTTCCCACTCCCGTCGGTCCTCGATTGCCTGGCGACCCGTGTCGCTGATCTCGTAGTAATTGGTGCGCCGATCGAGCTGACCCTTTTCGACAAGGTTCTTATTGACGAGTGTATCGAGGTTCGGATACAATCGCCCGTGATTGATCTCGCTGTTGTAGTACGTCTCGACCTCGTCTTTCACGTCCTGCCCCGAGGGTTGATCGGCCCCCGCGATTACGTACAGGAGGTCTCGCTGAAAGCCTGTCAGATCGTCCATTGTGCACTCAGGTTGACGAACGGGAACCCCGCTATTTGTTATCGATTTCGTATCGACCGTTTCTGCTCCGTTCTGTGGAACTAATCGTATTGCTGATGCTGATGGGTTCGATTTCGGCTGGTAACGATCAGTTACACGGAAAGCTCAAGTATTTAGGTTCAACGCAGGTAGGAGAACCCTCGCTACGGCTACTGATCGTACTGGGCTTTTGAGAGGGTGACTCGACCGTTTAGAGTCACTGGGTTGCAGTTGCAGTTTTAGGCACCGTTACAGCCGCAGCGACTGCTCGGTCGAATAACGTATTG
>NZ_JBHUDH010000161.1:0-13841 GCF_042678005.1 Halolamina salina | reverse complement strand
CAGGTCGCCGACGGCGTCGCCGGCGACCGCGCGGACCAGCTCCAGCGAGTCGGGGTTCTTCTTCTGGGGCATGATCGAGGAGGTGGAGGCGTAGGCGTCGTCGAGTTCGACATGGCCGTCCTTCGCGCCCTCGATCAGGTCGGTCGCCAGCCCCGAGAGCGTCGCCGACAGCGCGGCGAACGCCGAACAGCCCTCGATCAGGAAGTCGCGGGCGGTGACGGCGTCGGCGCTGTTCTCGATCACGTCGTGGAACCCCAGCAGCTCCGCCGTTCGCTCGCGGTCCACGTCGAACGTGGTGCCCGCAAAGGCCGCCGCGCCGAGCGGCGAGCGATTCGTGCGCTCGTAGGCGGCGAGCAGGCGCTCGGTGTCACGCGCCACCGCGCCCGCGTACGACGCGAGCAGGTGGCCGACCGTCGTCGGCTGGGCGTGCTGGCGATGGGTGAAGCCGGGGACGACGGTGTCGGCCTCTGCGGCCGCCGCGTCGAGCAGCGCGCCGCGGAGTTCGAGGCTGGCCTCGGCGGCGGCGAGCAGGTCCTCGCGGAAGCGGTAGCGGATGCAGGTCGCGACCTCGTCGTTGCGCGAACGCGCGGTGTGCATCCGCCCGCCCGCAGGTCCGACCTCGGCGACGACCGCCGACTCGATCGCCTCGTGGACGTCCTCGCCCTCGGGGAGGGCGTCGTGGCCGGCGGCTTCGACCCCATCGAGCGCGTCGAGGATCGCCGCGGCGTCGTCGTCGCCGACGATCCCCTGCTCGGCCAGCATCACGACGTGGGCACGGTCGACCGCGAGGTCAGCCGCGAAGATGCGCTGGTCGGCGTCGAGGCTGGACATGAACGAGCGCGCCGGCCCGTCCGCGAAGCGCTCGCGGCGGATCACGGTCTCCGCGCCGTCGGTCGACTCTCCGGACATCTACTCCCCGCCGTCGGTCGAGAGCGTCGCTTTCTCGTGGTCGTCCTCTTTCTCGGCGGCTTCCTTCACCTGGTTCGCGAGGCGCTCCTGGAAGCCGTGGTACTTCGCGACGCCGGTGGCGTCGGCCTGTTCGATCCCGTTCACGGTCTCGGTGTTGAACGAGGCGGCGTTCTCGGAGTAGACGCCGTACTCGGAGTCGCGGGCGACCGGGCGGACGCCCCCGCCCTGCAGTTTGACCGTCACCGTGCCGGTGACTTTCTCCTGTGAGGCGTCGAGGTAGCCGTTCAGGCTCTCGGTCAGCGGCGAGAACACCAGCCCGCGGTAGGCCTGTTCGGCCCACTGCTGGTCGATCTGCGGCTTGAAGTCGCGCTCGGTCTTCGTGAACACGAACTGCTCGAGCGCCTCGTGGGCCGTGAGCAGCACCGTCGCCGCGGGGTGCTCGTAGTTCTCGCGCACCTTCAGCCCGAGCATGCGGTCCTCGAGCATGTCGGTGCGGCCGACGCCGTGGACGCCCGCGAGCGCGTTGAGGTTCTCGATCAGGTCCACCGGATCGAGGAGTTCGCCGTTCAGCGCGATCGGGTAGCCGTCCTCGAACTCGATGTCGACCAGCTCCTCACCGCCGCTGGGCGTCTGGGTCCACTCGTAGATCTCCTCACTGGGGACGTGGCTGGGGTCCTCGAGGTCGCCGCCCTCGACTGAACGGGACCAGAGGTTGGTGTCGATGCTCCAGGTCCCCTCGTTGCCGGCCTCGACGGGAAGGTCGCGCTCGGCGGCGTACTCGACCTCCCACTCGCGGGTCAGGCCGAGTTCGCGCACGGGCGCGACGACTTCGAGGTCGGAGCCGCGCCAGACCGTCTCGAAGCGGAGTTGGTCGTTCCCCTTCCCGGTGCAGCCGTGAGCGATCGCGTCGCAGTCCTGCTCTTCGGCGACTTCGAGGATCGCCTCGGCTATCACGGGACGGGCGAGTGCGGTGCCCAGTGGGTAGCCCTGATACGTGGCGTTTGCACGCACCGAATCGAAGCAGAGCGACGCGAACTCGGCTTTGGCGTCGACGACGTGGATCTCCAGCCCCAGCGCGTCGGCGGTCTCGCGGGCCTCCGCGAACTCCGCCTCGGGTTGGCCGACGTCGACGGTGACGGCCACCACCTCGTCGTAGCCGTACTCCTCTTTCAGTAGCGGGACGCAGACGGTGGTGTCGAGTCCACCGCTGAACGCGAGCGCGACTTTCGTCATATCTGCGTCTGATAGTCGCTACCCGATAAATACATCGTTTTAGAGCTTGTAAGAAAATGTGCTACGACACGCTAACCGGACGAAGAGGTGGAGAACAACGGCGAAACGGTGACGAGGGAATGAGGTGGAGTTGGGCCTAAGCGGCCCGCGGCCGGAACGCGACCCGCCGCTGTCGGGCAGCGGCGACGGCGGTGGCGTCGGCGGCGTGCGTGCCGTCGACGGCGGTGGTCGCGTGAGTCACAGGAATATGGTTGAGCCGGGGGGACAAATGTGTTACGCCGTTCGCGCCTCCAGATACGTCTCCGTGCCCGCTACTCGAGATACGTCTCGGTCGCCCGCGCCAGCGCCGCGACGCCGGCCTCCAGATCTTCGGGCGAGCAGTGGCTGAAGGAGAGCCGCGCCGAGCGCGTCCCCCGGCCGTCCTCGACGAAGAAACGCTCGCCGGGGAGGTACGTCACGCCCTCCTCGGCCGCCAGCGGGAGCAGTTCCTCGGTGTCGACGCCCGCCGGCAGCGTGACCCAGAGGAAGAAGCCGCCCGCAGGCTCGGTCCACGACGATCCGGGCGGGAGGTGGCGTTCGAGCGAGTCGAGCATCGCGTCGCGGCGACGCTCGTACCCCGCCAAGAGGTCGTCCAGCGTCGGCTCGTAGTGGCCGGCGTCGAAGTAGCGGCCGAGCACGCTCTGGGTGAACGTGTTGGTGCCGCCGGCGGCCATCCCGCCGATCTGGTCGGCCAGCGCCTCGTGGGCGACGATCCAGCCCGTCCGCACCCCGGGCGCGATCGTCTTCGAGACGGTGCCGAGCCGGATCACTCGCCCCGAGTCGTCCAGCGCCGAGAGCGGCGGCGGCGACTCGCCCGAGAAGCGGAGTTCGCCGTAGGCGTCGTCGGCGACGATCAGGAAGTCGTACTCCTCGGCCAGTTCGAGCACGCGCTCGCGGCGCTCGCGGCTGAGCGTCGCGCCCGTGGGGTTCTGGAACTCCGGGATCGTGTACAGCAGTTTCGGCGTCGGCTCGTCGGCGGCCTCGCGCGCTTCGAGCGTCGCTTCCAGCGCATCGGGATCGAGGCCGTTTTCGTCGATCTCGACGCCGGTGAGGGCGGCACCGCGGTTGTCCAGCACCGCGAGGCTCCAGACGAACGTCGGCGCCTCGACGAGCACCTCGTCGCCGGGATCGAGGAACGTCGAGCAGACGGCGTCCAGCGCGTGGGTGGCGCCGTTGGTGAGGAGCAGTTGCTCTCGCGTGGCGTCGATCCCGCGGGCCTCCTCGCGGGCGAGCAGCCCGTCGCGCAGGCGGTCGACGTTCTCGCCGCCGCCGTACTGGAGGGCGTCCGCGCCTTCCTCCTCGAGCACGGTCTCGGTGGCAGCCTCCAGTGCCGCTGTCGGGAAGGAGTCCGGGTAGGGGAAGCCGTACGTCAGGGGGACCGCGTCCTCGGCGTTCGGGGAGGCGCTGCTGCCGTACCCCTCGCGGCCGAGGCGTTCGCGCACCGTCGACGCGAACAGGTGGTCGAACCGGTCGTCGCGTGGCTCGGTCATGGCGGGAGTCGTCGCCGCCGGGAAATAAAGCCACCCGTGGCGGGATCGGCGACCGGCTCAGCCGAGCAGCCCCAGCACCCAGCGGACGACCTCCGACCCGGCGAACAGCCCGCCCTCCAGCCGGGAGAGCTCCCGCCCGGTCCACAACGCGGCGACCATCACCAGCGAGACGGCGGCCAGCCACGCGAGCGTCGACAGCGCCGTCGCGCTGACCGACAGCGGCCGGACGAGCGACGCCACGCCGACGACCGCGAGGAGGTTGAACACGTTGCTGCCGACGACGTTGCCGACCGACACGCCGAGGCTCCCGCGCCGGAGCGCGACCAGCGAGACGGCGAACTCCGGCGTCGACGTGCCCGCGGCGACGATGGTGCCGCCGACGACCCACTCGGAGACGCCGGCGCCGCGGGCGAGGTCGGACGCGGCCTGTACCAGCAGGTCGCCGCTGACGAGTACGAGCGCGAGGCCCCCGACGAGGTAGACGGCGTCGCGCCCGCGGAAGGAGAGTTCGGTGGGGAGGTCGCGGGTCGCCGCCGTCGCCGACGTCGTCGGTGCCGCGGGCTCGCTCTCCCCGGACCGGAGCAGGTACGCCGTGTACAGGGCGAATATCGCGACCAGCGCGCCGCCTTCGAGCCGGCTCACGCCGAGGTCGAACAGCACGAGCGCGCCGAGGCCGGTGCTGACGAGCAGCGCGATCCCGTCCCTGTGGACCAGCGACTTCGCGATGGGGATCACCCGGATCAGTGCGACGACGCCGAGGACGAACGCGAGGTTGTAGATGTTCGACCCGAGGACGTTCGCGACGGCGATGTCGCCGAGCCCCTTGAGCGCCGCGTCGATGGAGACGGCCAACTCCGGCGTCGACGTGCCGACCGCGACGACGGTGAGGCCGATGGTGAGGTCGGAGAGGCCGAAGCGCTTCGCCAGCCGGATCACGGCGTCGACGAGCAGTCGCGCGCCGATCCAGAGGCCGACGACCGTCAGCAGCACCGTCGCGACCTGTCCGAGCGTCGTGTCGAGCATGATCGGGCGCGGGTACACGGCTCGTTCCGCCAGTGATTTATCCGTACTGGCCCGGGCGGCCCGACGTCCGCCCGGCGGGCGCCGACGCGGGGGTGACGGCCCCGAAAACTATCCGGCTCCGGATTCGACGGAGTAGTATGAGCGGTGACAGTTCCGGGAGCGGCTGGGTCGACTTCCCCGCGGACGGGAGCGTACACGCGGGGAGTCGGCGCGCTCGGCTCGCCGCCGCCGCGGTGAGCGCGGTCGGAGTCGCGCTGCTCGGGGTGCCGGCGTACGACATCTGGGACGACACGAGCAACCTCGGCTGGGGGGTCGCGGCGACGCTGGTAGAGAACGCCGTGCTGATCGCGCTGGCACTGCTGCTGGTGGGGGGCGGCGTCTGGCTCTCCCGGCAGGAGTGGCCGGAGCGCGACGTGCTGCTCGCGGCGAAGTGGACCCTCGGCGCGACGCTGCTCGCGACCGGGATCTACGCGATCGTGATCCTGCTCCAGCTCTGGGCGATGGGGCGACTCAAGCCGTACGTGCTGGCCGCCGACGGCGTGTTACTCGGCTCGGTGGCGGCGTTCGGCGCCGGCCTCTACGACGTGCAGCGACGGCAGGAGCACCGCGCGCTCACCGCCGAACGCGATCGGTTCCGGTCGTTCTTCGAGGACACCGCGGTCCGGATCGTCGCGCTGGACCACCACGACGGCGGGCTCAGCGCCGGGCGGGAGAACCCGGCGTTCGAGGAGACGTTCACCGTGGGGTTCTCCGAACTGCTCGACGCCGCCGACGCCCCGGCAGGCAGCGCGTTCGACCGTGACCAGTTCGTGCAGGCGACGCTCAGGGGCGAGCCCTACCACGAGGAGATCAGCGTCCCGCCCGAAATCCTGTCGCCGAGCACGCGGAACGACGACGGGCTGACCGACGGGCGGTTCTACGACCTGCGGACGGTCCACGTCGCCGACGACGAGACGTTCGCCGTGCTACCGGACATCACCGCCGGGAAGGAGCGGGAGCAGCTACTGAGCGAGCGCACCGAACGGCTGGCCCGCGAGAAGAGCGAACGCGAACGGGAGCTCGAGGAGCGCACCGACCAGCTCGAGTTCCTCCACTCGCTGCTTCGCCACGACGTCCAGAACGGGATGATGGTGATCGACTCCCGCGCCGAGATCCTGCGCGAGGAGCTGACGGGCCGCAACGGGGAGTTCGCGACCACGATCCTCTCGCGGTCCCGCGAGATATCCGACCAGATCGACCGGATCCGGACCGCCCTCGACACGCTCGCCGAGGGGACCGACACCGAGCCGGTCGACCTCACGGGGGTGCTGACCAAGCGGATCGAGACGTTCCGGAGCAACTACCCCGAGGTCGTCGTCGACACGGCGATCGAGGACGGTCTCCGGGCGGAGGCCGACGACATCCTCGACGACGTGCTGACGAACCTCCTGCGGAACGCCGTCGAACACAACGATAAGGAGCAGATAGAGGTCGAGGTCCGGGCGATCGCGGACGGCGACGAGGTACGGATCGAGGTCGCCGACAACGGCCCGGGCATCCCCGAGTCCGAGCGCGATCAGGTGTTCCGCCGCGGCGTCTCCCACGCGGCCGGTGGCGGTCCCGGCGGCTCCGGGTTCGGCCTCTTCTTCATCGACACGATGGTCGACAGCTACGGCGGCGACGTCCACGTCGGGGACAACGACCCCGAGGGCGCGCGGTTCGTCGTGACGCTCCCGCGGAGCGACGACGGGGAGCACGACGCCTGATTCGTTTCCCCGAATCGGCCACATTCCTTTTAGTCAGCCGGGTGAACACTCTACAGTACGATGGCGCCTACCGAGTCCTCGAGAACTCCCGTCGTGCTCGTCGTCGAGGACGAGTACGACGTTCGAGCCACCTACGACCTCTGGCTCGACGACGAGTGGGAGGTGCGGACGGCCGCGGACGGCAAGACGGCGCTATCGATACTCGATCCGGCAGTCGACGTCGTGGTGCTCGACCGGATGATGCCCGGGCTCTCGGGGCGTGACGTGCTCGACGCGATGCAGGACCGGCAGGCCGACCCCCGGGTCGTGATGATGACGGCGGTCACGCCCGACCTCGACATCGTCGAGATGCCGTTCGACGCCTACCTCTCCAAGCCGGTCGACCACGATCAGCTCAACGAAACCGTCCGGACGCTGCTCGACCGGGACAAGCAGGACGACCAGCTCCGGGAGTACTACCGGCTGGTCGAGAAGCGGGCGACGCTGGAGTCCGAGAACCCCGACCACGTGCTGTCCGAGGACGAGCGGTACCAACAGCTCACCGACCGGATCGCGGAGCTCGAGGACGTGCTCAGCGACGATCTCAACGATCTGGACTCAGACGAGTTCGTCGCCCTGCTCGACGACGTCGTCTGAGACAACGCGTGTGACTTTCTTTCGTAGTTTCCACCGACAAACGTTTTTGAATCGGTAGCGCAACGCTTCGTTATGGACCGATCCACGCTGACGCGACGTGACGCCCTCCGAGCCGGCAGTGCGGCCGCCCTCGCCGGCCTCGCCGGCTGTTCCGGCGTTCTCGGCGGGAGCGCGACCGTCTACGGCCGGTGGACCCCCGAACGGGAGGGCAGCGGCGCCAACCGGAGCGGCGAGTCGATCCGGGCGATGGAGCCGGTCGATCTGGCCGAGGCACGCTACGTGCTCGGCGACCGCTACGACCTGATGGCGGCGTTCCTCGAACCGCCGGTGCCGACCATGGAGTTCGGCGAACTCGATGCCGTCTACTACAACGGCGGGTGGACCACCTCGCTGTACGGCGTCGAGGCGGAGTTCGACCGCTCGGCGATGATCGAGGCCTACCGACAGGAGCTCGACGCGGAGACCGTCAACAGCACGTACAGCGGCTACGAGCTCTACCGCGTCGACGCGACGCTCAGTTCCTACCTCGTCGGCGTCGGCGACAGCCGGATCGCCATCTCCTCGAACGGCGACCGGGACCGGGCGGCGATCGAGTCGCTGATCGACGCCCGCGAGGATGGCGCGCGCCGGACGAGCAACGACGGGCCGCTCGCCTCGATCCAGTCCGCGGTCGGTCAGGAGTCCTACACCCAGATCTCGATGGGCGACGACGTCGGGATCGAGGTCGGCGAGACCACGCCCACGGCCGTCGCACTCGGGTTCGGCGTCCCCGACACCGAGGAGGACCGCGTCAGCCTCACCAGCGGCTTCGTCCTGCCCGACACCGTCTCGGACCCCGAAGCGGCCGTCGAAGCCCGGCTGAGCGCCGACGCCTCCGTCGGCGTGCTGAACTACGCCGACCCCGAGATCAGCACGGACGCCGGCGTCGTCGTCGCGACCGAGGAACGGCCCGTCGACGACGGGCTGGCGTTCTAAAGCGTCTCGAACAGCTCGACGCTGGTCCGGATCCCGCTCCGGAAGCAGGAAAGCGCGAGGTTCTCGTCGGGCGAGTGGTTGTTCTCGTCCTCGTTCGCGTACGGCACCGTCACGCAGGGCAGCCCCAACTCCCGCTCGAACACCGCGGTCGGCAGCGAGCCGCCGAGGGTCGGCTTCAGGATCGGCTCGGTCGGCCACGCGGCCGCGACGGCCTCCATCACCGGCTCGCGGATCGGGTGGGAAAGCGGCGTCCGCTGGGGGTGCATCTGGCCCATCTTCGTCACCGCCACGTCACAGACGCCGGTCGCGTGCTCGTGGACGTGTTCCTCGAAGGCGTCGTAGATCGCGTCGGGGTCCTGATCCGCGACGAGGCGCATGTCCATCTTCAGCGTCGCCGTCGAGGGGAGGACGGTCTTGCTCCCCTCGCCGCCGTAGCCCGAGGAGAGGCCACAGATGTTGCAGGTGGGGTAGTACAGCAGCTTCTCGAGGTAGCTGTCGCCCGGCCCCTCGGCGAACCGGTCGATGCCGAGGTCGGCTTTGATCGCCTCGGCGTCGAACGGCATCGCGTCGAGCGCCTCGCGGTCCTCCGCCTCGATCGGGCGCACGTCGTCGTAGAAGCCGTCGACAGCGACCCGGCCCGACTCGTCCTTCAGCGAGGCGACGATCCGGACCAGCTCCCACGCGGGGTTGGGGACCGGCCCGCCGTAGTTCCCGGAGTGGAGGTCGCGGTTCGGCCCGGTCACGTCGATCTGGACGTACTGCATCCCGCGGGCGCCCATGAGGACGTGCGGGCGCCCCGAGGCGTCGATCGGGCCGTCGGCGAGGAACGCGAGGTATGCAACGCTCAGCACGTCGGCGTACTCCCGGACCACCTCGTCGAGGTTGGGGCTGCCGCTCTCCTCCTCGCCTTCGAGCAGGAGGGTGACGTTGATCGGAAGGCCCGTCGTCTCCCGCAGCGCGCGCACCGCACAGAGGTGGGCGAACCACTGCCCCTTGTTGTCGCCGGCGCCGCGGGCGTAGATGCGCTCACGGCCGTCCGGCCCCTCGCGGATCGTCGGCTCGAACGGCGGCGTCGTCCACTCGTCGGGGTCGGCCGGCTGTACGTCGTAGTGGCCGTAGACGAACACGGTCGAGGCCTCCTCGCCCTCGACCGCCTCCTCGGCCGCGTCGGCGCGGGCGATGACCGCCGGCTGGCCGGCCGTCTCCACCCGCATCGCGTCGTCGAAGCCGTACGTCCGACAGAGCGACTGGACCAGTTCCACGCAGTCGGCGACGCCCTCCCCGGTCGCGCTGATCGAGGGCTGGGCGAGCAGCGAGAACAGGTCCTCCAACTGTTCGTCCTCGTGGTCGTCGACGTACTGTTCCGCCGCCCCGCTCATCGACGCTCACCGATCATGCGTGTCGGTGGCACGGGGAGGGGCATATCCCTATCGGACCCGGCGACCTGTGGGCGTCACTCAACCCGGCCGAGCGCGATCTCGCGGGCGGTGTCCTCGGGCCGGTCGGCCGCCAGTTCGATCGCCGCCACCCACTTGACGCTCTCCCAGCAGTCGCCGTCGCCGGTCGGGATCAACCGCGCCGGCCCGCCGTGTACCGTCGGGAGCGGTTCGCCGTCGAGTTCGAGCGCCAGCACCGCGCTCTCGAGCCGATCGAGCGGGAAGGCACAGGCGTAGTCGCCGTCCATCGCGTGGACGAGCGCGAACCGGCTCTCCGGCGACGGCTCGACGTGGTCGAGGAGGTCGCCGACACGGACGCCGCGCCACGACAGCCCCTCCGCGACCCAGCCGGCTTCACAGTCGAAGTCCTCGGAGAACGTCTCCATCGGGAGGTCGGCGAGGTCGGCGGCGTCGAACGTCCGGGGCTGGCCGACGCTCCCGCGAACCGCGAGCGCCCAGTCATCGGTCTCGACCTCGTCGGGGACGTCGTGTTCGGGGAGTCCGTCCATCGCTCGCGCTTGTGGCTGCGGGACAATGAATGCCGTCACGAACCAGTACGGAAACGGTGCTAACCCGGCCGATCTGCGAAGCGGGCCGGAAGTCAGAGCGACAGCTGCCGCACGTCGATGATCCGGTCGTCGCCGGTCAGCTCCGCCAGCGCGTCCTCGGGCACGTCGTCGTCGAGGCTGTACACCGTCAGCGCCTCGCCGCCGATCGTCTCGCGGGCGTTGTACATCCCCGCGATGTTGACGCCGTGCTCGCCGAGCACGGTGCCGATCAGGCCGATCACGCCCGGCGCGTCCTCGTTGCGCGCGACGAGCATGTGGCCGTGCGGGAGCGCGTCGACGCGGTAGCCGTCGATGGAGACGAGCCGCGGCTCCTCGCCCGTGAACAGCGTCCCCGACACCGCGAGCTCGTCGGTCCCGTCGCCGACAGTCACCGTCAGCAGGCTCCGGAAGTCCTCGGAGCTTCGAGTCTTCGTCTCGGTCACGTCGACGCCGCGCTCCTCGGCGACCCGGGGCGCGTTGACCGCGTTCACCTGCCACTCAAGCGGCGCGAACGCCCCCTGCAGCGCGCTGGCGGTGACCAGCTCCACGTCCTCCTCGGCGATCTCGCCGGCGTAGCTTACCTCGACCGTCTCGATCCGGCCGTCGAACAGTTCCGCGGCGACCCGGCCGGCGGTCTCCGCGAGGCCGATGTACGGCTCGATCCGCGGGAACGCGCTCTCGTCGACCGAGGGGGCGTTGAGCGCGTTCATCACCGGCTCGCCCGCGAACGCGGCGAGCACCTGTTCGGCGGTCGCGACGGCGACGTGTTCCTGCGCCTCGGCGGTCGAGGCGCCGAGGTGGGGGGTCAGCACGATGTCCTCGACCTCCCGGAGGCGCGACCCCTCCGGGAGCGGCTCGTCGGTGAACACGTCCAGCCCGGCGCCGGCGACGACGCCGTCCTCGACCGCGTCCGCCAGCGCCGCCTCGTCGACGACGCCGCCGCGGGCGACGTTGATCACGTAGCCGTCCTCCATCTGTGCGAGTTCCTCCTCGCCGATCAGCCCCTCCGTCTCGTCGGTCAGTGGGACGTGGACCGTGAGGAACTCCGCGCGGTCGATACACTCGTCGAGTTCGACCAGTTCGGCGCCGATCTGCTCGGCGCGCTCCTCGCTGATGTAGGGGTCGTAGGCCACCAGCTCCATCCCCAGTGCGCCGAGGCGCTTGGCGGCCTCCTGCCCGACGCGGCCGAGGCCGACGATGCCGAGCGTCTTGCCGTTGAGTTCGGTGCCGAGGAACTCCCCTTTCGCCCACGCGCCCTCGACCATGCGCCCGTGGGCCTGCGGGATCGATCGCGCGGTCGCGAACGTCATCCCGACGGTGTGCTCGGCGGCGGCGCGGACGTTCCCCTCGGGCGCGTTCGCGACGATCACGCCGTGGTCGGTGGCGGCGTCGATGTCGATGTTGTCGACGCCGATGCCCGCGCGGCCGACGATCTGGAGCTTCGGCGCGGCCGCGAACAGCTCCTCGGTCACGTCGGTGCCGGAGCGGACGATCAGCGCGTCGGCGTCGGCGACGGCGTCGAGCAGCGCCGTGCCGGCGGCGTCGTAGGCGGTGACGACCTCGTGGCCCGCCGCCCGGAGCCGTTCGATCCCGGCGTCGGCGATCGGGTCCGTGATGAGTACCTTCATGCCCCGAGTGAACTCTCCACGGGGGTTAACGCTTTCTCCAGCGTGACACCGACACCCACGATAAATATACAGGTGCGTGTATAGATTGTCAGACTGGATGAGTCCGATACACAGAAACGTCCACAGGGAAACACCGATTACCCCCGACGACGCAGTACGCCCGTGACCCTCGTCGCGTTCGACTTCGACGGCACGCTCTCCGAGGCGGAGATGCTGGTGGCACTGGGCGAACGGTACGGCGTCGCCGAGGCGATCGGCGACATCACCGCCCGCGCGATGCGCGGGGAACTCTCCTACGCCGAGAGCCTCCGGGAGCGCGCGGCGATGCTCGAAGGGCTGCCCGACCACGAGGCCGCCGCGGCGTACGAGGAGACCGCGCTCCGGCGGGGCGCCGCCGACGTACTCGAACGGCTGCAGGACGCCGGCCACACGACGGCGATCCTCACCGGCGGCTTCACCCCCGGCGTCGAGGCGGCCCTCGAACGCGACGGCGCAAGCGTCGACCGGATCGTCGCCAACGACCTCCCGACCGCGGACGGCGAACTCACGGGCGAGGTCGAGGGACCGCTGATCGAGGGGACGAAAGACGACGCGCTCGCGGATCTCTGTACGGAGTACGGCGCCGATCTCGCGACCACCGTCGCGGTCGGCGACGGCGCGAACGATCTACCGATGCTGAAGGCGGCGGGCCACGCGGTCGGGTTCGAGCCGAAGGACGCGGTCGAACCGCACTGCGACGACGTGGTGACGACGATGGACGCGCTGGAAGGGCTGTTCGAGCGGACCGGGCTGCTCGACTGACGCTTACGCGTCCAGTTCCCGCCGCGCGGTCTCGACCCCCGCCTCGGTGTCCACGTCGACGCCGACCTGCTCGAACGCCTCGCCGATCGTCCGGACCCCCCGCAGCAGTTGGTCACTCGTGAGGTTCCCCATGTTGCTCACGCGGAATATCTCGCCGCCGAGGTGGGCCTGCCCGCCCGAGATCGACACGCCGCGCTCCACCACGGCGTCGAAGAACGCGCCGCTGTCTTCCTCGCGTGCACCCTCAGGGAGTTCGATCGCCGTCAGCGTGTTCGAGTAGCTGCTCTCGTCGTTCAGTTCCGGGAACGACTCCAACCCCATCGCCCACATCGCCTCGCGGAACGCGGTCGACTGCCGGCGGTGGCGGGCGATGCGGTCGCCCATCCCCTCGGCTTGGATCTCCTCGACCGCGACCGCGAGCCCGCGGAACAGCGGCACCGCGCTGGTGAAGGGGGTCTGGTGCTGGCTCGCCTTCCGGCTGTGCCAGTCGAGGTCCTCGTAGAACGGCGCCCCCTCGCCGTCGACGTGGGCGTCGACGTCGTCGGCGACGTACAGCGCGGAGATTCCCGGCGGCGCCGCGAGCGCCTTCTGCCCGTCCGTGACCGCGATGTCGACCCCCCAGTCGTCGATCCGGAACTCGTCGCCGCCGATCGAGGTGACGCCGTCGACGACGTAGCGGGCGTCGTGCTCCGCGGCGATCTCGCCGATCTCCGGGACGGGGTTCAGCAGTCCCGTGCTCGTCTCGTTGTGGACGACCGTTACAACTTCAGTCTCGTCGGTCACCGCGTCGGCGACCGCGTCCACGTCGACGGGGTCGCCCCAGTCGAACTCGACTGCCGACACCTCGCAGTGGCGCTCGGCGATGCGCTTGAACCGCCGGCCGAACTTCCCGTTGACGACCGCGACGAGTTCGTCGTCCCCGTCGACGAGGTTCGCGACGGCGGCCTCCATCCCCATCGTCGCCGTCCCGTTGAGGACCAGCGCCTCGCCGCCCTGGGCCGCTCGCGCCTCCTCGGGCGTCGAGCGCTCGAACACGTACTCCAGCCCGTCCTGTGCGCGCTCGTACACCGCCTCGAACGCCGCCGAGCGGTGGGAGACCATCGGCTCGCTCATCGCCTCGCGCGCCTCGGCGCTCATCGGGACTGGCCCGGGGTTGAGAAGCAGGAAGTCCTCTCGCATGTGTGTGGATAGTTCACGCCGTGGGTGTTAAGCCCGCCGTTGGCGGTGGTCGTGTTAACACGAGGCAGGGAAACGGTGTCAGGACCGAACGCCGCGCTGGAGGGCGACCTCGCCGAGCGTCTCCGCGCGGCTGGTGGTCCGGACCACGCTGTCGAGCGCCCGAGTGAGCAGGATCCCGTCCGGCGGTCCCTCGACCGCC
>NZ_JBHUDH010000160.1:0-675 GCF_042678005.1 Halolamina salina | reverse complement strand
GACGGCCGCGAGGCCGACCGGATCGAGTCGCTGTCGGGCGGCGAGCGCGAGCGCCTCGCGGTCGCGGGGGCGCTGGCGATGGAGCCGGACCACCTCGTGCTCGACGAGCCGTTCACCGGGCTCGATTCGCCCGCACGCGACCGCCTGCTCGGGCACCTGCGCGAGCTTCACGCCGACGGCACGGGACTGATCGTGGTCACCCACGACCTCCGGGACCTGCTCGGCGACGCCGAGCGCGTGGTCTGTCTTGCCGACGGGCGGGTCGTCGTCGACGCACCCCCCGACGAGGCGGCCGCCGAACTGCCCGACTACGGCGTCCGCGCCCCCGAAACCGAGGCGACAGCCGACTGATGCTCCGCTACGAGCCCGGCGACTCGCTCGCCCACCGACTCGACCCGCGGACGAAGCTGGCGGTCCAGCTCGCGTTCGCCGCCGCCGCGTTCGCCCACACCGACCCGCAGGGGCTGGCGGTCCTGACCGTCGTGACCGGCGTGGCGCTCGCGAGCGCGCATCTCACGCCCGTCTCGGTGCTGTGGGGCTACCGCTTCCTGCTCCCGCTGCTCGCGGCCGCGGTGCTGTTCGAGTTGGTGACGCTCGGCCCGCCGTGGATCGAGCCGGCTGCGGCGGTCGACCCCCTGCTCGCGAGCTACCGGACGCTGCTGATCGTCGCCGTCG
>NZ_JBHUDH010000159.1:0-4011 GCF_042678005.1 Halolamina salina | reverse complement strand
ACGAGCGACCGTAGGGAGCGAGTCGGCTGGGGAGGTCTGTGGGCTGTGCGGGGCGGTGCGGTCACAAGGTGCCAACGATCGAGGTGCTGTTGCTGTCGCGGTCGCCGTTCCAGAAGTCGCCGGTCGAGCTGTTGTCGCGGTCGCCATTGCTGAAGCCGACGATCGAGCTGCTGTCTCAGTCACCGTTCCAGAAGTCACCGAATCGAGCTACCCTCCCCCTCACGACCGGGCGTCGATACGAAACACCCTCAATTCAGGGGGAAAACACAGAGTACGACGACCTGAGAGTCAGTTCCGAACGAGGCTCGCGCCGTCGAACTCGGTTCGGCTGAAGTCGACCTGCATCATGTCGAGGATCGTCGGCGCGATGTCGAGCAGGTCGCTGTCCTCGATGTTCGCGTCGGGGGTGTCGATGAACAGCGAGGCGTTGTCGAAGCTGTGCATCCCGTTCCGCGGGCCTTCGGCGAACACGTCGGTGCCGCCGGTGAAGCCGGCCTTGAGGTCGAACCCGTGGTTGGGGATCGCCACCAGGTCCGGCGCGATGTCGTCGTGGTCGCCGCGGAACGCCTGCTCCTTCTCGACGACGCGCTCGCAGACCTTCCGCCCGTCGGGACCTTCGAGCGCTTCGAGCTCCGCCTTGAGCTCGTCGCGGACCTCGTCGTACTTCCCCTCGGGGACGCTCCCGCGGGGCTCGCGGTTCTCGAGGTTGATGTAGAACCGCCCGGGGATCAGCGAGTACGCCCGCGTGTCGTCGGCGATGTCCCCGAGTTCCTCGTGGCCCTCCTCCTGGTAGGAGAGCCAGCCCTCCTGCTCCAGCCACTCGTTGAGGTGGACTTCGTAGTCGAGGCTGGTGAACCCGTGGTCGGAGGCGACGATCAGCGTGGCGTCGTCGGGGAGGTCCTCGCGGATCTTCCCGATGTACTCGTCGACCTGCCGGTAGAACTTCATGAACGCCTCCTTCTCGGGACCGTCGCGCTCGTAGTCCTCGAACAGGAAGTGGTTCACCCGATCGGTCGTCATGAACACGCCGAAGAAGAGGTCCCAGTCGTCCTGATCGAGGTAGTGTTTGAACGCCTCGTAGCGCTTGTCGAGCGTCGCGTGGGCGTCCTGCATGAACGCCGACTTGTCCTCGTGGCCCTGCTTCACGTCGGCGTCGATCTTGTAGTCGATCGACTGGAGGTACTCGGCGAGCGCGTCGGGGTAGGCGGCCTTCTCGACCGACGGCGAGAGGAAGCCCGAGACCATGCGCTGGACGTTGCGCTGGGGCGGGAACGTCACCGGGACGTTCAGCACCGTCGCGTCGCGGCCGTCGTTGGCGACGCGGTCCCAGAGGCGGGTGGCCTGCACGTCCCGGCCCATCGGGACGTACGTGTCGTACGTGCCGATTTCACGGTCTTGGAAGCCGTAGACGCCGGTTTCGCCGGGGTTGACGCCGGTCGTGAGCGAGGGCCAGCAGGCGCTCGATTCGGGCGGGACGATGCTGTCGATCGGACCGGCACTCCCTTCCTCGGCGAGCGCGGCGAAGTTCGGGAACTCGTCCGGATGCTCGTCGAGCAGACTGAACGGCACGCCGTCGATACCGAGGAAGACGACTCGGGGATCGCTCTCGCCCCGGAGTCGGTCGAACAGTCCCATGCCTCGTCGTACCGTCGATTACCTTAAGAACCTTCCCTCTACGGAGTGTTCTCGGGCCGACGGTCGTGCGGCCCGCGCCGTCGACGCCGGTGGGGGGAGCGTCGACGCGGAGGGGGTGTGGCATAGGGGCACAAGATTTACTTAGTCGTGTGGCATACTGTGACATGCATGGCGACGTCAGAGCAGCACTCCGCCGACGAACTGTTCGACGAGTTCCTCGAAGACCGTGGGCACGACACACGGGGATGGGAGGAGTCCTACAACAAGAAACAGTGTCCGGACTGCGGCGGCCTTCACGAGTCCAACGCGGTGGAGTGTTCGGTCTGTGGCTGGCGGCCCTGAGCCACGGACGCTCCGTTCTCGCCTTTCTCGCGAACCCACTCCCTTATGGGGGATGGGTCCTTGTAACCTCCAATGACCGAGACGGACGCGCACGTCACGCGCCTGTTCGGCGGCCCCGGGAGCGGGAAGACGACGGCCCTCCTCGATCGGGTGGAGGAGCTGCTCGAGGACGAGGACGTCACCGTTCGGGACGTGCTCGTGGTCTCCTACACTCGCGCCGCCGCCGCGGAGATCCGCGAGCGGCTCGCCGAGCGCCTCGACACGACGCCGCGGGCGCTACAGGGCAACGTCTGTACGATGCACGCGAAGGCGTACGAGCTGCTCGACCTCTCGCGGGGCGACGTGGTCGGCGAGAGCGACAAGGAGGAGTTCTGTGAGGAGTACGGCGTCGAGTACGAGGACGAGAAGTCCGGCGCCGGCCGACGGACCGCGCGATCGACGACGCTGGGCAACAAGGTGATCGCCACCTCCCAGTGGCTCCAGCGCACCGACCGCGACGTTGCCGACTGGTACGATGTGCCGTTCAAGTGGGACGTAGAGGAGGTCCGCCTCCCGCCGGACATCGACCCCAACGCACAGGAGGGGAACAAGTACACGCCGACGTGGCCCTCCGACGACGACCGCCTCGACGTGCCCGAGGCGATCCGCGGCTGGCGCAGCTACAAGGGGGAGAACGGCGTCATCGGCTTCGCCGACATGCTCGAACGCGTCGCCCAGCGCTCGCTCCAGCCCAACGTCGACTACCTGATCATCGACGAGTTCCAGGACATCACGACGCTGCAGTCGAAGGTGTACGAGGAGTGGAAACCCCACCTGGAGAAGGCGCTGATCGCCGGCGACGACGACCAGGTCGTGTACGCCTGGCAGGGCGCCGACCCCGACCTGCTGCTCGACGAGGAGGTCGACGAGGACGTGGTGCTGCCGAACTCCTACCGCCTGCCCTCCCGCGTGCTCAACGTCGTCAACAAGGAGATCCGGCACATCGACAAGCGACAGGAGAAGGACCTCCGGCCCCGGAAGGAGGGCGGCACCGTCGAGGCCGCCGAGTCGCCGTCGATGCTCGAACTGGTGCGGAACGTCCGGCACACGATCGAGCAGGAGAACGCCCGCGAGGACGGCGACGGGAGCGTGATGCTGCTGTTCCGGGCCCGCTACCAGATGTTCGACTTCGTCGACGAGTTCATCGACGAGGGGATGCCGTTCTCCTCGCTGACCGACCAGCGGCTCTGGACCGACCGGCTGACCGACTACGTTCGGGCGATCGAGGCCGTCGAGGCCGGCGAGCGACTCACCGCGCTCCAAGCGCGGCGGCTGGCGGATATCCTCCAGGAGTCCGCCTTCGGCGGCGGCGATCGCGACGACCTCTACGACCTGATCGACGAGGTCGAGGAGCAGTCCGCGACGGACGACCTCGCGGAGATCCCGGTCGCGCCCGACGCCGTCGAGGACGTGGTGCCGTTCATGCCCGACCCGCGTAGCGCGGCGGACATGGCCCGGAAGATCACCTCGTTCCAGCGCAAGTCGATGAAGGCGTACTTCGAGGGCGACTACGAGGGGATGGACCCCGACCGCGTCCGCGTCGGCACGATCCACTCCGCGAAGGGTCGCGAGGCCGACCACGTGTTCGTCGCGACCGACCTGACCGAGAAGGTGGTCGAACAGATGGCCGCCCAGGCCGACCAGCAGGGGCTCGACATCCCGGGCGACGAGGAGTTCACCAAGACGACCGATCCCGTCCCGATGCTGACGGACAACGAGCGCCGCGTGTTCTACGTCGGGATGTCCCGGGCGCGCGAACGCCTGGTGCTGATGGAGAACCTCGTCACCGGCGCGCCGACGCTGCCGATCAGCGTGGTGCTGTTCGACGAACTCAGAGACGAGCCACCGTCGGAGCTGATCGACGAGGTACAGGAGTCGTTGGAGGCGCCGGAACCGGAGCCGTGAGCCGGCCGCTCGCCCCCGGCGCACCCGAAGTCGCCACGGACCACCCCGACGCCCCACAGACCGATCTGTCGCCGATCGCGGGAGCGGTCG
>NZ_JBHUDH010000158.1:0-587 GCF_042678005.1 Halolamina salina | reverse complement strand
CTCGTTTTCAAGCGACCTGCCCAATCGGGTGAGCCAGTATGACTGACAAGACCGACATCAGTACGGCCAACACGATGCGTGAGCGCTCAGGCGAGAGTCGGATTAAACTCTGGTTGCTGCTGCGCGCGAACCGCTTTCTCGTCTCCATCGTCCTGACCAGTGCCGTGTTCGTCGCATTCGTCATCGCCGTCGCTGTCCTCGATCCACCGTTTTCACAGCAAATCGAGTCCGGCGACATGACCGACACGATGTTCTCGACGATGATCACGGTCATCGTGACTGGGACGACACTCGTCGTCACGATCGGTCAGCTCGTCCTCTCCCAAGAGAACGGCCCGCTCGGTGATCAACGCGAGCGGATGGCCAGTTCGATGGATGTCCGGGACTTTACTGAAGAATTAATCGGATCTCCGAGTCCTGCCGATCCATCCGAATTCCTCCGGCAGATCATCGGAATCACGGCACAACGGACGACGGCTCTTCGAGAGTCTATTGACAAGAATGATAACGAGAACCTCCGAGAAGAGGTCGATGAATTCGCTGAAAGCGTCACTGGGAACGCTGACACGGTGCGTGACCAACTTGAG
>NZ_JBHUDH010000157.1:8139-10885 GCF_042678005.1 Halolamina salina | reverse complement strand
GGCGGTGATCTCGAGGCGGTCGTCCTCGACGGCGACGGCGTCGCGGGTCGCGTGCTCGGGGTCGGCACGCCGGACGCCCGCCGCGAGGCAGTCGAGCGCGACCTCGTGGGCTGGCGAGCGGGCGTGGCTCTCGCGGTTCTCGAACACGCCCCGGGCTGGGACGGCGGCGAGCAAAACGGTTCGGGGTGGGGAGCGCGCTTCGTCACGGTCAAGGCCCACGGGGGCGGAACCGCTCTCAATGAGTGAGTCGGACGGCAGCGTGCGGGTCGTGGGGACCGCGCACGTCTCCGCCGAGAGCGTCCGGGAGGTCGAGGAGACCATCGAGGAGGAGCGCCCGGACGTGGTCGCCGTCGAACTGGACGAGGGGCGGTACAGCCAGATGCGCGGCGAGGAGCCGGAGGACCTGACCGCGGGCGACCTGCTCGAGGGGAACACCGTGTTCCAGTTCCTCGCGTACTGGATGCTCTCGTACGTGCAGGCACGGATGGGCGACCGCTTCGACATCCAGCCCGGCGCGGAGATGCTCGCGGCCGTCGAGACCGCGGAGGATCTCGGCATCGAACTCGCGCTGGTCGATCGGGACATCCAGGAGACGATCCGGCGGTTCTGGGCGCGGATGAGCCTGTTCGAGAAGCTCCGAGTCGTCGGCTCGTTGGCGTTCGGGATCACCGACCCACGGATCGGCGGCGTCGTGTTCGGCCTGCTGGTGGGGATCGTGCTCGGCCCGATCCTCGGGATCTTCGGCGGCGCGGTCGGCGTCACCCAACCGCTGCTCGTCGGCCTCACCGGCAGCACGCTGGTCGGGCTGGTGTCGGCGTACGTGCTCTCCGAGGTGACGCTGCGCGTGTTGGACGACGACGTGCTGGCGCTGGGTGTCGCCGGTGCGAGCGCGATCGTCGTCGGCGAGCTCGCGGGCGTCGACCGCGGCCTGACCGACGCGCTGGTCACACAGTACCTCGGCGACTTCGTGATCACCGCGGTCGGGTCGATGACGCTCGGGCTCGCCGGGGCGCTGCTCGTCGGCGCCGTCGTCGCGGCCGCCATGGGGCTGGTCGTCGACGAGGGCGAGTCGGCCGACGAGGAGATGGAGGAGCTGCTCGACCCCGACGAGCTGACGGATACGGACGTGGTGACCGCGATGATGGAGGAGTTCCGGGAGTTCTCCCCCGGCGGGGCCGAGGCCCTGATCGACGAGCGCGACGCCTACATCGCCCACAACCTCGTCGAACTGCGCGAGCAGGGGAAGGACGTGGTCGCGATCGTCGGCGCAGGCCACCAGCAGGGGATCGAGGAGTACCTCGCCCACCCCGAGCGACTGCCGCCGAAGTCGTCGCTGACCGGGCAGAAAGAGCGCCTGCTCCCGTGGGGGAAGATCGTCGCCGTCGGCATCACCGCGGCCTTCGTCGCCTTCTTCGTGCTGCTCGCGATGGCCGGCGTCGAGGACCGCTTCCTGCTCGAACTGTTCGGGGCGTGGTTCGTCGTCAACGGACTCTTCGCGGCCGGGCTCGCCCGGATCGCGGGCGCGCGCTGGCCGTCGGCGCTGGTCGGCGGCTCGGTCGCGTGGCTGACTTCGGTCAATCCGCTGCTCGCGCCGGGCTGGTTCGCGGGCTACGTCGAACTCCGGTACACGACGGTCAACGTCGGCGACATCGACACGCTGAACGCGCTGCTCGACGATCAGGAGACGCCGCTGGTCGAACTGGTAGGCCAGATGTTCGAGGTGCCGTTGTTCAAGCTCATCATGATCGTCGCGCTGACGAACGTCGGCAGCTTCGTCGCGTCGTTCCTGTTCGCGCTGTACGTGCTGCCCGCCTTCTTCGGCGATATCGGCGGCGTCGCGGCGGTGCCGGACCTCCTGATCGAGGGGGCGCGTAACAGCGCCCGCACCGTCTGGGGGTGGGTCGCGTGAGCGTGCCCGGGTCCGAGCGTGGGCGGGGGCGCTTCGACCCCGAGCCGTCGCTGCGGTTCTCGGCTCAGGAGATTCAGGACCTCCTGATCGCGTGGCTCGCGCTGGGGCTGGCGTTCACGATCTTCTTCGCCGGCGGCGGGAATCGTGCGATCGCGTTGCTCACCGGGAATCCGACGATGTTCGCGATCGCGCTCGTCGTGTCGCTGCTGACCGCCGGGGTCGGGTTTCTGCTCCACGAACTCGGGCACAAGGTGATGGTCGTGCGCTACGGCAACATCGCGGCGTTCCGCGCGGAGTACAACATGCTGTTCCTCGCGATCATGAGCGCCTTCTTGGGGTTCATCTTCGCCGCGCCGGGGGCGGTCCACCACCGCGGCCGGCTGACCGAGCGCCAGCACGGGCTGATCGCGCTCGCCGGGCCGGCGGTGAACCTCGTGCTGACGATCGTGTTCGTCCCACTGTGGCTGGCTGGCAGTACCTTCGGTGTCGGTCTGCTCGTTGAGATCGGGGGGAAGGGACTCGCAGTGAACCTGTTCCTCGCGGCGTTCAACATGATCCCCATCGGTGCGCTCGACGGGAAGACGATCATCGGCTGGAGCAAGGCCGTCTGGGCCGCGGTGTTCGTGCCCAGTGTCGCAGTGACGGTGTTCGTCGTGTTCGTGCTGGGTATCGGGTTCTAGGACGGATTCTCGGTTTTCGGCTGATTCGTTGACTACCGCATCAGCCACGGCAACGGCGTCTCGATGCTTGGCCACTTGCGACCGCAATGTGCCGGGCCTCGTGCCCGGCACAGTACCGAGTCCCCACCCCTCCCCCCGCCGGCGCCGACCGTTGGCG
>NZ_JBHUDH010000157.1:7729-8093 GCF_042678005.1 Halolamina salina | reverse complement strand
CGAGGCGGGAAAACTCGCCGAAGGCGAGGCAAACCGCCTCGAAGCGAGCGGCGAACGGAGTGAGCCGCGAGCAGTGAGGGCTGTGCGGGGCGGTGCGGTCACAAGTGGTCTAGCTCACTCCGCGGTCGTGCTTGCGGTCCAAACACCGGATTCCGCGGCCTAAACACCGAACTCCGTGCACTCCACCATCGCAGAAAACGCCCGACCCACGCAGTAGCCGACACCTCTTGAACCACAACAGCAGGGGAGCGGAGGACTTTTGCGCCGTCCTCCCGCCGCTTCTGCCATGACCGAAGAGGAGGGGCTGACCTACGCGGAGGCGGGCGTCGACATCGCCGACAGCGAGGCGGCGACGGCCGCGCTG
>NZ_JBHUDH010000157.1:0-7714 GCF_042678005.1 Halolamina salina | reverse complement strand
GCCGGCGCCGCGGGCGAGGGCACCGACAGCGACTACGCCGGCCTGCTCGACATCGGCGACCGCTACCTCGCGCTGGCGACCGACGGCGTCGGCACGAAACTCCTCGTCGCCGAAGCGATGGGCGACTACTCCACCGTCGGCATCGACTGCATCGCGATGAACGCCAACGACCTCGTCGCCGCCGGCGTGCGCCCGGTGGCGTTCGTCGACTACCTCGCGGTCGACGAGCCAGACGAGACGTTCGCCGAGCAGATCGGCCAGGGGCTGGCCGCCGGCGCCGAGGCCGCAGACCTCGAACTCGTCGGCGGCGAGACGGCGGTGATGCCCGAGGTCGTGAAGGGGCTGGACCTCGCGGGCACCTGCGCGGGGCTGGCGGCGAAAGACGCCGTCTTCCCCGGCAGCGCCGAGGTCGGCGACGCGCTAGTGGGCTGGGAGTCCTCCGGAATCCACTCCAACGGCCTCACGCTGGCCCGCGAGGCCGTCACGCAGGAGTACCAGTACACCGACCCCTACCCCGGCGAGCGCTACGACGCCGTCGGCGACGCCCTCCTCGAACCGACCCGGATATACACCGACCTGCTCGACCCGATGCGCGAGCACGGCGTCCGCGCGGCCGCACACGTCACCGGCGGCGGCTGGACCAACCTCGAACGGCTGGGCGACTATCACTACGAGATCGACGACCCCTGGCCCCGGCAGGAGGTGTTCGACTTCGTGCAGGACCTCGGCGACGTGAGCGACGAGGAGATGCACCGGACGTTCAACATGGGCACCGGGTTCGTCGCCGCCGTCGACCCCGAGCGGGCCGACTCGCTGGTCGGGGAGACCGACGGTCGCGTGATCGGGCAGGTGGAAGAGGGCGAGGGCGTCAGTATTCGCGGGCTGGAGCTGTAGTCGGTCTGTTGGGACCCTATTGATGCGGGGTTATTCGTACTGAAACAGCCGGTACGTCGGTGAACGAACTGATGACCGAACGGCTCTCGGGGTATTCCGGACGGGGCGGTGAGGGGAGCCACAACGTCTGACGTGGTGGACCGACGACAGACGTTGTTTCGGACACCTCACCACGTCTGGGTTCCGCAGTCAGTTCGACGATTGCGACCGCCACCTGGACTGCCTCCCGATCGGTAACCCACTCCGATCCCTCCCGAGGTCCGCAAGGGGTATCCAACCCCCCGAGTGTGGGTTGGGACCGATACATAATGATCCCCGTCGATTTTGAAGAGTGAGATGTTTTTGACGATGTGGGTTACAGGACGCCGCTCGACGTAACCCCTGTCCCGACCGACAGACGTTAGGAGAGGTGACTCGCGATGTCGGCCTCGGTGATGATCCCCGCGGCCTCGCCGCCCTCCGTGACGATCACGGCCTTGTAGTGGTCCAGCAGGTTCCGGATCTCGTCGACGGTCGCGTCGGCGCCGACGGTCGGGAACGACTCGCTCATCACCTCCGCCACGGGTAGCTCGCCGACGTTCTCGCCGGCGTGGACCACGTCGGACTGGGAGATCGAGCCGACCGGGACGCCGTTCTGGATCACCGGGAGCTGAGAGTACGCCTCCTCGTCCATCAGCTCGACCGCGTCGCTGACCGAGTCGTCCGGGCTCACGTGGACCACGTCCTCGTGCATGAGGTCCGCTGCCCGGACCACCTCGCCCTCGGCCTCGTCGAGCGCCTCGACGATCCGCCGGAGCGTCGAGAGCCGCGGGTCCACGTCGTCGTTCTCGACGCGGGCGATCAGCGGCTGGGACACCTCGGCGCGTTCCGCCAACGCCGACTGGGTCAGTCCCACCGCGTTCCGCCGCTCGCGCAGGTCCTCGGGTGTCGGCAGCTCCATGTCCAAGAATAACTAGAGGTAATTTGAAAGCGTTTCGGAAGGCGGGAGTTACTCGGCGCTCGCGCCCTCGTCGCCCTCCTCGGTCTCGACGGTCTGGATGACCTCCAGAGGCACGTCACGGAGCGCGCCGCCGACCTCGCTCTTGGCGATGCGGGTGGCGTGCTCCTCGTTCTCGGCGTTGAAGATGTCGATTTCGAGCACCAGCCCAACGAGGGCGGTGCTCGCGGCGATGAACGCGGAGTCGAACGGCTCGCCACAGGCCGGGCAGTCGGTCAGCCCCACCTCGACGTCGACGTACTCCTTGTCGGCCTCGTTGAGTCGGCGGCCGGACTCGGAGCCGTCGACGCCGATGGCGTCGTCGATATCCTCGACGTCTCGCACGAGCCACGCGGCCTCCATCACGACGTGATAGTTGCTCATACAGCTACTCCACCACCGGCAGGCAAAGTTTCGTTGGTTCGGCGGCGCCAGCGCGGGCGACGGGCGGGCAGCGACTCTCGTGGCCGAGGTCCGAGTGGCGATTACTCCGTCCAGCGAACTCGCCGGCTACAGTTCGACCTCGGCGTCGGCAACGTAGTTCTCCTTCGCTCGGCCCGTCTCCGGCCCTTCCGGAACGAGACCGGGGGCGGAGATCTCGTCGTCGAACCGATTCGGGTCCGGGGAGAGCGAGTCGAGGATCTCCGAGAACGTCGTCCCGTCCCGGCCAGTAACGTGGACGAACCCCCCGTACTGACGTTGCTCGACTGGGGTCGTCTCCGGGTCCGGGAACGCGTCACGGATACAGCCGACGCGCTCGCGGAGGTACTCCGCGGCCTCGTGCTGGGAGTACTGACAGTCGGCGTAGTACTGCTCTCGGGCGCGCTCGTCGAGATCCGCCTCGAGGTGTTTGGCGGACTCGTACCGGACCGCGTCGTCGCTGATGTCGCCGCTGAGGAAGCTGAGGTTCACGGTGAAGCAGTCCGGGTAGCGGAGGATCACCAGAAAGAAGATCTGCTCGTCGACGGTGTAGCGTTCCTGCAGCCGGTAGTAACACTCCAGATAGTACGCCGCGAGGGCGCCGACCCAGTCGTCGCGCTCGCCGTCGAGGTACGCGGTCGCAACATTGTAGTAGTCCTCACCGGCGACCTGCTGTAGGCGGTGTTTGAAGCTCTGTCTCATCTCCGCCAGTTCGTCCTCGTACACCTCCGTCAACGGGACGTCCGGATCGTCGAGCAGTTCGGCCTTTCGCTGGCCGGCGTCGGCGATCCGCATCATGTTCTCGTGGAGGGATCGCTCCGCGTCCACGTCCGGGAGCGGGATACGGACGGCCTGCCGGTGCAGGATCTTGGTGCCCGACGCCATGCGCTCACTCCAGTCAGTCATGCGCCATTATCTGCCGCCGAGTACGCCACACGGGTTCTTGAAGTCGCCGAGAGCCTCGGTAGCGTTACACACTGACCTGCAGAGTGTACTGAACTGCTCGCGTTCTACCGGAACCACGAGTCAGGTCCGTTTCCACGTCCACCGCGAGTCAAGCACGTACCGATAGATACCGCTGAGGAGGATCGCCACGGCGTTCGCCAGCAGGTACTGCACCCCCCGAAAGTCGACCAGCGCGTACAGCACCGCCAACTGGATCGGGATGGCCGTCCCCCGCACGACGTTCGTCTTCAGCAGCCCCGTGAAGTAGGCGGCCCACCCCGAGTTCTGTATCGACGCGAACGTCCACGCGTTGTTGAGCACGTACGTCATGACGATCGTGATCTCGATCGCGACGGTCGCGCCGAGCAGGTAGTTCACCTGCCCGACGTCGACGAACAGCCAGAGCAGTACCATCTGGACGCCCGCCGTCGTGGTGCCGACGATGACGTACCGCCGGAGCCGTACCGCGAGCGGGCCGCTCACCATACTGCGAAGGAGCGCGCGGACCATCTAGCGGTAGCCCAGCGCCTCCAGCCGGTGTTCGAGGTCCTCGTCGACGCCGTCGGCTGCGATGGCGGCGTCGCCGTCGGCAGCGCGGAGCAGGTCGGCGTGAGCGTCGACGAGTTCGCCGAACTCCTCGATCACGGCTCGCTCTTCCGGATCGGGGTCGTCGCTCAGGTCGTCCTGCTGGTCCGGGTCGTCGGGCCGGTAGTACAGTTCGCGCTCGCCGTCAGTATCGACGTTCTCGACGTACGTCCAGTCGCGGTCGCGGACGCTCACCAGCAGGTCGCCGTCGTCGAGCGATCGCGGGATCGGCTGGCTGGTCACCGTCTCGCCCCGGACCGTGACCGAGACGACCGGCTCGTCGGCCGGTTCCGCTCCCTCGAGGACGCTCGGTGCGGCGCTGCTCCCCTGCCACGCGTCGGGTGCGTCGACGCCGAGGAGGTCGGCCACCGTCGCGGGGATCGAATCGAGGCCGACCTGTCGCTCGATCCGCCCACCGTCGCTTCCGGGCACGTCGACGATGAGGGGAACGTTGATCAGTTCGTCGTACAGCTTCGGGTAGTGTGCGAGGTGGCCGTGCTCCTGGAACTCCTCGCCGTGGTCGCCCGCGACGACGACCGCCGTCTCGTCGTCGACGCCGGCGGTCTCGAGCGCGTCGAGCACGCGGCCCACGCTGGCGTCGACCTGCCGGACCGCGGCCTGATAGAGGGTTCGGAGATCCGCGAGCGTGCGCTCGCCGACGTTCCAGCCCAGCCCCGTCCGGGTGTGGGCGTGGATCATCCGGTGGGTGCCGAGCAGGCCGTCGGAGACCTCGCGGATGTATCGCGGCGCCGGGACGTACGGCGTGTGGGCGTCCATGTAGTGGATCCAGAGGAAGAACGGCTCCTCGACCGACTCGACGTAGTCGGTCGCCGCGTGCTCCACGTCGAACATCCGGGAGGTGTCGAGGAACGGCCGCTCGTCGGTGCCGCCGCGGAGCCACGAGCCGAGGCGTCGCACGGGCGAGGTCGCGAGCTGGAGCCACGCCTCCACCGTCGGGTGGGTCGCGAGGTACTTGCTGTAGATGCTGGAGCCGACGCTGGCGACGAACGGCTCGAACTCGTCGAACCCGTCGTCGTATCCCCAGTGGGAGGTCAGAAACCCGTTGGCGGCGTTGAAGCCGGCCGTCGAGAACCCCGCCTCGGAGAGCGTCTCCGCGAGCGTCTCCGCGCCGTCGACGCCGATGCGGCCGGTGTCGCCGAACACGGGCCGGGAGGCCATGATCGACGGGAACGAGAACGGCGTCCAGTTGCCGTTCGCGAACGCGCGGTCGAACGTCGTGCCGCGGTCGGCGAGGCTGTCGAAGACGGGCGTGTGGCGGTCGTCGTCGTACGCGCCCACGGCGTCGGCCCGGAGGGAGTCGACCGTGACGAGTACGACGTTCGAGATGTCGGAGTCGGTCATGGGGTGAGTCCCCGCGCGTCGACGGCTTCGTCCGCTGCCCGGACGAACCGCCGAATCGAACGGCGGAGACGAGTGTATACCTCCTACGCCGCGCCCCGGGAGTATAAGTACCACCATCCCGGCGTCGGTCGCCGACCCCCGTCGTTTTCCCGAGCGCCCTCGAACGGCCACCGAATGGACGGGAACGCGCTGCTCCAGCGCCGGCAGGTCGCGGTCTACGCCGTCGCCGTGCTGCTCGCGGTCGTCGTCGGCCTCGGCCGTCCGACTGCGGCGCCGACCCTCGAACGTCTGATCGATCCGGTACTGGCGCTGCTGCTGTACGTCACGTTCCTCGAAGTGCCGTTCGTCCGGTTCCGACGCGCGTTCCGGAACCGACGGTTCGTGGCGGCCGCGCTGGGGTTGAACTTCCTCGTCGTCCCGGTCGTGGTCTGGGCGCTCACGCGGCTCCTCCCGGCGGAGCCCGCGCTGCTCGTCGGCGTGTTCATGGTGCTGCTGACGCCGTGTATCGACTACGTCATCACGTTCACCGGCCTCGCGGGCGGCGACGCCGAGCAGGTGACTGCGACGACGCCGGCGCTGCTGCTCGCCCAGCTACTGGCGCTCCCCCTCTACCTCTGGCTGTTCGTCGGGCCGGCGGTCGCGACGGCGGTCGAACCGCGGCCGTTCGTCGAAGCGTTCCTCCTGATCATCGCGCTCCCGCTCGCGCTGGCGTGGCTCACGGAGGCGTGGGCCGACCGTTCCAGGCGCGGGGCGTCGTGGCAGGCGGCGATGGGCTGGCTGCCGGTGCCGATGCTCGCGGCGACGCTGTTCGTCGTGATCGCCTCACAGCTACCGCGCGTGCAGGACTCGATCGGTCGGATCGTGAGCGTCGTCCCTGTGTACGTCGCGTTCCTGCTCGTGATGCCCCCGATCGCTCGGTTCGTGGGTGTGCGGCTGGGCCTGCCAGTCGGCGAGCGCCGCGCGCTCGTGTTCACCTCGGTGACGCGCAACTCGCTGGTGGTGTTGCCGCTGGCGCTGGCGCTCCCGGCGGTGTATCAGTTGGTGCCGGCCGTCGTGGTCACGCAGACGCTGGTGGAACTGGCTGGCATGGTGGCGTTGACGCGGGTGGTGCCGCGGTGGGTAGTGCCCGACGGCGAGAGGTAGTCGTCAGCGGGACTCCCGCTGCTCGACCTTGTTCAGTTCGATCAGCAGGCGGAAGATCGCCTTCACGAGGTTCGAATCCACGTCGAAGCGCTCGGCGTTCTCGCCGGCGCGGTCCATCACCGCCTGCTCCTGATCCTCGTCGGTGGTCGGCAGCCCCTGTTCCTCCTTCACGTCGGCGATGGTGTCGGCGACGTAGGTGCGCTGGGCGATGAGTTCGACCAGTTCGCGGTCGATCTGCTGGATCTCCTCGCGCAGTTCCTCCAGGGTCATGTCGTCGGGTGTGCGTTCGCTCATAGGTATCTGCCTCCAGTCGCCCGCGTCTCGGTCCGCAGCGTCTCGCCGGGTCGCTCCTGCCAGCGCTCCTCCACCGCTTCCAGCCCCTCGGGGTCGCCGACGGCGACGACGCTCGGTCCCGTCCCGGAGAGCGAGACGCCCTCGACGTGGGGCATCGCCTCGACCGCGGGATCGGCCGAGAAGCCGAGCGCCGCCGAGAACGCGAGTCCGTTGAGCGTCATCGCGGTCCCGTACTCGCCGTCGAGCGCGAGCTCCTCGACCAGTTCGGCCATCGGCGCCACGCGCGCACAGCGTTCGGCGTCGGCGTCGGCGGAGTAGGCGCGCTCCGGCGGCGTCCAGACCAGCACTGCCCAGTCGACTTCCTCGCGGGCGAGCAGTTCGTCGTCGGTGTTGTCGGTGACGGTGAGACCGCCGAGCATCGACGCGCTGGCGTCGTCGAACGCGCCGGTGACGGTGACGCCCGCCTCGCGAGCGGCCTGTACGCCGATCCGGCAGGCGTCCTCGTGGTCGACGATTCCCGCGAGCCCGAGCGCGTCGGCGGTCGCGAGCACCGTCGCGTTCGCGGCTGCGGAGGAGCTCTTGAGTCCTGCAGCAGTCGGCACCCCGCTCTCGGTTCGGACCGTGCCGCCGACCGATTCCGGTGCCGGAAGATCGGCAGTCGCTGCCGGGTCGTCGCCCCAGCGCTCGACCGCGAGCGAGACGCAGCACTCGATCAGTTCGGTGTCGGCGTCGGGCTGGCCGTCGATCTCCCCCTCGATGTCGCCCGAGCCGTCGAGTTCGACGTGGGCGGCGGTCTCGAAATCGAGCGCGAACGCGGCCCCCCGGCCGGTCGCGAGCGCGTTGAGCACCGTCCCCGCGCCGGGCGCCGCGGCGTGGCCGTCCATGTCCGTACTGGAACGGGTGCCGGGCTTGAAGCTGGTGGTCGCGGCGGCCCGGGGCAGTGGCGGGGTTACAGCAACCGCGCGCCTTCGGTAGAGACGCGGGTCCGGTTCGCCAGCACGCCCTCGCAGTCGACGGCGACGACCGTCTCCCCGAGCATCGCCATCGTTGCCGCGCCGCCGGCCTCCTCGACGCGGGCCACGTCGTCGACGACGC
>NZ_JBHUDH010000156.1:1339-2743 GCF_042678005.1 Halolamina salina | reverse complement strand
GGTCAGCGTCGCCGACGGGGCCGAGCCGTCGCTCCGCGTCGGGGACGAGCGGATCGGTCTGGGGCAGGGGCGACGCTACGAGCAGCGGGTCGCGGCGCTGCTCCGGCGGACGTTCTGGCTCGACTGTCTGGTTCGGACCGCCGGCCCCCACGACGCCGCCGTCCGAGAGGCCGACCTGCTCGATCGGCTCCCCATCGACGCCGACGCGCTCTACGACGCGGCGATCGCCGACCGGCTGCTGGCGTACCGGGAGGTCGATATCGACGCCGTCGCCGACACGCTCCCGGAGTGGCACCTCTCGATGTACGTCGAGCCGACGTACGACGGGGTGCGGTGTCTCCCGTTCATGCTCGACGACGTGCCGCAGCTGTTCACCCCCCGGAGTAGTCCGCTGAGCGACGAGGACCGGCTCGACAGCTCGCTGTCGGCGTTCTACCGGTCGGGCGTGGCCGCCCCCGACCCCGTCGAGCTCCGGGACGCCGATCTGGGGCCGAGCCGCTACCACGGCTGGCTGGCCGACGGCGTCGCCATGGACACGTTCAAGACGCTCCCGGCGGCCTACGAGAACCGATCGCTCTACCGGGGGCGGGCCGACGGCCCGATTTCGGTGGTCGCGGTGCTCAACGACGCCGAGATGCGGGAGGAGCACTCCCGGGCCGCCGACATCTACCGACGGCGGGCCGAGAGGCTCGACATCGACATCGACGTGCGGGAGTCGCTGACCGTCGACGAACTCGCGAGCGTGATCGAACAGCGCCACGACCTGCTCCACTTCGTCGGCCACTGCGAGCCGTCGGGGCTACGCTGTCCCGACGGGACGCTCTCGGTCTCGTCGGTCGATCGCTCCCGGGTCCAGACGTTCTTCCTCAACGCCTGTGGCTCCTACGAGGAGGGGAAGGCGCTGGTCCGGAAGGGGAGCGTCGCGGGCGCGGTCACGTTCGAGAAAGTGCTCAACAGCCACGCCGCGAAGGTCGGGACGATGTTCGCCCGGCTGGTCGCCCACGGCTACGCGATCGAGCGGGCGCTCGCGCTGGCCCGCCGGCGAGTCATTATGGGGAAGGACTACGCGGTCGTCGGCGACGGCACACACGTCCTGACGCAGACGGACTCGCTGGCGGGAACGGAGGCGGAGCTGTCCCGGGACGGCGATTCGTTCACCCTCACCCACGGGATGCTGTCGCCGTCGCTCGCCGGCGGTCGTGCGTTCATCAACGTCGACCGGGACTGCCCGCCGGTGCTGATCGGAAACGAGTGGGAACTCGAGATGGACGCCGCCGAGGTAGTCGAGTTCCTCCGACGCGGGGAGTTCCCCGTGGTCTACCGCGGCGACATCCACTGGTGTACCGAACTCGCCGAGGAGTTCGCCGCCGAGATGGCTGATCGTTAGTCGTCGATCGGTTCGGG
>NZ_JBHUDH010000156.1:0-1306 GCF_042678005.1 Halolamina salina | reverse complement strand
CGTCGTGCTGGCCGCCCAGCTATCGAACCTCCCGACGTGGTTCGTCGGCCTCGTCGCCGCCGGCGGGATCGCCGCCGCGATCGCGACGACGAGCCGCGGGTGGCGCGCGACGAACTCGCCGATCCGGACACCGATGCTGGGTACTGTAACGTTTCGTGCCATGAAATACCATACCTTGCCGACCGTGAAAAGAGTTACCTTCTTCACACGACTCCGTCAGGTTGTTTTCCCATCTAATCGAGTTCAGAATTTCCGGTAGAAGCCCTGAGACGGCGATATACCCGTTAATATTAAATACCGAGTGCCGCATATACTCTCGTAGGAATGAGTTCGAATTTACTCGGCGAAGAAATAGAGGATATCCTCCGGAAGAGCATCGAAGACGCCGAAGACGAGGTCCTGTTCGTGGGACCCTCCGCGGCGGCGGTGGAGGCGCTGATCGAGCTCGGCACCGAGTTCGACGGCGAGTTCCCGACGGTGAAGCTGCTGGCCGACGAGCGCATGCTGAAGGACGTGATGGACGACTTCCTCGTCGCCAGCAACGCCGCCGATCTGGTCGAGGCCGGGAGCCTCGAACTCCGGACGCTCGCCGACGGCGTCGACAACGCCCTGCTCGTAACCGAGGAGCGAACCATCGCGGTCGTCACTGCGGGCGACGCCGTCGCCGGGCTCTCGACCGACGACGAGTCGTTCGTCGGGCAGGCCTACGAGGACTACAGCGCACGCTTCGAGGCGGCCGAGGCGTTCAACCTCCGGACGCCCGCCATCTCGCGGGTCCGTGAGACGATGGCCGACGACATCGGGGACCAGTCCCGCACCGACTTCGACGCGGTGCTCGACTCGCTGGAGACCGCCCGCGGCGACGGCGACGGGCTCGACGAGGTGACCATCTCGCTGCTGGTCGCCGCGAAGAACGACGTGCTGCTGTACGACATCAGCAAGTGGGGCGAGGACGTGGGGATCGCCTCGAAGGCAACCTTCTCCCGGACCAAGACCCGCCTCGAGGAGCTTGGCCTGATCGATACCGAGAAAGTCCCGATCGACGTGGGCCGCCCCCGACTGCGGCTCAAACTGGGCGACGAGCGGCTCCACGACGCCGACGCCGCGGAACTCGCCAGCGTCGCACAGTCGATGCTCGCCAGCTAAGCCGGCACCCGTTCCTTTTTGCGATCGGCGCCCCCTCCCCGGGACATGGATATCGGAATCGTCGGGAGCGGCCCCGCCGCCGACGCGATCGAGGCGGCCATGGGCGATCTCGACGCGCGCGTCGTCGAGGCCGGGAGCGACGAGTTCGCCGACGTGGGGC
>NZ_JBHUDH010000155.1:0-3575 GCF_042678005.1 Halolamina salina | reverse complement strand
CGGCCGCCGCCGACTCGGCGTCCATCAGCCCCGGCGTCAGGTCGTTGAGCGCCTCCAGTTGGTCGTGGCGCCGGGCGCGTTCCCGTTCCTGTCGGTTGCGCTCGACGGCGTGGTGGATCGACCGGACCAGCAGTTCGCTGGTCACCTCGTCCTTCACGAGGTAGTCCTGTGCGCCGCGTTCGACCGCCTCGACTCCCACACGCTCGTCCTGTGGCCCGGTGAGCACGATCACCGGGACGAGCGCCGCGGCATCGACGATCGCGGTGAGCGTCTCCAGCCCCTCGCTGTCCGGCAGGCTCAGGTCCACCAACACCACGTCGATATCGCTCTCGGCGAGGCGGTCGATCCCGGCCGCGAGCGTCCGCTCGGTGTGGAGGCGGAGTCCGGACGACGCGCCGACGCGTTCGAGCAGCGTCTCGGCGTCCCCCAGCATTCCCTCGATCCGGCGTGCGTCGCCGGGGCTGTCCTCGATCAACAGCAGTTCGAACTCCTCGCTCGGCACGGTCATCGACCCTCCGGGGGACGCTTCGCTCCCGTGGAGCCGTCGACTGGGCGTGGGCCGCCGACCGCACGCCCGGTAGTCGCCACGCGCGGGCGCTGTCGGCGGGGTGAGACGAGGACCTGCCGACGCGCGTGTCGCCCTCCCTCGGCGGGGCTAACAGCTTCCCCCATTCTCTGTGGAACAACACGTTCCTCGTGTAAACTTCTGTCCCCGCCCTCCCCCGATTACCGGCGTCCACGGCCCGATATCTTCGTAAGTGCCGCTTACTGCCGGTGACTGTTTGGCCGCGTACGCGGTACGGCGTCCACTGTTGTCCGGGAATCAACAAAGATGGTACTCAGATAGAGAAGATATATTCTCGTAAAAGTTACTTCTGTTTCCCAAGTATAGATATTTATTACTAATTCCGAACGCCACCCCCGAGTTGGACAACCTTAATACACGGAAGCCGCACTATTCTGACGATGGCGAAGACAAACCAAGAGTGGTGGCCACAGATGCTGAACGTGGACATCCTCGACGAGAACGAACGGGACGTGAGCCCGTACGACGAGGAGTTCGACTACGCGGAGGAGTTCCAGAAACTCGACCTCGAGGAGGTGAAAGACGACATCCGGGAGGTCATGACGGACTCGAAGGACTGGTGGCCCGCCGACTACGGCACGTACGGTCCCCTGTTCATCCGGATGGCCTGGCACAGCGCCGGGACGTACCGGACCGCCGACGGCCGCGCCGGCGCCGCCGGGGGCCTGCAGCGGCTCCCGCCGGAGAGTAGCTGGCCGGACAACATCAACCTCGACAAGGCACGCCGCCTGCTCCAGCCGGTCAAGCTGAAGTACGGCCGGAAGCTCTCGTGGGGCGACCTGATCATCCTCGCCGGCAACGTGGCGCTGGAGACGATGGGGTTCGAGACGTTCGGCTTCGCGGGCGGCCGCGAGGACGAGTTCAAGTCCAACGAGGCGACCGTGTGGGGTCCCGAGGAGGACTGGGAGACGACCTCCCCCGAGCGCTTCGAGGACGGCGAAGTTGGCAACCTCAAGGACCCGCTCGCGAACACCGTGATGGGCCTCATCTACGTGAACCCCGAGGGTCCCTACGGCGAGCCGGACGTGGAAGGCTCCGCGGCGAACATCCGCGAGGAGTTCAGCCGCATGGCGATGAACGACGAGGAGACGGTCGCGCTGATCGCCGGCGGCCACACGTTCGGGAAGGTCCACGGCGCCGACTCCGGCGACAACCTCGGCCCCGAGCCCGAGGACGCGCCCATCGACCTGCAGGGGATGGGCTGGGAGAACGAATTCGGTGAGGGCAAAGGCCCGGACACGATCACCAGCGGCATCGAGGGTCCCTGGAACTCCGCGCCGACCCAGTGGGACATGGGCTACATCGACAACCTCCTGAACCACGACTGGACCTCGGTCAAGGGTCCCGGCGGCGCGTGGCAGTGGAAGCCCGTCGGCGAGGAGATCGAGGAGGCGCCGGCGCCTCACGACGACGACACCGAGGAGCCGATGATGCTGACGACTGACGTGGCGCTGAAGCACGACGACGACTTCCGCGAGGTGCTGGAGCGCTTCCAGGAGAACCCCGACGAGTTCCAGGAGGCGTTCGCGAAGGCGTGGTACAAGCTCATCCACCGCGACATGGGCCCGCCCGAGCGCCTGCTCGGTCCCGAGGTGCCCGACGAGACGTTCGTCTGGCAGGACCCGATCCCGGACGCCGACTACGAGCTGATCGGCGACGAGGAGATCGCCGAACTGGAGTCGGCGATCCTCGACTCCGACCTCACCCGGACCCAGCTGATCAAGACCGCGTGGGCGTCGGCGTCGACGTACCGCGAGAGCGACAAGCGCGGCGGCGCAAACGGCGGCCGCATCCGCCTCGAACCCCAGCGTAGCTGGGAGGTCAACGAGCCCGAGGAGCTGGAGACGGTCCTCTCGACGTACGAGGAGATCCAGGAGGAGTTCAACAGCTCCCGTTCCGACGACGTGCGCGTCTCGCTCGCGGACCTGATCGTCCTGGGCGGCAACGCGGCCGTCGAGCAGGCCGCCGCCGACGCCGGCTACGACGTGGACGTGCCGTTCGAGCCCGGCCGCACCGACGCGACCGAGGAGCAGACCGACGAGGAGTCCTTCGAGCACCTCGAGCCGAAGGTCGACGGCTTCCGGAACTACCTCGGGAGCGGCGACTACGACGACATGTACGACTCCCCCGAGGAGCGCATGGTCGACAAGGCCGAGCTGCTGAACCTCACGGTGCCGGACATGACGGCGCTGGTCGGCGGCATGCGCGCGCTGGGCGCGACCTACGGCGACAGCGACCGCGGCGTGTTCACCGACGAGCCCGGCACGCTGACCAACGACTTCTTCGAGGTCCTGCTCGACATGGAGTACGAGTGGGTATCCGTCGACGAGGACGACGAGGTCTTCGAGGTCCGCAACCGCGAGACCGGCGAGGTCGAGTACGAGGCGACCCGCCTCGACCTCATCTTCGGCTCGAACGCCCGGCTCCGGGCCACCGCCGACGTCTACGGCGCCGACGACGGCGAGGAGCAGCTCGTCGAGGACTTCGTCGACGCGTGGACGAAGGTCATGCAGAACGACCGCTTCGACCTCGAGTAAGCGCGACGCGCTGCGTTTTCGACTTTTTCTTCGACAGGGAGCGGCGGGGACGTGACGATCACCGCCGGGAAACTGCACGACTGCTTCGACATCGAGAGGGCGACAGCGGCAGGTTCGAGAGTACCGTCACCGAGGTCGCTCGGTAGCGCCGGCAGTCAGGCCCGCCGCCCGGCGACGGCCACTGAACCGGCACCGACGACGGCCGCCACCCCGGCGACGAGAAACGCCGGCTCGTACGTCCCGAGCGTGTCGTAGGCCGCGCCCGCGGCGGCGGGGGCGAGCAGCCCCGAAACCGCGAACGCCACCGAGACGAGCCCGAACACCGCGTTGATGTTCTCGCGGCCGAACAGCGCCGCGACCAGCGGCGACAGCAGCGCGCCGTTGCCGCCGTAGGCCAGCCCGAACACGACCGCGAACGCGGCGACCCCGGCCGGCGAGGAGGCGAACGGCAG
>NZ_JBHUDH010000154.1:0-684 GCF_042678005.1 Halolamina salina | reverse complement strand
CCGACGTGGATCCGGAGCTGGTCGACGATCTTCGCGAGGCCCGCCGCGAACGAGCGATGGCCAAGGCGGACGAGGGGCTATGAGGACTTCTGCTAGCGACTACCATAAAGTCGCACAACAAACGATATCGAACGACGAAGACTACGACAGCCCCGTCGTGGAGTTTACGATTAGAGTCTTCTCTCTTGCCGACGACTTCTCAGAACTTGAGGGGAAAATTGCCGAGCACAGCCTACGGAACAGGGGACTCTGCCCAGGAGGATTAGAGAACCTCGAGAATCGGTTTGAAACCCTCTCGGTCCGTTTTTCAGATATTCAGCGCGTAATTAGCGACCCTGATACATACTTGGACGGATATCTAGAGTCCGAGCTCGGAGAAAGCGACGCGACGAGGTTACGAACCACAATCCATGGGGACGGTGATTTGGACAGAATCTTTTCTCAGATACGAGACGCGCAGAGCCGAATCTCTAGTGAAATCGCCGCAAAGCGGAGCCACTTGATGACCACAAGAGGCTTGTTTATCTCGCTGCTCTCTACCGGAGTTGCGTTGCTCGCGTTAGGAACAACAGTTGCGTCGAACACCATCTGGGCCTAGGCCGCAACACTTCCGCGGACCTACTCGCCGAAAACACTACCTTTGCTTAGTGCGTTGGTCTAAGTAAATGCCCAACGCCATCAAGT
>NZ_JBHUDH010000153.1:2836-4504 GCF_042678005.1 Halolamina salina | reverse complement strand
CGACGATGGCCGTCGCCGACGACCTGCTGTTCGCGTCCGACCGGGAGACGCTCCGAGCGTTCCGCCCGCGGTGAGGGGCGGGCCGCTCAGAGCGTGTCCAACACGTCGAGCACCGCCTCCTCGTTCTCACGGCCCGGATCGTGCTCGCTCCCGTCGCGGTCGGAGTCGCGGTGTTCCGCGACGGTTCGAGCCATCGCTTCCTCGAGCGGCGTCGACTCCCAGCCGAGGTCGGCGAGCTTCTCGGTCGCGAGGAGGTGCGGGTAGTCGCGGTAGAGCACGAAGTCCTCGGGCGCCAGCCCCGCGGCCGCGAGTTCGCGCTCGCCGGCGTGGACGACCTCGACCTCGGTGTCCATCGCGTCGGCGATCAGTTCGAGCATCTCCTCTAAGGTGACCGCCCGGCGGTCGCCGACGTTGTAGAACTCCCCGGGCTCGCCCTCTTCGGCGACGATCCGGAGCGCGCTGGCCACGTCCTCGACGTACGCGCGATGCCAGAGGTTCTGCCCGTCGCCGGGGACGACCACGCGGTCGTGGGTGTCGACGCGGTCGAGCCAGTAGTCCATCCGCTCGGTGTAGTCGTACGGCCCGTAGACGATGCAGGGCCGGACGGACATCGCGTTCACGCCCTCTTCGGCGGCCGCGACGATCTCCCGGTCGCCCTCGGCCTTGCGGTTGCCGTAGGTGTCCCCGGAGTCGTCGACGGCCTGCTCCTCGGTGCAGGGCCGCATCGGCGTCGAGTCCTCGCGTTTGGGGATCTCCTCCGCGCCGTAGGCGTCGCCCGAGGAGATGTAGACGTAGCCGTCCACGTCCGCGAACACGTCGGTCGCGATCGCCACGTCCGCGGGGTAGTACGCGACGCAGTCGATCACGATGTCTGGCTCGACGGAGAGTTTGGCAGCTTTGAGGTCGGTGTCGTCCCGCCGGTCGCCCTCGACGTGGTCGACGCCCTCGCGGTCGGCGAAGGGGTTGTCGTGGTTGCCGCGGTTGAAGATCGTGACGTGGTAGCCGTGATCGAGCAGTTCCTCAACGGTGTGGCGGCCGACGAACCGGGTGCCGCCGATCACGAGCGCGGTGTCGGACATGCGTCGGCGTTGGTGGGGGGAAAGGAAAGCGTCCCGGAAGCCGGCCATTCGTTCGCTCGGTTCGGCGGGGCGGTCACCCCCACTGGCCTCAGTCGCTTCGAACCGACGACCGTCGCCGTTTTCTTGGTTCGTGCTACCGAACAACAGATTCATGAGCGGAAACACGTACACGCTGGTCGTCCGGGAGGCCAGCAACCACGACGCCGTCGACGTCGACGTCCTCGACGAGGACGGGTTCGTCGAGACGGCCAGACAGTTCAGCTACGGGGACTACGGCGTCCGCACCGACCGCGAGGACGACCGACCGGACCGCATCGAGGAGGAGTTCACGGTCGAGGCCGGCAGCGTCGACGTCCGACTCGACAGGGACGGCCACACGTTCGCGTTCCGGGCGGTCGTCGATGGCGAGGAGGCCGCCCGCGTCGAGGTGTCCGACGCCGACTGGGACTTGCACACCTGAAGAGGTCCCGCCCGATCGGAGGTCCCGCCGGCTCAGACGCCCTGTCCCATCAGGTGGCTCCTGAGCACGTCCGGCGCCTTCGTCGCCGCCTCGGTGTTCAGGACGACCGCCTCGTCGTCCTCGCCGAGC
>NZ_JBHUDH010000153.1:2288-2709 GCF_042678005.1 Halolamina salina | reverse complement strand
GCCGTCGACCTCCTCGAGCGCGGCGAGCGCGAGGTCGCCGCCCGGCGGGTCCGCGACTTCGAGTTCGCCGACGATCGTGTCCGGCGTCTCCCACGGCTCGGTCGCGATCGTTCCCGCCTCCCACGCCGCCGCGATCGGCGCGCAGCCGGCCGCCTGCACCGCGTACACCGTCGGTAGTTCGTCGATCAGGCCGAGTTCCCGACACTCTTGCAGGCCGTCGACGACGCCGACGACCAGTTCGCCCGTTCCCGCGGGGAGCACGACGGCGTCCGGCGTCTCCCAGCCGCGATCCGCGAGCAGTTCGTAGGCGACCGTCTTCAGCCCGTCGTGGCGGAACGGCGAGGCGAACGCGCCCAGATCGACGTACTCCGACTGGAGTTCCTCGGCGAGCGCGTCGACGGCGTCGCCGAGCCGCCCGGGG
>NZ_JBHUDH010000153.1:0-2125 GCF_042678005.1 Halolamina salina | reverse complement strand
CGCGGTCCAGCACCGACCCCGTGGGGTTGCGCGCCTCGTCTTTGATCTCGACGCCCGCGAGGCCGAGTTCGTCGGCGACTCTGGGGGCGTCGACGCTCGGGGTGCCGCCCTCCGCGGCCGAGAGCGCGGATTCGGCCGGGAACGGGAGCACGGCGTCGCGATCCCACGCCCGCAGACCGGTGCGGACCGCCTCGGTTTCCACGCGGTCGAGGTCGTACTCCGGCACGCGCGGCGCGCCACACTCCGGACACGGGCCGGCGCCGGCGATCGATTCTGGGTCTGCGTCGTCGACCTCGAGGCTGGCGTCGCAGTCGGTGCAGGCGAGTCCGACGAACGCGTCGCTGAACATGGCCGGGGGAACGAACGGCGTCGGGAAGGAACTGCCGGAACGTCGCCGCCGCTCGGCGACTCCGGCAGGCCTTTAGCCGAACCGCTCCAACGCCGAGGCATGACTGGTGTGCGCGTGGCTGGCGTGGGACTCACCCACTTCGGCTCCCACCCCGAACGGACCGGCCGCGACCTGTTCGCCGAGGCCGCGCTGAACGCGCGGGCCGACGCCGGCGTCCCGTTGGACGACGTGGAAAAGCTCAACGTCGGCAACTTCGCCGGCTCGCTCTCGGAGGGGCAGGGCCACATGGCGCCGCTGCTGGCCGAGGCCGCCGGGCTCGACTGCCCGGCGACGCGCTACGAGGAGGCGTGTGCCTCCGCGGGCGTCGCCGTCCGCGAGGCGGTCCGGACCGTCCGCTCCGGCGAGGCGGACGTGGTACTCGCCGGCGGCGTCGAGCGCATGACCAACCAAGACACCGCGGAGGCGACGGAGGCGCTGGCCATCGCCGCCGACGAACTGTTCGAGGTCCGCGCCGGCGTCACGTTCCCCGCGGCGTACGCGCTGATGGCGACTGCCTACGGCGAGGCGTTCGGCGTCGACGAGGACGAACTCAAGACCGACCTCGCGAACGTCGCCTCGAAGAACCACGACAACGCGATCCCCAACGAGTACGCCCAGTACCAGCGCGAGCTCTCGGAGCAGGAGGCGCTGGACGCCCCGCCGGTCGCCGAACCGCTGGGGCTGTTCGACTGCTGTCCGATCACCGACGGCGCCTCCGCAATTTTGCTCGTGAGCGAGGAGTACGCCGCCGAACACGACGTGTCGGCCGACGTGGCCGTCGTCGGCACCGGACAGGGGACCGACCGCATGGCGCTGCAGGACCGCGACCACCTCGCCCGCACGCCCGCGGCGGACGACGCGGCCGCGATGGCCTACGGCGAGGCGGGGATCGACGCCGACGACGTGGACTTCGCGGAGGTCCACGACTGCTTCGCGATCGCCGAGGTGCTCGCGATCGAGTCGCTGGGGCTGTACGAACCCGGCGAGGGCCTCGGCGCCGCCCGCCGTGGCGAGACTCGTGCCGACGGCGAGACCCCCGTGAACCTCTCCGGCGGGCTGAAGGCCAAGGGCCATCCCGTCGGCGCGACCGGCGGCTCACAGATCGCGGAGATGACCAGACTGCTCCGGGGTGACCACCCCAACAGCGACGCGGTCGAGGATGCCGAGGTCGGCGTCACCCACAACGCGGGTGGGACGGTCGCGTCCGCGGTCGTGCACGTGCTGGAGGTGGCAGAATGAGCGACGCGGGGTTCGACGAGTGGCTGCACGCGTTCGTCGCCGACGACGGCTACTACCTCGAGTGCGAGAACGGCCACGGGCTACTCCCGCCCCGGCGGGTCTGCCCGGACTGTGGCTCGACCGAGTTCAGCGAGGAAGCGCTGCCGGAGACGGGGACGGTCGAGACGATCACGACCGTCCACGTCCCGGCGCCGGCGTTCGAGGCCGACGCGCCGTACGACACCGCGGTCGTCGACTTCGGTCCCGCGCGGGTGACGGGGATCGTCGTCGACGCCGAACCGGGGAACGTCGGCGTCGGCGACGAGGTAGCGGTCGACGTGGGTGCGAGCGAGACGACGGGCGCGGACGTGCTGGTGCTGCGCCCGGTCTGATCGGTATTTGGGGATAGTGTGACGTTTTGTTTGCGTGATAGATCGGTCGTAAGGGCGACGTTGGCTCGATCGTTGGTGTTTGGGACAGTAACTGCAGTTCGATCGTTGGCAACTGAGACAGCACTCT
>NZ_JBHUDH010000152.1:0-943 GCF_042678005.1 Halolamina salina | reverse complement strand
CACGCGGTGGAGGTAGTCCGCGCTCCACCGAGCGAACCGTGAGCCGATGCTCTTGATGGTGAGGTGTGCGGAACGAGTCCCTGTCTGTTGGAGGTTGCCGCGCCGACGCTCATACTCGTCGCGGCGGTGATTGAGGTAGTCTGCATTACCGAGGAACGCTCCTGTGCTGGTGACGGCGAGGTAGCCGTCCACGTTCAAATCGACGCCGAGAACCACTCCGTTCTCGGTCGAATCGTCGCTAGAATCAGCGGGTTCGACTTGTTTCTCGACTGCGACGTGGAGATAGTATGCTCCGTCCCGTTTGTGGAGCGTGGCTTCCTTGCGTTCCCAGTCGTCCGTCCAATACTCCGCGAAGGGTGTCCCCGCGTCGTCTTCGGGTGTGACGAACTCGGCGGTCACGCGGTCGCCCACGGTTGCGAGCGTTACGTGGTCGTCGTGATAGGTGATGGTGCGACCGTTGTACACGACAACTGAGCCTCGGAACTCGGGCTTGCTGGCTTTCTTGCCGTCGTCGAGGATTCGGTCTTTGCAGTTGCCGAGTGCGTCGGCGGCGAGGTTGCGGGCGGATTGGACGAGACTGGCTTGCAGACTGGTCTGCTCCCGAACCTCCGTGTAAGTTTGGTCGTGGAGCGTGTTTTTGATGTCCTCGATTTCTGTGGGGTCGTCGCTCCATCCAACGTCAGCGACGTGTTGGGCCGCCTGTTGGAATTGCTCGAACGTTGCATCGAGAACGCTGTGTGCATCCTCGGGAACGTCGAGCTTTATCTGGATGTTGCGGACGACCTCCATACTTCATTAGTACTGTTGAAGATACTTGAAAGTATTTGTTCAAAGTGGGGGAGTCGGCCTTGCCATCGCGTGTGGATTGTGTCATCGAGTGTCGGCTTCCTCCCCGACCTCAAGGGTCGGGGTATCCGCCTCGCAATCTCTATGAAAACACGCT
>NZ_JBHUDH010000151.1:6382-8356 GCF_042678005.1 Halolamina salina | reverse complement strand
CGCACGGTCACTGTCTCGCTCGTGCTCTGTGGGGTGGCGCTCGCGGGCGCCGTCGCCGCCGGGGAGGCCGGCTTCGGGGCGGGCTTCGTCGTGCTGATCGGCGCCGCCGCGCTGTTCCGTGCGCCGGTGTTCGCGGTGTTTCCCAACATCGTCGCCGACTACTACGGCCGGACCTACTCCTCGGAGAACTACGCGGCGCTGTACACCGGGAAGCTATTCGGCGGCGTGCTCGGCGGGACGGTCGCGAGCGGGCTGGTGCTCGTGATCGGCTGGTCGGCCTCCTTCGCGATCGGAGCCGTGTTGGCGGTGCTGGCGGGGGTCGCGATGGTGTTCCTCCGGCCGACTGCCGCCGCGAACTGACCTTTCGACCGGCACGGTTGCCCGTCACCGTGCCGGACCTTCGACACCGTTTTGCGCTCCCTCCCAGAACCTACAGCCATGAGTTCCTACGAGCGCGTCACCGCGCACGTCGACAACCCCGAGGCGCTCCGCGAGGAGGGCCGCCGGAAGATGGACTGGGCGCTCCAGCACATGCCCATCCTCCAGTCGATCCGGGAGGATTTCGAGGCCGAGAAACCCCTGACGGGAGAGACGATCGGGATGGCGATGCACGTCGAGGCCAAGACGGCGATCCTCGTCGAGACGCTCGCCCTCGGCGGCGCCGAGGTCGCGGTCACCGGCTGCAACCCCCTCTCGACCCACGACGACGTGAGCGTCGCGCTGGACGCCGTCGACAACGTCACCTCCTACGCCGTTCGCGGCGTCGACGACGAGGAGTACTACGCCGCCATCGAGTCCGTCATCGACCACGAGCCGACGATCACGGTCGACGACGGCGCGGACATGGTGTTCCGCATCCACCAGGAGCACCCCGAGCTGATCGACTCCATCGTCGGCGGCGCCGAGGAGACGACCACCGGCGTCCACCGCCTGCGCGCGATGGACGAGGACGGGGAGCTGAACTACCCGATGTTCGCGGTCAACGACACGCCGATGAAGCGCCTGTTCGACAACGTCCACGGGACGGGCGAGTCGGCGCTGTCGGCGATCGCGATGACCACGAACCTCTCGTGGGCCGGCAAGACGGTCGTCGTCGCCGGCTACGGCTACTGCGGCAAGGGCGTGGCCTCGAAGGCGGCCGGGCAGGACGCCAACGTCGTCGTCTGTGAGGTCGAGCCGCGCAAGGCGCTGGAAGCGCACATGGAGGGGTACGACGTGCTGCCGATGGCCGAGGCCGCCGAGGAGGGCGACGTGTTCATCACCACCACCGGGAACAAGGACGTGATCACCCGCGAGCACTTCGAGAAGATGCAGGACGGCGTGCTGCTGGCCAACGCGGGCCACTTCGACGTGGAGATCAATCTCGACGACCTCGACGACCTCGCGGTCGACCGCTACGAGGCCCGCGACGGCGTCGAAGCGTTCGAGATGGCCGACGGCCGCCGGCTGAACGTGCTCGCCGAGGGGCGACTCGTCAACCTCGCCGCGCCCGTCGGGCTGGGCCACCCCGTCGAGGTTATGGACCAGTCCTTCGGGATTCAGGCGGTCTGCGTCCGGGAGATCGTGGAGAACGGCGACGAGTACGAGGCTGGGGTCCACGAAGTGCCGGACGAACTGGACAAGGAAGTCGCGGAGATCAAGCTCGCCGCCGAGGGCGTCGAGTACGACGGGCTGACCGACGAGCAGGTCGAGTACATGTCGTCGTGGCAGCACGGGACGTAGATTCGCGGTTCTGAGGGCCGTTTTCCGGTGGTTTTGGCGTCGTCGTTGATGGCGGTCGGACTGGTGACTCGAACAGCAACGGCAGTTCGACGCTAGACCACTTGCGACCGCACCGCCTCCGCACGGCCTCGAACCTCCCCAGCCGACTCGCTCGCGATGCTCGCTCGTCCCTCGCGCTCGCTCGCGCACGGAGGCGCGACCGCTTCGCGCCGACCGCCACAGCGGTGCGGTCGCGGTGGACGCCTCGCGGCC
>NZ_JBHUDH010000151.1:4082-6351 GCF_042678005.1 Halolamina salina | reverse complement strand
GGCGCACTGCGGTCGCAAGTGGCCAAGCATCGAGATGCTGTTGCCGCCGCGGTTGCTGTCGAACGCACTCCCCGATACCCTCACGTCTCCCACCTTTCACCGACCGCCTTTTGCCCCCTCGTACCCGACTCAAACCCAATGCCGACGAACAAGAAAGGCGACCGGCGCGAGCGCGAGCTCGTCAACCGGCTCGACGACGCCGGCTTCGCCGTCATGCGCGCGCCCGCCAGCGGGAGCGCGACCCAGCGGGAGCTCCCGGACGTGCTCGCGGGCAACGGCGAGAACTTCTACGCTATCGAGGCCAAGTCCTCCGCGGGCGACCCGATCTACCTCACCGGCGAGGAGGTGCAGGCGCTCGTCTACTTCGCTCAGAACTTCGGCGCCAAACCCCGCATCGGCGTGCGGTTCGACCGCGAGGACTGGTACTTCTTCCACCCGAGCGACTGCTACACGACCGACGGCGGCAACTACCGCGTGAAGAAGGAGACCGCGCTCGCCGACGGCACCGACATGGCCGAACTCGTCGGTGACACCGAGAAGGTCACCCTCGAGGAGGCGACCGAGCGCGGCACCGCCACCACCGACGGCGAGGACGACGACCCGGACGAGGGCGTCCGGAAGCTGCTGCAGGCGGTCGCCGACGGCACCCTCACCGTCGACGAGGCGGCCGACGCGCTCGACTGAGCCGCATCGAAGTGCTTTAGGGTGCTCCCGGGCGACTCCGGAGTATGGATATCGAGGAGGGCATGGGGCGGAAGATCGTGCTCTCGATCGCCGCCGTCGCCCTGTTCATCGTCTCGTTCGTCGTCGTCGGCACGACCTTCGGCGTCGACGGAGGACTCTCCGCCACGGGCGGCCTCGCGATGCTCGGCTCTCTGACCGGCTTCATCCTCCTCATGGGGGCGCTGGGGCTGTACTTCGCGAGTCAGGACTGAGCCGGCTCCCGCTCGCGCCAGTCGACGCGCTCCTCCGGCGGCGTCTCCCGCAGTCGCTCGCGGTACAGCACGAGCGGGTGGTTCGCCCGCTCGCGGTGGCCGTTCTGGTTCGTACAGATCCCGTACGACTCGAGCGTCTCACACGACGGCGGCGGGTACTGCGCGCCGCGTTTCTCCCCGAGTCGCTCGACCGCGTACCGGACCTGCGCCTCCTCGAGCGTCGTGTCGGCACAGAACGCCGCCGCCCCGTCGGCGTCGAGGCCGATCGCGGCGAGGAAGGAGAGGAGCGCGAACGACTCGGTGTCGTCCAACGCTTCGCTCTCGGCTCGGGTCAGTAGCTCGTCGAGACAGTCCGGGAACAGCTCCGGTACCACGGCGTCGATGTCCCGGACCGCCACGCGCTCGCCGAGCAGGTCCCGAAGCGCCGACAGCGGCTCCGCGAGCGCGTCCTCCAGCGTGTCCCGGCGGTCGTCGCCGAGGTCGAACGGCAGCCCCGCGGCCACGCGGCGCCGGACGGCCTCGACGAGCAGCCCCTCGCCGTCGGCGCCGTACAGTTCGCCGCGCTGGACCCGGACCTCGCCGTCGGCGAGTTCGCGGTTCACCAGCCGCCACTCCTCCCCCCAGTCGTCGGTGAGCAGGAGGTACTGCTCGACGCCGACGCGGTACCAGTCGCGGTCGGTCGCGCCCGCACTGCGGTTCCGCTCCGCGCCGGCGAGGCGTTCCTCCCGGACCGCGCCGTCGAGTTCGAACTCTCGGAGGATTCGGGGAAGCGACACGGAGGCGTCGGTCGTGCTGCGCAGGCCGTCGTCGTCGCCGGTCACGTCCTCGGCGAAGCGGGCCGCGGCCGTCGACGCCTCCGCAGCGGCGTACTTCTCGACGGCTTTCTCCTCGGACAGGAGGGAGACGAGCACGCGCGCGACGGGGTAGGAGAGCAGTTCGGCCTCGTCGCTCCACCGCCCCGGCTCGGCGGGCGCGGTGGTCCCCTCGGTCAGCGCGCGCTCGACGCGCTCCCGGCCGCGCTCGACGGCCGGGTCGCCCGACGCGGCCAGTTCGGGCACCGAGGCGCCCAGCTCCCCGACGGCCTCGCGGGCCTCGTCGAAGAAGGGGTAGCGGGCGTGGATCGGCTGCATGACTCGCCGTTTCGGAGCGCGGCGAATAAGCGCAGCGGTCGCTACCGACTAGTTCCTCGTCGGGTCGCCTCGCGAGTGATCAGTGTGGTGTTCTGTTCAGGACTCGCAGTCGGCGTCCGTGAACCGGTGCTCCCGGATGTCTTCCTCCGTGAGTTTCGGGGAGTGTCCCAAGAGTGCGATGGTGGTTTCGACGGCGTCGGCCGT
>NZ_JBHUDH010000151.1:0-4072 GCF_042678005.1 Halolamina salina | reverse complement strand
GTCGCCTCCATCGTCGGCGGGCGTTCGGGCGTCGCGGTCAGGGATGGCGTCCCGGTGCCCGCGGCGATCATGAACGGGCCGTCCGTGAGGACAACCGGCCAGCCAGCCTGACAGTACTGAATCCGGGCTTGGTCGCGGGCGCCGTCCCGGGAGTCGAACCGCATCACGAGCACCTGTAGCTCGGTGCCGTCGCGTTCGTAGTATCCGCGAGTCCCGTCGTTCGCTCCGAACCGGCTGTACGTACCGCTCTCGGCGTCGGTTCGTTCCCACCCTTTCGCGTCCGGTGGAAGGTACGCTGGTGCCCCCGGCTGTGGCGTCGCCGTTTCCGCTGTCGGTGGTGGTGAGTCGGTCCCCGTCGTTCGGTCTGTTTCGGTTGCCGTTCGGTCCGTCCCGGAGAGACAGCCCGCAGTCAGGAGGGCGACCGTCGATGCGAGAACACGGCGTCGGGGATGGGTCACGCCCGAGAAACCCGGGCCGGGCTACAAGTTCTTTGTGCGACTACTCCTCGTCGTCCAGCGACAGCGCCGCCAGTAGCGCCTCCAGCTGCGACCTCGACCTTTTACTCGTCGGGTGGCTCGCTCCGCTCGCCACCACTCCTCGCAAAAGCTCGACCAAAAGAGCCGCTCGCTCACACGGTTCGCTCGTGGTGACTACTCCTCGTCGTCCAGCGACAGCGCCGCCAGTAGCGCCTCCAACTGCACCTGCTCGTTCGCGCCCTCGGCGATCCGGTAGTCGGCCTCGCCGAGGCGTTCGAGCAGCCGCACGACCGCGCGGTCGTCGAGGTCGAACTCCCACGCCGAGCGGTGGAGCTGGTCGACGATGTCGCCGCCGGCCATCCCCACGTCGGTGAGGAGGGTATCGAGGGTGGCGCGGGCCTTCGGGAAGTCGCCGGCGACGGCGGCGGCGACCATCTCCTCGACCTCCTCGGGACGGGCGGTCGCGGTGACGGTGTACACTGCCTCCTCGTCGACCACGTCGCCGGTCGTCGCCGCCGCCTGAAGGTTGTTGATCGCGCGGCGCATGTCGCCGTTGGCGGCGTAGACGAGCGCGTCGAGGCCTTCGTCGGTGATCTCGATCTCCTCGGCCTCTGCGATCTCCCGGATCTGGCCGGCGACGGCGTCGTCCGAGAGCGGGGAGAAGCGGAACACCGCACACCGCGACTGGATCGGGTCGATGATCTTCGAGGAGTAGTTACAGGAGAGGATGAAGCGGGTGTTGTCCGAGAACTGCTCCATCGTCCGACGGAGGGCGGACTGGGCGTCCGAGGTCAGGGAGTCGGCCTCGTCGAGGAAGATGATCCGGTAGTCCTCCCCGCCAAACGCCGAGCGCGCGAAGTTCTTGATGCGGTCCCGGACCACGTCGATCCCGCGCTCGTCGGAGGCGTTGAGTTCGAGGAAGTTCCCGCGCCAGTCGTCGCCGTAGATCTCGCGGGCGATCGCGGTCGCCGTCGTCGTCTTCCCGACCCCGGCCGGTCCGGTGAACAGCATGTGGGGGAGTTCGCCGCCCTCGACGTAGCTCTTCACGCGCTCGATGGTCTCCTCCTGCCCGTGGATGTCGTCGAGGGTCTGGGGCCGGTACTTCTCGATCCAGATCTCCCGGCCCGTCTCCTCGGCGTCGGCCTCGCTCATGGATGGAGAGGGGTCCGGGCGGGGCATAAACGGACCGGAGCGATCTCGGTTCTGGATGTCCGGTGATTCCGCGGCAGAACAGCCGGTATCTCCCCGAACGGCTCTTTCTCCCTTCGGCTCTGTCGAAAATCCGTCCGTTCGCCGCGATCTGTCTACGTGAGTAGTGGCCACCAGGGGTGCAGCGACTGCGGAACCGGCGGGAGAGACGGCCCACAACCCGTTCTACGGCATTCTCGGCCCGAAACTATCAGAGAACGGCCAGTATTATTTTCCGTATCATTCGAGATATTTCAGATATGTTGGGTAGCTACGGGTGAAGCTATCCCCTGAGGGATTCCGATGACCGGGGAACGTCATTCACGGCTTGCGGCAGGGCTCGCTATCCTCCTTCTCGTTAGTGCGGGGGCAACTATCGTGATGGCCGCGTCCGGCCCAAGTATCGATGCAGATCCGAGCGAGGTCGACGCGTCCAACGCGACGTACGAGGTTACGATCACGGTCGGGACCCAAAGTACTTCGATGAACGGTCTCGAGATCAATCTGAGTAACGCGAACTCGGACGTGAGCAACGTCGGTACTGAGGACGTACTGACGATCGGGATCGATCGTAACAACGACGAATCCGGGACGGCGATCGACGTGAACACCAGCGACGATCTCGGTAGCGTCGGAACGAGTGGAGACGGTACCGTTCTCACGTTCGGGTTCGGTGGTTCGTACTCCCTGTACGAAGGCGACGAGGTCGTCGTGGCCTTCGACGATGTGCAGAACCCCGCATCGTCCGGCACGTACGACGTCCCACTAGAGATCAATCCCCAAAGCAGCGGCGGCGAAGCGACCGGAACGCTCCAGATAACTGATCCCACACCGACGCCGACATCCTCCCCGACCGCGACGCCGACACCGACTGCGACACCGACCGCGACCGCGACACCGACTGCGACACCGACCGCGACACCGATACCGACCGCAACCCCGACACCGATACCGACCGCAACCCCGACACCGACACCGGACCCATCTCCGACAGCAACGCCAACGCCCTCACCGAGCGCGACACCGATCGATACCGCGCCTGACGGCGGCTCCGGCGGTGACAACGGCGGGGACGAATCGACACCGGCGGATACGGAAACTGCGACGCCGACACCGGCAGAGACAGCCACGTCGACCTCGACGGAAGCCCGGGCCGCACCTGGGACTCCGACCCCGACGACTACCGCGACACCGACTGTGACGCCGTTGTCAACGGCTCTGCCAGCTCCCGACGCAGGCACGACTGAAGCGGCCCCTCAGACCGGTGAGGCGAACGATGGGAGAACCGCCGCCGGTTGGCCGCTTAGTCTACTCCTGCTCCTTCTCCTCGCTCTCGTGGTCGGCTACTATCGCTACGCGAGTGATCGCTGACCGGCGATTCGGACTCTCCGAGACCCACGGGAGGAAACCCTCAAACCCACTGCCCGTCCACCTTCGCCCATGCAGCTAACCGTCGAACTGGTCGGCGAGGACGAACGCACGGTCACCGTCGCCGACGACGCCGACTACGCCGACGTGGTTCACGAGGTGGGGTACAGCCCCCACGAGGTGACCGTGCTGGTCGACGACTCGCCGGTCCCGGAGGACGCCCCCGTCGAGGCCGACCACGTCCGAGTGCTCCGGCTGATCGCGGGTGGCTGAGTCCCGACCGTCCCCCGAATTCGCGGGCGTCGGCGTTTTGTACTCTCGGCTCCACGTCCGACCATGAACAGCGGGTTCGTGTTGCCGAACGTCGGGCCCGGCCCCGACCCGCTCTCGCTCGCGGAGCTCGAGGCGGATTTCGCCGTGCTCCTCCTCCACCGCGACTTCTACTGCAGCGAGTGCCGCCAGCAGGTCCGACGCGTGAAGAAGCGGTACGACGAGTTCGAGGCCCGCGACGCCGAGATAGTCTCGGTGCTGCCCGAGGACCGCGAGACGGCAGCGGAGTGGCAGAAACAGTACCACCTCCCGTTCCCCGTCGTCGCCGACCCCGATACCGAACTCGGCGACCGCTACGAGCAGCCCACCCGGTTCGGCCTGCTCGGCAAGCTTCACGACGTGATCGGCCGGATGCCCGCGGTGGTCCTGCTCGATCTCCGATTCAGCGACCCCATCGAGACGTACGCCCACCGGGGCGACTCCCGGACCGACCGCCCCCGGATCGACGAGATCCTCGACGCGATCGACCACGCGGCGACGCTGGACGCGGGGAATGGGGACGACCGAACCGCCAGCGACGACGCGGCCGACGGACCGACCGCCGAGGACGCGACCGAGCAGCCGTCCGAACCGCCGGGGATCGACCGCATCCCGCCGCGTGCCGAGGGTGACGACCGGCCCGCAGCCGACTCGGGAACGACGGACGGATCGGGGGCGAGCGCCGCCGGCGGCGGCGAGGAATCGGTCCCTGACGAGGGCGCTGAGTTGCT
>NZ_JBHUDH010000150.1:0-20315 GCF_042678005.1 Halolamina salina | reverse complement strand
GGGAGCGATTCGTCCTCGCCGTCGAAGCCGGCGAGGTTGTTGTAGTAGCGTTCGAGGTTGTACACGCGCTCACCGGCCTCCATTAGCTCCTCCTCGCCGACGGAGCGGCCGGTCATCCCGTTGTACTGGTCGATGTACTCCTCGACCCCCTCCGCGAAGGCGTTGAACTTGCAGATGTCGAAGGAGTCCGAGATGGCGTGGAGATCCTGGAACGTCGCGGTGAGTTCGCCCTTCCCCTCCCACTCGGTCGGGTCGACCTTCTCCGGGATGCCGAGGATCTCCGCCGCGGGCGTGTAGCCGCGCAGGTGGCAGGCGCCGCGGTTGGAGGTCGCGTAGCCGATTCCCATCCCCTTCAGGCCGCGCGGGTCGTAGGCGGCGATCGACTGCCCCTTCACGTCGAGGCGGCAGTCGTGGGCGTCGAGTTCGTCGGCTGCGCGCTTCTGCCCCTCCGCGAGCACGTCCGCGAGGTCGGTCTCGCGGTGGGCGATCTTCTCGAGCATCTCGACCATCGCGTCCACGTCGCCCCACTCGAGGCTTTCGTCGAACTCGTCGAGATACCCCTTCTCGGCCGCCTCCATCGCGAACGCGAGCATGTTCCCGCTGTCGATGGTGTCGATGCCGTAGTCGTTACAGCGGTCGATCAGCAGCGCGACCTTGTCCCGGTCGTCGGTCATCGAGTTCGGGCCCAGCGCCCACGCGGACTCGTACTCGTAGGACTCCATCCGGACGTTGAGGTCCTGCCCCTTGTGGTGGACGTCGACCTCGACCTCCTTCTTGCAGGCCACCGGACAGGAGTGACACGTCGGGTCGTTGACGAGGATGTTCTCCTCGACGTTCTCCCCCGAGACCTTCTCGGAGTCGATGTTCGGCTCGTCAGGCTCCTCCTCGGCCTCCATGCTGGTGGAGGTGAACCGGCCGTTCCGGGTCGGAAGCCCGTCCATCTCCTCGGTGAGGTTCATCAGGACGTTCGTCCCGTACACCGAGAGCCCGCCCTCGTTGGGCGCGGTCACGTCGGACTCCTGAATCGCCTGCATCGCCGCCTTGTGGCCCTCCATGAACGTCTCGCGGTCGGCCGGCTTGGGCATCTCCGTGCCCGACTTGACGACGACCGCTTTGAGGTTCTTCGAGCCCATCACGGCGCCGGTGCCGCCCCGGCCCGAGGCGCGGTCGTCCTCGTTGATGATGCAGGCGTAGCGGACCCCGTTCTCGCCGCCGGGACCGATCGCCATCGCCGAGAGGTTCTTGCCGTAGGCGCCGTCGACCTCCTCCTCGAGCGTGTCGATCGTGTGGTGGATGCCCTCGCCCCAGAGGTGGCTCGCGTCACGGAGTTCGACCTCGCCGTCCTCGACGACGGCGTACACCGGCTCGTCGGCCTGTCCCTCGAACAGCAGCCCGTCGAAGCCGGCCCACTTGAGCCGGGCGCCGCTCCACCCACCGTGGTGGGAGTCGGTTACGGTGCCCGTCAGGGGGGACTTGGTGACGACGGCGATTCGACCGCTCATCGGGGTCTGGGTCCCCGTGAGCGGGCCGTTCATGAAGGCGAGGAGGTTCTCCTCGCCCAGCGGTTCGACGTCGGGACCGTTGTCGAACACGTACTTCACGCCGAGGCCGCGCGCGCCGATGTACTTGCGGGCGTCCTCGTCGTCGATGCTCTCGTAGCCGACGTCACCGGCACCGAGATCGATGCGGGCGACGCGGTCTTGGAAGCCGCCGAGATCTGTCATAGGTAATGCTCGTTCCTTACATAGGGTCTGTTCGGTGTTAGTCGTTCTCACGACGGTGTAACTGGTATCCGTTACAATATTCGGCGGTGAGGCCCGGAGATTCCCGCCGCCCTCTGCCGGTTTCTCCTGCCGGGAGCTTTATCCGCGTCGGCGTGCCACTCGGGGGTATGGAGACGGTCTCACTCGGGGCGCCGGAACCGATCCTCGACTCGTTGCCCGGCGACGACGACGCGCGACAGGACATGCGCGAGGCGGTCGCGGGCTGGGAGCGCCGCATCAACGACGCCATCGAGGCCGCCGAGGACGACGACGAGGCGGTGGGGTACGTCCTCGACGCCGTCGAGCGCCTCGAGAGCCGGATGGAGCGGTTCGACGAGTTCGTCCCGGAGCTTCGGGCGTGGGGGCAGTCGCCGATCTACGCCATCTCGTGGCGGAACCTCTACGCCGAACTGATCGCCCAGTTGTACGACCACGACGACCTCGGCGACGCGCTCGACCGCCGGCGCAATCAGCGACTCGTCGAGGACGGCATCCGGTTCGGAGGGTCATGAACGTCGAACTCCGGTTCTTCGCGACGTTCCGGCAAGCCGTCGGGCAGAAAGTGGTCGAGCGGGAGTACCCGGAGGGCACGACGATCGGCGAGGCGCTCTACGATCTGGAAGCCGAGTACGAGGGCCTCGCGGGTCAACTAATCGAGGACGGCGATCTCCGCCCGCACATCAACGTCCTCAAGAGCGGGCGCGAGGCGCTGCACCTCGACGGGATGGAGACCGAACTGGAGGACGGCGACCGGCTCAGCATCTTCCCGCCGGTGGCGGGCGGGTAGAAATGGAGCGGACCAAGGAGTTCCGCGGCATCTCCGTCCGTCTCGCACGGAACTACCTCGAGAACCTCGGCGGCACCGCCGTCGACGACACGACCGTCGAGGGCGACGGCTGGCGTGCCGACCTCTCCGCTGAGAAAGTGAGTATTGGCCCGTCGCTCCAGCTAACGGAGGTCACGATCGCGTTCGAAGCCGACGAGGCGCTCGGCGAGGATCGCTTCGAGGAACTGATCGAGGATTTCTCGCGGAAGGCGATGCGGGCGGGCGGGTAGTTACCCCGAGAGGCTGTCGAGCACCCGCTGAGAGAACTCGACTTCGCTCATCTCTCCCGAGTCGAGCGCCGCGAACCAGTCGGCGTCGGCGCGCCACTCGCCCAACGGCTCGTCGTCGAGGTCGGTGACCGTCGCCGTCACGTCCCTGACCGGCCAGTCGCGCTGCTCGAACAGTTCGCGGAAGTCGTTGACCACGTCGCCGACCTGCTGGTGGGGGATTTCGCCGTGCTGGTCGGCGGCGGCGGACTGGTAGCTGAGGCGGTACACGCCGTCCTCGACGGCGATCGATTGGAGGTAGCAGCCGTGGTTGGTGAGCCGGGACTCCAGCGCGAACGCGCGGTCGTCGTCCATCGGCGGGAGGTGGGCGCCGGCGGGCATAGGCGTTACCCAACCGGCTCCGACAGCGCGAGTCGTTCTGCGAGAACTTTTAACACGATTGGAAAGAATAGTCGTCCCATGTCCCCACAGGTCGCCGACGTCCGCGAGGACTTCCCCGTCCTCGACCGCGAGGTGAACGGCGAACCGCTCACGTACCTCGACAACGCCGCGACCACCCACACCCCCCGGCAGGTGTACGAGGTGTTCGAAGAGTTCTACGCCGGCTACAACGCCAACGTCCACCGCGGCATCCACGAACTCAGCCACGAGGCGTCGCTGGCGTACGAGGACGCCCACGACCGCGTCGCCGAGTTCGTCGGCGCCGGCGGCGGCCGCGAGGAGATGATCTTCACCCGTAACACGACCGAGAGCATCAACCTCGTCGCCCACGGCCTCGCCCTCCCCGAGTTCGGTCCCGGCGACGCGATCGTCACCACCGAGATGGAGCACCACGCCTCGCTGGTGACGTGGCAGCAGGTCGCCGAGCGGACGGGCGCTGAACTGCGGTTCGTCGGCCTCACTGACGACGGCCACGTCGACGTGGAGCACGCCAAGTCCCTGATCGACGACGACGTGGAACTGGTGTCGATCCCGCACGTCTCGAACGTGCTCGGGACGATCACCCCCGTCCGAACGTTCGCCGATCTGGCCCACGACGCGGGCGCGGTGCTGGTGGTCGACGGCGCCCAGTCGGCACCGACCCGCCCCGTCGACGTGGAGGCGATGGGCGCGGACTTCTTCGCGTTCTCCGGCCACAAGATGGCCGGGCCGACCGGGATCGGCGGCCTCTACGGCCGGAAGGAGCTGTTGGAGGGGATGGAGCCGTTCCTCTACGGCGGCGAGATGATCCAGCACGTCACGTTCGACCGCTCGACGTGGAACGGGCTGCCTTGGAAGTTCGAGGCGGGCACGCCGCCGATCGCGGAGGGGATCGCGCTCGCGGCCGCGGTGGAGTACCTCGACGACCTCGGGATGGAGTGGGTGCGCGACCACGAGAACCGCCTCGCGCAGTACGCGCTCGAACGCCTCCGGGCGCGGGACGACGTGGAAACGTACGGTCCCGGCCCGGGCGAGGAGCGGACCGGGCTGGTGAGCTTCAACGTCGACGGCGTCCACGGCCACGACCTCTCCTCGATCCTGAACGAGCGCGGGATCGCCGTCCGTGCGGGCGATCACTGCACCCAGCCGCTCCACGACCGCCTCGACGTGCCCGGCTCGGTCCGGGCGTCGTTCTACGTCTACAACACCACCGAGGAGATCGACCGCCTGCTCGACGCGATCGACGACGCCGAGGCGAAAGTCGACGCCCACCTGCGGGACCGCTACGCGGACCGGCTGTACGACCACCACCGCAGCCCCGACAACGGCGGCCTCGCCGAGCCGTCGCTGGTGAAGTCCTCCGAGGAGACCACCTGCGGCGACGACGGGGAGTTCCACGTCGACGTGGCGCCCGACGGCACGATCGAGGCCGTCGGCTTCGAGAGCGAGAGCTGTGCGGTGAGCCGGGCGGTCGCGAGCCTCATCAGCGAGTATCTGGAGGGGCGGACCGTCGAGGACGCCGCCGAGATGGAGGGGGAGGTCGCGGCGATGCTCGACGGCCAGTTTCCGGACCTCCGCCGGGAGTGCGTGGTCGGTCCGGAGGAGGTGATCCGGGAGGCCGCCCGGGAGTATCTCGCGGGGAGTCCCGTCGCCGAAGACACGCTCTCGTCGCCGTAGCAGGACGCTCCCGTTCGTTCGTCGCCTCGTCCGTCGGCCCACACGGTTTTCCCTGTCCGTAGAGTCTCTGGGACAACGGGGCACTCTACGATGCAGCACTCCGCAGACTCGATCCGGGTCCTCCACGTCGACGACCAGCCGGAGTTCTCGGAGTTAGTGGCGACGTTCCTCGAGCGGGAGGACGACCGTATCGTCGTCGAGACGGCCAGCAGTGCCGACGAGGCGCTGGAACGGCTCGCCGACGAGGCGTTCGACTGCGTGGTCTCGGACTACGAGATGCCGAACACTGACGGTATCGAGTTCCTCGAGACCGTCCGCAACCGCGATCCGGACCTCCCGTTCATCCTGTTCACGGGGAAGGGGTCGGAAGCGATCGCGAGCGAGGCGATCTCCGCGGGCGTCACCGACTACCTCCAGAAGGAGAGCGGCTCCGGCCAGTACGCGGTGCTGGCCAACCGGATCGCCAACGCCGTCGAGAGCGACCGGACGGAGCAGGAGGCCGAGCGGACCCGGACGCAGTTCCGGGCGATCACCGAACACTCCGCCGACGCCATCGTGACGATCGACGGCGACAGTCGGGTCCAGTTCGCGAACCCGGCGGTCGAGGACGTGTTCGGCTACTCGCCGGCCGAACTCGAGGGCGAGTCGCTGACGAAGATCATGCCCGAGCGGCTGCGAGAGCGGCACCTGAACGCCGTCGAGGAGTACGCCGACACCGGCGAGCGGACGACGGACTGGTCGAACCTGCCGTTCACCGCGCGCCACAAGGACGGCTCGCCGGTGCAGGTGTCGGTGTCGTTCGGCGAGTTCGAGCGCGACGGGGAGCTACGGCTGATCGGGATCATTCGCGACGTCTCAGAGCGCGCCCGGATGGGCGAGTGGGACCTCACGCCGGCGGAGTACCGCGACATCTTCGACAAGGCCGAGGACGGCATCGCGATCGTCGACCCCGAGGCGGGCACGCTGGAGCAGGTGAACGAACGGTTCGCCGAGATGGTCGGGTACGACGCCGACCGCCTCCCCGGCTCGTCAATCGGAACCATCAGCATCGACGACGCCGCCTTCGGACAGGCGGCGGCGATGGAGCGGATCCGAGAGGTGCTCGAAGGGAGCGCACAGCAGTTCGATTGGCCCCTCGAACGCGCGGACGGCAGCGTCCTCTGGACCGAGGTGAGCCTCAAACGCACCCGCATCGGCGGCGAACTACGGATGCTCGCGTTCGTTCGCGACATCACCGAGCGCAAGGAGCGCGAGTGGGAACTCGAGTTCCTCGAAGCCATGGTCGAGACGATCGGCGTCGGCGTCGCCGCTTACGGCGACGACGGGGCGTTCGAGTACGTGAACGAGGCGTTCGCGGAGATACTCGGCTCCGACGAGGAAACGCTCGAGGGGGCGGCGCTCTGGGAGATCAAGCCCGACCTCGACCGCGAGGAGTTCACCGCGTACTGGGAGTCGTTCGCGGAGGGGGAGACGCGCACCGAGGAGTCCGTCTACGACTACGAGGGCGAGGCGGTGCCCGTCGAGACGGTGACGACCTGTGCGGAGATCGAGGGCACCACCTACCACTTCGGCACGGTGACCGACATCACCGAGCGCAAGGAGCAGGAACAGCGGTACCGGGCGTTCGTCGAGCAGTCCAACGACATCCTCACCGTGCTCGACACGAACGGGATCTACCAGTACCAAAGCCCCTCGTCCCGACGAGTTCTGGGGTACGAACCCGACGATCTCGTCGGTCAGAACGCGTTCGAGTACGTCCACCCGGACGACCGCGCCGACGTGGCCGCGGCGTTCGAGCGGGCGCTCACGGACTCCGAGCAGGATCTGGTCGTCGAGTACCGCTTCCGCCACGCCGACGGCTCGTGGTGCTGGCTGGAGTCCCGCGGCCTCACACCCCCCGAGGAGTCGGTCGTCGAAGGGTTCGTGATCAACAGCCGGGACGTGACCGAGCGCAAGGAGCACGAGCGACAGATCGCCGCGCTCCACGACGCGACCCGGGAGATGGTACAGGCCGGCGACGAGCGCGACGTGGCCGAGGTCGCCGTCGAGACCGCCGAGAGCGTGCTCGACCACTCCATCAGTGGCATCTGGCTGGCCGACGAGATGCGCGAACGACTCGAGCCGGCCGTGTTCACCGACGCAGCCGCGGAGCTGTTCGGCGAACTGCCGACGTACACGCGGGGGAACAGCCCCACGTGGCGGACGTACGCCGAGGGGGAGTCGATCGTCGTCGACGACCTCGACGCGGGGGCGGAGCTTGACGACTCGGAGACGGCCGTCCGGAGCGAACTCCTCGTCCCGCTGGGGGAGTACGGCGTGTTGAAGATCGTGGCCCGCGAGGCCGACGCGTTCAGCGACAACGACGTGGCGCTGGCGAAGCTGCTGGCCGCGAACACGCAGGTCGCGCTCGGCCGCGGCGAGCGCGAGCGGCTGCTCGAACGTCAGACCGCCCAGATGGAGTTCTTCAACTCGATCCTGCGCCACGACGTGCTCAACGCTGTCACAGTGATCCGTTCGCGCGCGGAGTTCCTCGCCGACGAGCTCGACGGCGAACAGCTACAGGACGCGGAGACGATCCTCCGCTGGAGCGACGACGTGACCGACATCGTCCAGCGCGTCAGGACCGTGCTGGAGACGCTGACCGGCGAGGGCGACCCCCAACTCGAACCGATCGACCTCGGCGCCGAACTCCGGAACGAAGTCGACCGCGTCCGCTCGACGTACCCGGAGGTCGGCTTCGAGACCGACATCCCACAAGGGGTCCCGGTGTTGGCCAACGACCTGCTGGGCGACGTGCTGGGCAACATCGTCACCAACGCCATCGAGCACAACGACACCGAGGGGCTTCGCATCTCGGTGAGCGTGGAGCGGGCGGGCGACGACGTGTTCGTCCGGATCGCCGACAACGGCGAAGGGGTTCCCGACGAGCGCAAGGAGACGGTGTTCCGGCGCGGCGAGACGGGCCACGCCAAATCCACCGGCTCCGGGTTCGGCCTCTTCTTCGCGGACACGATGGTCGAGGAGTACGGCGGCGAGATCCGGATCGAGGACAACGACGCCGGCGGCGCGACGTTCGTGGTCCGGCTCGTCGGCCTCGACGAGGGCTCGAGGGCGTAACGCCGTGTCCGCCGCCCGAGTGACCACCTATATGCGTGTGGCCGCGGGATGGTACCCCATGACTGACACCGGTCCGCCGGTCGTCCTCGTCGTCGAAGACGAGCCGGACGTCGCCGAGACGTATCGGCGCTGGCTGGAGTCGACGTACGACGTCCGCGTGGCCGCCGACGGGGCGGAGGCGATGGACGAACTCGAGGAGTCGGGCGACGTGGTGCTGCTGGACCGGATGATGCCCGAGATGTCCGGCGAGGAGGTGCTCCGTGAGATCCGCGACCGGGGGATCGACTGCCGCGTGGCGATGGTGTCGGCGGTCGACCCCGACTTCGACATCGTGGAGATGGGGTTCGACGCCTATCTCACCAAGCCGCCCGACCGTGAGGAGCTGTTCGAGACGATCGAGCGGTTGGTCGGCCGGGCCGAACTCGACAGCGACCTCCAGGAGTACTACTCGCTTGTCGCACGGCAGAGCGCGCTCCAGACCGAGAAAAGCGAGGCGGAGCTCGAGGCGAGCGAGGAGTACTCGGCGCTCACCGACCGGATCGAGGCCAAACGCGACGCCGTCGACGAGGAGCTGGGGGATATGGCGTCGGACACGGCGTTCGTCGGCGCCGTCCGCGAGATCATGAACGGCGAGGGGGAAGGCGAATGAGCGTGTACGACATCGACGACGTGCTCCCCGACGAGATGATCGCGGAGCTACCGGCCGGGACGAACGTGCTGATCACCGGGCCGCCGATGGTCGGGAAACGCGAACTCGCCTTCAAGCTGCTGGCGGTCGGCCACGAGGAGGGGGAGGGCGTGCTGTGTGTGACGACCAGCGCGTCGGCGTCGACGATGCTCGACGAGTTCGAGCGGCAGGTCCCCACGCTGGACCGGGATCGGGTCGCGATCGTCGACTGCTCGGGGAGCGACAGCCAACAGACCATCCGCGAGATCGCGACCGAACGCGTCTCCTCGCCCGGCGACCTGACCGGGATCAGCATCGGCACCGCGAAGCTGCTCCAGCGGTTCTCGAGGCAGAACATCTCGGAGGTCCGGCACGGGCTGGTGTCGATCTCGACGCTGATCCAGTACCTCGACCTCCAGACGGTGTTCAAGTTCCTCCACATCTACACCTCCCGAATCGAGGACACCGGCGGGCTGGGCGTGTTCACGCTCGACAGCGTCTCCCACGACCCCAAGACGACCAACACCGTCACCAGCGAGTTCGACTGCGTAGTCGAACTCAGGGAGACCGAGGACGGCCGCGAGGTCCGGGTGAAGGGGCTGCCGGGCGCATCGCGCTCCTGGCACGCGATCGACTGAGCCGCCGCCGTCACTCGGGCGCCCGCTCGCGGAGCCGCAGTCGGACCGGTTCCGCGGGACGGGTGTTCGCACTCGCTTGCAGCGACAGGTCCTCGGTCTCCCGTTCGAACACGAACCGCCGGAGCAGCGTCGCGGTCGCGAGCCGGAGCTCCTGCCGGGCGAACCGCATCCCGATGCAGTGACGCGGGCCGCCGCCGAACGGGAAGTAGGCGTACTCCGGGCGCTCGCCGATCGCGGGGCCGGAACTGTCGTCGCCGTGGACGACCTCGCCGTCGACCTCGATGAGCCAGCGCTCGGGGCGATAGCTTTCGGGGTCGTCCCACCACTGTTCGTCGCGGTGGACCGTCCACGGCGAGAGCGTGAGCACGACGCCGGCGGGGATTCGGTAGCCCCCGAGCTCGACGGGTTCGGTCGGTTCGCGGAAGAACGAGTGGACCGGCGGGTAGCGGCGGAGCGCCTCGTCGACAGCCGCGGTCAGCGTGGGGCAGTCGCGGATCTGGGCCGCCGTCGGGTCGTCGTCGAACGCGGTCACCTCCTCACGGACCCGCTCCTGCATCTCGGGCCGGCCGGCGAGACAGTAGAGCGTGTACGTCAGCCCCAACGCGCTCGTCTCGTGGCCGGCGAACAGGAACGTCACGGCGTTGTCCACCAGCTCCTCGTCGTCGATGGCGCCCATCTCCGCGGCCGCGACGAGCGTCCCGAGCAGGTCGTCGGCCTTGCGTGGGTTCGATGGCGGCTCCGCAGCGCGTCGCTCGGCGACGAGATCGCGGATCGTCGCCCGGAGCGTGTCGAGGCGCCGGTGGTAGCGTCGCCGGGTCGGCGTCGGCACCCACTCGGGCAGGAACGACCCCAGTCGCGAGGTGTCGAACCGTTCGGTGATGCTCTCGGCGGCCGCACGGACTGGTTCACGCTCGGCGTCGATGTCATCGCCGAGGAGGCTCTCGGCGAGCACCGAGAACGCGTAGTCGGTGGCCACCGCGTGTACGTCGATCACGTCGCCGTCGCGCCACGAGTCCGCGGTCGCCCGCGCGTGCTCGACCATCGAGTCGCCGTACGCCTCGATCCGCTCGCGGAAGAACGCCGACCGGACGGCGGTTCGCTGCTCGCGCCACCGCTCGCCCTCGGCGAGGAACAGCCCCTGACCGAGCAGCCGGCCGAGCTGCTCCCGGGGCATCTCCCCCTTGACGTACCGGTCGTGATCGTCGACGAGGATTCGCTTGATCGCCGCCGGGTCGCTGACGACGTAGGCCTCAGTCCCGAACACGTTGTACCGGGCGAGGCCGCCGTACTCCGCCGACTGGCGCTCGTAGAACGCCAGCGCGTCGTCGGCCAGCGAGTGGACGTTACCCAGCACCGGGAGGCCGTCCGGCCCCGGCGGTTTCGTGGCCGACGGATCGCCGTCGGCCGGCCTCTCCGGCTCCCGGTCGCGCTCGCCGTCGGGCACTGTCTCGGTCATAGCTGTCGGTCGGGGAGCGGGACGGCTGACGGTTCGCACGGACGTATCCGTGTCTTCAAAAGTGAAGGCCGTGGCGCCCCACGGTCGCGACATGCGGTACGCCCACGTCCAGTTCCGGTTCCCGCCCGCCCTCAGACACCCGATGCACGCCTACCTCGACGAGGGGGAGGAGTGGCGCTCGGAGCTCCTGACCTGGCGACGACTGCCCGACGAAACGCTGGTGACGCTGTTCCGCGTGACCGCGCCGCGGGAGCCGTACCTCGACCGACTGCGCGGGATCGATTCGATCGATCGGTTCGAGACGGCGCCCGGCGACAGCGAGTTCTACCTCAAGGCCCACGAGCGGCTCGGCGGGCCGCTGGAGTCGTTCCTCGGCGCGTTCACGGACACGGAGTTCCTCTCGGTGCCGCCGATCGTCTACCGGTCGGGCGGCCGGCTCTCCTTCGGCGTCGTCGGGCCGCCGGCACAGCTTCGTGGCGCGCTCGAGTCGGTTCCGGACCCGATCGATGCCGACGTCGAACGGCTCGGACCCTACGCCGGCGGGCGCCGACTCGCGGGCGTCGACCTGACCGACCGCCAGCGGGAGGCGTTGCGGGCCGCTCAACGGGTGGGGTACTACGACGTGCCGCGGACGGGCGCGGTCGCGGACGTCGCCGCCGAACTCGGCTGTTCGTCGTCGACAGCGGGCGCCCATCTGCGGAAAGCGGAAGCGGCGTTGGTGGACGCGTTTCTGGCCGAGTGAGGGCCGATCACTTCGGCGGCCGGAGCCGGTAGTAGCGACGGTTGAGGTCGTACATGTACCCCTCGCGCATCGTCTTCAGCACCGCGTAGCTGATCGCCGCCGCCACGAGCGGGAGGATGAACGTGAGATCGAACAGCAGCGTCGGGGACATCGGCACGAGGTTCTTCGCGGAGTACACCGCGATCGTGAACGCGAACACGGTCCCGCCGACGCCCACCGCCGCCCAGAACGGCTGTTCGACCGGGCGACGGGCGCTCCCCTTGTTGAGGAACGGGACCATCGCCATCGTTCCGACCACGACGACGTTCGCCAACACGCCGTAGGTCTTGTCGCTCACCACCTTCTCGCCGCCGAGAACGGCCAGATCGGGGTTCAGCGGGCCGAGCTTCAGGAGGCCGAACGACCAGTAGAGGTACCAGTCGGGCAAGATGATCGCCGGCGTCACGCTTCGGTTCGCGGGGTCGCCGATGTGTGGCGGCAGCGTCGCCGCCAACAGCAGCAACATCCCCACGAAGAAGCTCGTCAGCGCGAGGTTGCGGATCAGTTCGTGGGGCCACGTCGGGAACGCGAGCACGTCGCGCTCGACGTAGGTGGACTCCTGACGCAGGTCCTGATCCTCGCGCCGTGCTCGCTCGAAGTACTCGTAGGTGAGGCGAGGGAGTCCCGCCCGCCGGGTCTTACGTTCGCTCCACGTCGGCGTGTCGTCGTCCGGCGGGACGACGTTCGTCCCCGCGCCGTCGGTTCGTGGTTCGTCGTCGGTCCGGTCGTCTGGTGTGTTCTCTGGCATCGCTGTGGAGGGTCGGGTGGTTCGAACGCCGTTACTCGACGGCGCCGGCCGGTGCGTTCAGCGTGGACCTCGGTGGAGGGCCGAACGGGGTTCCTGCTGCGAGTTCTCCCGCGAAGTCGGTACGGGCCGGGGGACCGTAAGCGCTCGCAGGAACGATTTCCTGTTCGTCATTCTACTATTGGGAAACATACACACAAATCGCCCGGAGCGAGGACTGTCGGAACGCGGTGTGCCCCGATCGGCCGCCGCCGTGAGGCGGTTCCAGAATACTGATTGTCGGCGAGGCGGAACGTCGGCGCCATGGCTCTCGAACGCCGCACCCCGGACGGCGCGGAGAACGTGTTCGGCCTCCTCGCCAACGGCGTCCGGATCGACATCCTCCGGGCGCTCTGGGCGGCCGCCCCCAATCCCGTTGCCTTCTCCGAGCTCCGGGACCGAGTCGGCGTCGAGGACTCCGGGACGTTCAACTACCACTTGGATCAGTTGCAGCCGGCGTTCGTGACCAAAGAGGACGGCTACCGACTGAGCTACGCCGGTCGGCAGGCCGTCGGGAGCGTGATCTCCGGCCGCTTCAGCGCGGCCGACGCCGCCGACGTGGGACCCGTACCCGCCGGCGACTGCATGCACTGCGGCGAGACCACCGAGGCGACGTACGACGACGGCTTCTTCGTGGTCGACTGTCCGGCGTGTGAGCAGTTGGTCGTCAAGATGTCGACGCCGCCTATCGTCGTCGCGTCGACGGAGCCTGAACGGCTCCCGTCGGTGGTGAGCAAGCACGTCCTGACGCGGACCGAACGCCTGAGCCGCGGCTTCTGTACGCTCTGTGACGGCCGGGTGGACGCGACGCTGGCCCCCGAGTCGGAGACGGCGACGACGTTCCGGCCGGAGCTGGACGTTCGGTTCACGTGTCGGGAGTGTGGCGCCGAGCCGCGGCTGAACGTCGCGGCAGTGCTGTTCGACCACCCCGCCGTCGTCTCGTTCCTCCACGACGCCGGCGTCGACCTCCGGGAGACGTACGTCTGGGAGATCCAGTCGCTGTTGGACCCGGAGGCGACGGTCGTCGACCGCGACCCACCGAAACTCCGGCTCACCTTCGAGATCGACGGCGAGGCGCTGACCGTCGTCGTCGACGGATCGGCCAGCGTCGTCGAGTACAAACGGGTCTGAGTCGGCGGGACGCCGGCCCCCGACGGCTCACTCCTCGAAGACGAACGTGCCGTCCTCCTGGACGACCTCGCCGTCGACCTCGATGCGGGAGTCCTCGCTCATGTCGACGATCATGTCCATGTGGACCGCGCTGTCGTTGCGCTCGCGGTCCTCGGGGACGGTCCACTCGTAGGCGCGGCCGATCGCCATGTGGACGGTGTCGCCCATCTTCTCGTCGAACAGCATGTTGTACGTGAACCGGTCGATGTCGCGGTTCATGCCGATACCGAGCTCGCCGAGGTAGCGCGCGCCCTCGTCGGTGTCCAACATCTCCGTCAGTACGTCCTCGTTCTTCTCGGCGGCGTGGTCGACGACCTTCCCGTCCTCGAAGGTGAGCTGGACGCCCTCGACCTCTCGGCCCTGTGCCATCAGCGGCTTGTCGAACAGCACCTCCCCCTCGACGCTGTCCTTGATCGGGGCGGTGTACACCTCGCCGCCGGGCATGTTCTTCTCGCCGTAGTCGTTCTGGGGGAGCATCCCGTCGACGCGCATCGTCACGTCGGTCGTGTCGCCGGAGACGATCCGGACCTCGCTCGCGTCCTCGAGGATCTCGACCATCTGGGCCTGGAACTCCCGCTGTTGCTCCCAGTCCTTGTCGATGGCCGACCAGACGAACTCCTCGTAGGCCGGCGTCGACATCTCCGCATCCTGCGCGTTGCCGGGGGCGGGGAACGCGGTCGTGACCCACCGACTCCCCATGCGCGCCTCCTGAACGGCCTTGTTGGCCGCGGCGAACGCCGCGTTCGTCTCGGGGTCCACGTCGCCCGTCTCGTGGGTGTTGGTCGCGCCGCCGACGTTGATCATCACGTCGGTCTCCTCGGCCATCGCGAGGACGTGCTCGGAGAGCTCGACGTCGTCGGGGTCGATCGCCCGCCGGTACGCCCGGCTCGCCCGCTGGCTGACCAGCCGAGTCGACGCGTTCGCGCCGACCTCACCGAGCTTTTCGGCGACGGCGATCAGCAGCTCCTCGGCCACCGGCGGCCCGCTGACGGCGACGTTCTCGCCGGCGGAAACGTCGGTGCAGTGGTCGACGAGGATCTCCGCGTGTCGCTGGATACGGTCGTCCATGAGAGCGTGGTGGACGGCGGGGTACGAAAAAGGTGTCAGAACGATGTTTCTGTAAGAGGTTCGATACGCGACGCCGGCAGGCGGCTGTCGGAGGACGTTGGAGGGTGTGAAAGAAGTGGACTGCCCGCGACCGGTGGGGTCGATCGCTCGTTCTCCGCTACTGACGGGCGCGGAACTCCCCGTGTTTCAGTCCGAGGAAGAACGCGACGACCGAGAAGACGATCATCGACGGCAGGACCATCATGAACACCGTCGAGGGGGTCATCATCGACGTGAGCGCGACCGTCGCGACAGCGACGATCACGACGAGCGGGGCGACCGAGCGCGTGAAGTCGAACTCCATAGCGGCTGTTGTGGCTGAACGAACAAATCGGTTGAGGAAGCGGAGGGAGGGACGCTGAGGATGGGTTCGCGCCGATGAGCTGTATCGAAATCGTCGGCGCCGTCGTCATCAGGATCGTCTTGGCCGCCGCCCTCGAGGAATGTACTTGAACCAGCTCGCTGAGTCGGCCGTAGGAACCACCGGAACCGACGGAGAGAAACAAGAGAACGGGAACAGCGATGGGACAGCAATGCAAAAATTCATCGCAGGTGATGCCATCGTTAGTACAAACGCGCCGCGCTGAAACAGAGACCCGAATCGACCAAACCCAACTGGCGATCGTGGCAGAGGTCTGACTCACACCGCAGTACATCACCTATGGAATTCGTATCGACATCGAAGCGGATCCAAGATTCACGCACGGCAACTCTCAGTGCGGTGCTGCTCGTACTGCTCGCTCAGTTACCCATTTTCGCGGTCTTCGCGGATATCCCACTGGTTGGTGATTCGTTTTTGGGTGCCACCGTACTGTGGGTCGTCGGAGCACTCGTCTGGAGCATGTACACAGCGGTCCTACTGTTAGCTCCACTGGCGGATATCCGCGACCATCCGGATCGGGATTCCTGGGGACCGTTCGAGACGCTGAACGTGTACACGTACGTGTCCGTCCGGCAGATATCGATCCGACTACTGCATGGAGTCATAGGGTTCGTACTCGCGTTTATCGGCACGGTACTGTTCGTGGCGACACCGCCACTACTGGTACTCCCGGTGGTGGTCATGATGACTTCGGTCGTCATGATGGGAGCACACGTGGGTGTGAAGGATCCGTCAGAAGAGACGAAACGGCGTCTCTGATCGGCGACGGTCGGACGTCGGCACCGCGTCCGGAGGACGGCTGAGGCGGTGCCTGCGAGAGTTCGTAAGTAGGGCCTGTCGTAACCCTCACGAGACAGAAACGTATTGTGGGTGCGGTCGCTCCACGACGATGTGCTCGATTCCGTCCAGATTCCGAACCGGTCGTCGGATGCGGCTGTCTGGGTCGCAGTAAGCCTCGCGTTCGCGGCGGCACTCTACCTCTTTCCACCGGAAAGAGTCGGACTGTTTCTCGACCTCTGCGGGGCGCTGGTCCTGCTCGCACCGTACTTACGAGCGATCGAGAGCCCTTTGTTGGCGATCCCATCCGAACCGTTCCGCTCCCTGGCAGCCGTCGAGCGGCTCAAAACGGACATCCCGAACAACCCGACCCTCAACTCGGAGGACGACGCGTTCAGTCGCGTAGCCGCACAGATCGCAGAGAACTACGGGGTGGAAGCGACCAGCGTGGAGTTCTCGCATCAGAGCCGCCCCTGGACGGTCAACACTATCGACATCGGTAGTGAAGAAACCGCGTCCGTGGTTCGCATCAAAGGTACCCGCCCGCAGATCCAGGATTTCCTCGATAAGATCATCGAACGCACCTTCCTGCGCGTCGGTGCAGTCCTCCTAGTACTGGGATTCGGCCTGCAACTGCTGGCTGGGGCGTTGCTCTGAGTCGGAGTGCCTGAGGAGCGAGCCCAGTTTACGCCCGGAAGGCCCGGATCTCGTACTCGTGGGTCTCGCCCGACTCCGATTTTGCTTCGACGAAGACCTCGCGACTCACTTCCTCGCCGTGTGCACCGAGCATCCCGTAGTACGCGTCTAAGACCTCGGGTCGGGTGAGTCGGTCCTCCTCGCTCCCCTCTTGGCCGATGATGTTCGCCATCACGACGAGTCCACCGTCGGTCATCAAGTCGAATACAGTCTGGATGTACTCGTTCATCTCGGGGACGCTAAGCTGGTTGCCCATGTAGTAGATGGTCTCACTCCAGACGACCAAGTCGAAGCCGCCACCGAACTCGTCGACACGCTCGACCGCGTCACCCGCGATGAACTCCGCCCGTTCCTCCCCGACCGACTCGCGTGCACGCTCGACCGCGTCCTCGGCGACGTCGATGCCGAGCAACTCCGCGTCAGGAAACCGGTCGAGCAGCATCTCCGAGTGCGCCCCCTCTGCACAGCCGAACTCGAGGATGCGGTCCACGTCCGTAAGGCGCTCTTCGGCGACTCGGGTCTGCCGGCGGTACTTTTCCTGCTCGTAGCTCGAACTCCGGAACGACCAAGGGTCCTCCTCCTCGAACTTTTCGTCGAAGTACTCCTCTTGTAGAGAATCATCGGGGCTCATTGTTCTTGTTCGTGGATTCTCGCCACGGGGCAAACATCTTACTAGTTATCGCGGTACGTTTCGTCGATCGGTTGTTCGTCGGCCCGCTCTTCGCTGGCTTCCAGCAGCGCAAGGACGTACAGGTGCAGCGCCGCGTAGACGAACAGATCCTGTGTCGGGAGCGGAGCCGACGAGATAGAGTCGACACCGCCGCTCAGGTCGGGCGAGACTTGGATAGTTCCGGCCCGGCCCCAGGCCCCCTTGCCACGGAGACTGGCCTCCTCCTCGGTGAGTTCACCGAAGGCGAGCATCACGAGCCGGAACGGACGTGGGTAGCGCCGTTCGGTTGCCAGCATGTTGTTGATGGAGTGAGAGTTTCCGTCGAGATAGTCGAGTCGGCGCTGCTTGACTTCTGGGTCCTCCGACGGTGGGATGATCGTCAGGAGGTACCCGCGGTTCTGGTAGAGGACGTTGAGCAACCGGTCCTTGATGGAGCCGACATCCTCGTGGGCGGCGTTCACGTGCAGTAGTTCTGTGAGTTTGAGCGCCATCTCGTATCCGTAGGCATGCCCAGCCCCGAGCGATGCGACGATGGGCGCGATCTGGGCGCCACCCTGGCCGGCGTCGCCGGCCGGACGGATAGCGGGGACGTCACTATCCTCCTGAATCTCCGAAGCCACTTGGGCGAAGTCGCTCTCGTTGGTCAGTCCCCCCGTCTCGGAGAACTGCTGGCTTACCCAACTCGAGAGGTCCGCGAACCGCGACTGCAGGGCCGACTTCGAGGGGGCACCCCCCATCTCGAGGACTGTGTGAAGCGTCGTGAGCTGTGCGTAGAGGCTCTTAACCGCGTATTCGTCGACGTGACGGTCGATGCTTCCCTCGTCCTGCGGATCTCCGATCGGAACGACGGGGACGTGAACGTCCGCGGTCCCGACCAACGAGGATCCGGGTTCGCACACCGCCACCATCACCCCCACGTCATCGGCGGCTTCCGCCGTGTTGACGACGCTCGAAGTTTCGCCACTCTGGGAGATTCCCACGAGCGTGTCGCTGGGCCCGATGACTGAGACGTCTACGAGGTCGGTCGTGTCCACGTACGTCTCGACCCCCTTCGAGGAGAGGTACTGACCCAGCCAGTAGGCGACGGAAAGCGAGGAGCCTTGGCCGGTGAGGTAGACGGTTCCGTCCGCATTCAGCAGTGCGTCTTGGACCTGGGTGCGACGATCGTCGTCTACGAGGGCCTCCCAGGTGGTGTCGAGGATCCCCTGATAGATGCTGTTCGGATCGTCGGGGTCGAGCCCGGTAATTAGGTCCTCTCTGAAGTGTCTGAGAACCTGTTCGGAGCGACTCGACTGCTGTCGGTACCAAGCCTCGATGAGCGACTCCGCAAAGGCCTCCTTCGTCTGGTTATTCTCGGCTGCTTGGGCAGCCACCCAGTCGTACACGTCCGGATCCAACGGGAGTGTGAGGTTCGGCATGCAGTGCTCCGGCGCACACTACTGTGATCGCATACATAACTGTTACCTGAAAGGAGATCACGAATTCTCTTCCCTGCCGGATTACCGTCGTCGTCGGTCCGTAATACGGCGAGAAACCGACAGACTTCAGCGGCTTAATGCATGTAGGTGATATCGCCGACGGCAGCGTGCCAAGGGACACAGTAGGCGGCCTCGAACGAGCACGCGCCGAAGTCGACCCCTGGGTAGCGACCGCGGCGCATGGCTCACACCTCTCCTCTTCGAGCGCGGCGCACCTCCGTCCCCTGAGCACAGGACCAGACGGCGGCGACCCGACACTCCACTGGGGAGCTACCTCTCTGGAGATGGAGTCTGCTGAAAACCGATTCCGGCGAAAACACGGCTCTGGATGGTAGCTGAACGGGCGATCCTCTGCACTCCGGTAAAATTCGAGCGGACTCGCGGGGGTCTCGCGAGCGAAGGGAAGGAACGAAAGGAGTGGACTCGCGGGGATTTGAACCCCGGGCCTTCCCCGTGCCAGGGGGATGATCTACCACTGATCTACGAGCCCTCGCTGCACTCGATGATACCGCTGTCCAGTAATTAAGGGCTTCGAAACTGATCTCGATGCTGTCTCGCGGTCGGTGGTGCACCGCAACGTCGGGGGTAGGCTCCCCCGACCGAACGTTACTGCTTCACGGACAGCGGATGTAGGAAACTTGGCCGAACCCGATCTGGTAACAGCCGTTCGTCGTGACCTCGTCGGTGGAACTCTCCACCGTCGGGTCCTCGATCGACTCCGTCACCGAGGTCGTGGCATCGGCAGGAGCAGCAACGGCGCCACCACTGACTGCGAGACCGAGCAGCGAGACGATCACTAGGAATCTGAGTAGTGTTGCTTTCATTGGTGTATGTTGGCTTATGCCAACTACTACACCAGTTGCTGCAGTAATTAATAAACCTAATTGTTCCATCAATATTGCCGCTATTTCATGTCTGTAGAGTCGCCCAAGCGAATTCTCTCTCGGAACCGGATGCGACCGAGTGACAGGTGGCCGGCGCTGTCGACGCGGATGGAAAGCCATTAAGCCCCTCGCCGGCCACTCCCCGATGGGAACAGCACGGCCGCAAATCTGACTCGCTCGGACCGACCGAGCTTGGGATTGCGGAAGTGTACCGACGTGTAGTCGGTCTTTTCGCGGTCAGTGCCGTTCCAACTCAGACAATGGCACGAATGCATACACGCCGCCGCGGGTCGTCCGGTTCGGACGCCCCCGTGGCAGACGAGCCGCCGGAGTGGAGCGACGTCGACGCCGAGGAGATCGAATCCCGCGTCGTCGAACTCGCAGAGCAGGGCCACGACCCCAGTCAGATCGGCCTGAAACTGCGCGACGAGGGCGTGAAGGGCACGCCCATCCCGGACGTCAAACTGGCGACCGGGAAGAAAGTCACCGAGATCCTGGAGGAGAACGACGCCGATTCCGACCTCCCCGAGGATCTGCGGAACCTGATGGAGCGCGCAGTCCGCCTGCGCAAGCACATGGACCGGAACCCGCAGGACGCCCAGAACAAGCGCGCCCTGCAGAACACCGAGTCCAAGATCCGTCGCCTGGTCAACTACTACCAGGGCGACGAGCTCGACGCCGACTTCGAGTACGACTACGAGACCGCCGAAGAGATCCTCGAAGGCTAAATGTCGAAAGCGCGCCCAGTCGAGGAGCCACTCGCCGAGACCCTGTCGGCGGCCCCGTTCGTTCGGG
>NZ_JBHUDH010000149.1:8446-8798 GCF_042678005.1 Halolamina salina | reverse complement strand
CGACTACCGACGACCGCACCTCGTCGGTCCCCGCCGCCTCGGCGGTCACCGAGAACGTCCGGTTCGAACTGCTCGCCGAGAGTTCGTCGAAGGTGAGCGCCTCGCCGTCGACACGGTCGAGCGGCAGTCCGGCGGCGTCGAAGTCGACCGGGCGGCCCGGGTCGATGCTGAGGGCGGTGAATCGCCGGGAGTCCTCGGTGGGCGCCCTGGACAGGGTCGAAACGCCGGCGCTCTCATCGTCCACCTCCTGTTCCTCGGGTTCGGCGACCCGGGCGTGGATCGTGACGTCGTCGACGAGGCCGTCGGCGGCACCGCCGGTGGTGTCGACGGTGATGGAGACGGCGGGCGGCTC
>NZ_JBHUDH010000149.1:6088-8318 GCF_042678005.1 Halolamina salina | reverse complement strand
CGTCGCCGTCGAGGGCCGGGTTCGACGCCGAGAGGTCGACGACCAGCTCGCCGTCGCCGTCGAGGTACGCGTAGTCGCTGCTCGGGGCGAGAACCACGTCGTTCCCGACCTGGTCGGTCTGGCCCCCGAACAGCGGCGCCGCTGCCGAGGGGAACGCGAGTGTTCCCGCGACGACGAACGCGACGACGAGCGTGAGTGTTCGGCGGTTCACTGTCCTCCCGGCGCCCTCCGACCGGGCGTTACCTGTCGTGTAGACACCAACTCCCGTAGTATTGGTACGTCTGAGCCGGTTCAGGATCGCCCTACGGCCACGCTGTCTATCGATCGGAGGGTCTCGTGGCTGGCTCCCGGTCGCCCCGACGTGTCGGTGCCTGACTGAACGAGGCCACGGGCGAGTCCGAGCTATCCGCGAAAGTGACAGTAAACAAATATGCGTCTGACGATTCCTGTCGCGCCGGATCCGTACAACAAACGTCGCCTGACCGCTCCGAAGGGCGGCGTTTCCCGACATTGTATCAGGTTATAGTTCTGGAATTATAATAGGAAATATGTACTCTCAACCCCTATATAGTGGTTTTACTCCGAATTCGTTGGAGACAGTATTCTGACCAGTCTGTTAAAATATACATAGGGTTTATATGGCATTGTACTAACACTCTCCCTGTGTCATCCACAACTCCGCGCCAGCAGCAAGGGGAGGCTGCCGGCGACATGACCGCGGGCTCGGTAGCGGGCGAACAGTCACCGAGCCTCTCCGACGACGAGCTGTTCGAGGTGCTGTCGAACCGTCGTCGTCGATACACGGTACACGCACTGGAGGCGGCGGATGGCGCCGCGGAGATCGGCGACGTCGCCGAACAGGTGGCTGCCTGGGAGTACGACGTGGCCGTCGAGGAGGTGTCCTACGAGGAGCGCAAGCGGGTGTACACGGCGCTCCAGCAGTCCCATCTGCCGATGATGGACGACGCGGGTGTCGTCGAGTTCAACAAGAACCGGGGGGTTGTCGAGCCGACCGACTCCCTCAACGACATCGAGGTGTACATGGAGGTCGTCCAAGGCAACGAGATCCCCTGGAGCGTCTACTATCTCGGACTCTCGGGGGTGGCCGCCTCGCTGACGGCGGCGGTGTGGCTGGGGGCGTGGCCGTTCACGCTCCTGCCCGACGTGGCGTGGGCCACCGCCATCACCGCGATGTTCACCGTCTCCGCGGTCGCTCACACGTACTACGCACGGGGCCAGCGCATCGGGGAGGTCGACAAACCGCCCGAACTCAGGAAAGAATGAACTCCCGCCGCGCGGTCAGCGTCCTGCTCGCAGCCGTCGCCGCGACGATGCTCGTCACGGGCAGTTTCGGCTTCACGAGCGTCAGCGCTGAGCGCGGGGTCGCCGTCAACGTCGTCGAGTCGGAGAACGCGTACGTGAACGTCTCGGCCTGCGAGAAGAGCAACGGGAACGCGACCAGTCGGCCCGCGCGGGTGACGGTGACCAATCAGTTCAGCGGATCGTTCACCATCGAGGACGTCTCGTGGGGCGACCTGAATCGTGAGCGCACCCTGCAGCCCGGCGAGTCGACGACGTTCAACAACGCCTTTGCCGACGCCGCCGACGGGACGGTCACCGTCGACGTGACCGGCGGCCTCGACGCCACCGTGACCGCGCAGGTGTCGGAGAAGGCCGACTGCCCCAAGAATCCGAAGAAGGGCGGCGGGAACGCCGATAAAGGGGGGAGGGAGTCCGGGGATACCCAGGGTGAGACGGAGTAGGCCGACGAGGGGATTGACGACGAAGAGAGAGACGACTGAGCCGCCAGTCGACACCGACCACGTTCAGACGACGCCGTTCTCGCGGAGCCGTTCGATCTCCGCCTCGCCGTACCCCAACTCCGTCAGCACCGCCTCGGTGTGCTCGCCCAGCAGCGGCGGGTGCCGCCGCGCGGTCGCCGCGTACTCCGAGAACTGCATCGGCGACCCCGGGAGTTCGATCTCGCCCGCCGTCGGATGGCTGACCCGCTGGACCATCCCCCGCGCCTCGGCCTGCGGGTCGTCGAACGCCTCCAGCACGTCCCGGATGCGGCCGACGGGAACGTCGTTGGTGCGGAGCAGATCGACCACCTCGTCGACCGGCGCGCCCCTGAACGCATCCGTGAGGATCGACTCCAGCGCCTCGCGGTTGTCGACGCGCTTCTCGTTGCTCTCGAACCGCGGATCGTCGACGAGGTCCGGCCGGTCGA
>NZ_JBHUDH010000149.1:0-6016 GCF_042678005.1 Halolamina salina | reverse complement strand
CCAGAAGATCCGGATGCTGCGCACGCTGGACGACTTCCTCCAGCGCCGACTCCCGCAGGCGACGACGACGTAGCCGTCCGCCGCCTCGAACGCCTGGTACGGCGCGATGTTGGGGTGGCGCGAGCCCATCCGCTCGGGCGCTTCGCCGGAGGCGAACGCGTCGGTCCCCATGTAGGAGAGCCAGCCCAGCAGCGCGTCGAACAGCGCCACGTCGATGCGGTCGCCGCCCTCGTCGGCAAACTCACGGCGGAACAGCGCCGCGAGCACCGACTGGGTCGCGTACATGCCCGCCGCGAGGTCGGCGACGGCGACGCCGACACGGACGGGCGGTCGCCCTTCCTCGCCGGTGATGCTCATCATCCCGCCCTCGGCCTGCATCATCAGGTCGTACGCCGGGCGCTCGGCCTTCGGACCGGTCTGTCCGTAGCCGGTGATCGAGCAGTACACCAGCCCCGGGTTCGCCTCGCTGAGCGTCTCGTAGTCCAGCCCCCACTCCGCGGCTTTGCCGACCCGGAAGTTCTCGAGCAGCACGTCCGCCTCGCCCGCGAGGTCGCGGAACGCCTCGCGACCCTCCTCGATAGTGAGGTTCAGCGTTATCGAGCGCTTGTTCCGGTTGATGCTGGCGTAGTAGGAGGCAACGTCGTCCCCGAACGCAGGCGGCGTCCAGTGGCGGGTCTGATCGCCGCCGTCGGGGCGTTCGACCTTGATCACGTCGGCGCCCAGATCGCCGAGCTGCATCCCGCAGAACGGGCCGGCGAGCACGCGCGAGGCGTCGAGTACGGTGACGCCCTCCAGCGGTCCGGTCGGGTCGTCGGTCATAGCCCGATCCGGGCGGGCCAGCGTCTTAGTGGTTCCCACCCGGCGCCGTCACGGCTCACTCCTCGCGACCGGCGAGTCGATCCGGAAGCCCGGTGAGATCGCCGTCGACGTGGAGGTAGCGCCCGCCGTGGCGGTCGATCCCGCCGTCCGCGTCGTGGTCGTCGCCGACGTGGGTCAGCGCCTCGACGGGCACGTCCAGTTCGTCCGCGACCGCGGCGAACGCCCGCCGGTCCGGCTTCCGCCAGCCGATCTCGACGCTCGACACGACGGTATCGAACTGATCGAGCAGCCCCGCGCGGGCGAGGACTCGATCGACCAGTCCCGGGACCGAGCAGTTCGAGAGCACGCCCACGGGCGCGTCGACGGCGGTGATCGCCGCTTCGACGCCGGGAACCGGCACCACCTCGCGGTCGAACGCGTCGAGCACGGCGGCCTCGACGACCGATTCGTCGGCCTCGATCCCGCGGCTCGACAGCGCCGCGCGGACGTGCGCGGGCAGCGACACCTCGGCGCCGGCCGGCGAGTCGAGGTGCGGTTCGGTGTACGCCTCGTGCCAGTCCTCGGGGACTGTGACGCCGCGGCCCCGGAGCTGTTCGGCGACCGCTGCGGCGGGGTCCGGGGGGCGCGGGACGGCGACGAGCGTGCCGAAGCAGTCGAACGAGACGGCGCGCATCACCCCACCCTCGGGGCGGGAGCGCGCTAAGGGTTTTGCCGCTCCCCGTCGACTGCGATCGTCGGCGTCGATTCGGGCAGGACGAGTAGCCAGTCGAACGATCCCGGCAGATCGGTACGGGCGTACCCTTCCTCCGCCGGATCGAACACCGAGCCGACGTAGCGTTTCCGCTGCTCTGCAGTCGCCCACTGGGCGAGTCGATCGTCGTCGGCGACGGCGTCGAGATCGAGGGCGTAGGGGGCGTCTCCGACCGCCGCGAACGCGGCCGTCGCGCTGTCCTCGGTCGGCGAGCCGACCGAGAACGTCTCCACCTCGCCGCTCTCACGGCCGACCGCACGGAACGACCCGCGAGCGAAGTCGAACCCGACCGGCCGGTAGTCGTCGCCGAGCGCCCGCGCGAGTCGCTCGCCCATCGTCGTCGCGTCGGCCCAGACCGTGCCGTCGTCGAACGATCCGCGCTGGACGTGGCCGTCGTGCGCCCACAACACCACGCCCATTCCGGGATCGCGCTCCAGTGCCCGGCGGGCGTTCTCGGCCATGAAGCGGTCCCGTGCCGCCATCCCCGCGGGGTGGGGGCCGGGCTGTTCGTGCCTGACGCGGGCCCACTCGCAGGACTGTTCGATCACGCGGCAGAGCCATCGGGCCGTCCGCCACGCGTCGCGGGACGCTTCGTCCGCGTCGCGGGTCGCGTCCAGCCGCTCGCGGATCTGTTCCGCGGCTGCAGTCACCGTCTCCAGTACGCGTTCGCGATCATCGTCGTCGCTGACCGTCGCGTCGGCGACGGTCCGGAGCTGTTCGATCTCGGCGTCGGGGTCGATCCGTTCGAAGTACGCCTGCAGCGGCGCTGCCGGCGCCGACGGCGTGCTCAGGTCGACGCCACGGATCCGGACCTGGTCCGCAGGCGCGCGCCCGTCGTTGAACGCCCGGAGCCAGTCGAGCAGCGCCCGCACCGACTCGGTCCGCCACTGCCACATGTCGAGTTCGGCGAGCGCCGACTCCGCGTCCGCGGACAGTCGAGCGAACGGGCTCCCGCCACGGACGAACGCGTCCAGCGCCGTCGTCGCCGCCGCGTCGGCTTCGAACGCGACCGTTCGGAACCCCCGTTCGGTCACGAGGTGGCGGATCAGGCGGTGTTTGTGTTCGAAACACTCCCGTGTACCGTGAGTCGCCTCGCCGAGACCGACGATCCGGGCGTCGCCGAGCGAATGGGCGAGCGGCGTCGGAACCGCGGCCGACCTTGCCTCGGCGTCCGTTCCCGCAGGGACCATCGAGGTTGTGCGTGCCGCCAGCGCGTCGATCGTCCCGTCGTCGAGCATACGCACCCACTACTGCCGGCGCGTGAAAACGGTGCGTGAGAGAGGGTCGCAAACCCACGATAACATTTACCACGGTAGAACTCCCACGGTAATTCGATGGTCGGTCCCCAGTTCGTCTGTCAGGAGTGTGCCCGGACGGTGAGTAACCGCTCGTACCGCGCCAACTGCCCCGACTGCGGCGGCGAACTCGACCGACAGCGCCGCGCGACGTGAGCGAGGTGTCGACCGACCCCACCCGGATCCGCTCGCTCGCGGTCCACCGCGACGACGTGCTCACTGCGCTGGAGGCCCGAGCGCGCGACCGCGATCCCGCCGTCCTCCGCCTCGTCGCCCCCTTCTCCGGCCGGATGCGCGCCCGCCTCCACGTGGCCCGCGAGGACGCCGGTCCCGAGGAGATCCACATCGAACCGGCGACGTTCGTTGCCGACCCGCCAGCGTTCCCGAGCGTCGACGAGACTGAGGACCGGCTCCGGGCGGCCGACGAGTACGACCTCGACCGCCACCGCGAGGCCCACCAGCGAGCGGTGGATCGGTGGCGCGACCGCGTCGAAGACCGCCTCCGGGACCGGCTCACGCTCCCGGGGACGGACCACGAGGTGACGGTGCACTATCTGGGCTGATCGCCGCCGAAAAATCGACCCGCCCCGCGACGGTTACAGCCGCTGCAGGTTCGTCGCGCGGGGTCCCTTGTCGGCCTGTTCGATGTCGAACTCCACCTCTTGACCCTCCTCGAGGTCGGGACCGCCGACGTCCTCCATGTGGAAGAACACGTCGTCGTCCGCGTCCTCGGTCTCGATGAAGCCGTATCCGCCCGTGTCGTTGAAGAACGCAACCGTGCCTGTCGCCATCGGTATCTCCGGCGGGGAGATTACGCCCGCTCGAATAAATATGTGTGGGACGCTACCACGGGTGAGTATCACGTGATCGATGGGATTTACGCCACAGAATCCCCCTACGCGAGGTCCTTCGCTTCGATCTCGCAGGTCGGCGAGCAGTACGGTCCCGCCGTCGCGTTCGCGTCTGGGTACGCGCGGAACGTCGTCGAACACTCCACACAGTCGTACGTGTCGAAGTCCGACATACGCTCGCCGGTAGTTCGTGGCGGCCCAAAAATCGTGTGGCGGCGGCGGTCCGACAGCAGCTTTTTGCGAACACGTCCCAACCGACGCGTATGGCCAGAGAGACCATCAGCGACGACACCCACGGCGTCGTCTACGAGTTCAGCCCACAGATGAAGCCGGTCCGGACGGTCGAGCCCGGCACCGAACTCACCTTCGAGACGCGGGACAGCCTGAACGGCGTGATTCAGGACGACGACGACCTGCTCGAACAGATCCCCGAGGAGGTCAACGCCGCCACCGGCCCGGTCGCCGTCGAGGGTGCCGAGCCGGGCGACGTGCTCCGGGTCGAGATCGAGGACGTACGGCTGGCGGAGGACCGCGGCCGCGTCGTCACCACGCCGGGGTTCGGACTCATGCAGGACGACCCCGACGTGGAGGCGCCGTTCACCCGGGTCACGCCGGTCGAGAAGGGGTCGAACTACGCGGACGGCCGGCCGCGGGTGCGGTTCCAGGGCCGGGAGATCGCCGCCGACCCGTGTATCGGGACGATCGGCGTCGCGACCGCCGGCGAGACCCACTCGACGCTCGTCCCCCACGACCACGGCGGCAACCTCGACACGAACGACGTGACGACGGGGTCGACGCTGTACCTCCCGGTGTTCCAGTCCGGCGGGCTGCTCGCGATGGGCGACTCGAAGGCGGTGATGGCCGACGGCGAGATGTGCGGCACCGGCGCGGAGATCGCGACCGACGTGGACGTGACTCTCGACGTGATCTCGGACCCCGAGTTCGACCTCCAGCGGCCGCTGATCGACACCGGCGACCACTGGAAAACCGTCGCGAGCGCGGAGACGATGGAGGAGGCGTCCCGGCTCGCTCACAAGGACGCGATGGCACTACTCTCGGCAGAACACGGCTACAGCACCACGGAGGCCCACACGTTCGGCAGCCTCGTCGGCGGGCTGGAGATCTCGCAGGTCGTCGATCCGCTGGTGACAGTCCGGAACGCGATCCCGAGCGAGCACGTCTCCTCGCCGTTCTGAGACTACTCGCCGAGGAGTTCCAGCAGGAGCGCCTGCTGCGTCGGCTTGCGGTTGCCGGCCTGCTGCCACACCACCGACTGCTCGCTCTCCAGCGCGCCATCGGTCACCTCGCGGCCGCGATCGGCGGGCAGGCAGTGCATCAGCGTGGCGTCGCCGAGCAGCTCCTCGTCGACTTGGAACCCCTCGAACGCGGGCAGTTTCTCCTCGCTATCGCCCATGCTGACCCAGACATCGGTGTACACTACGTCCGCGCCCGCGACGGCGGCCTCCGGGCTGTCGAACTGTGTCGGCTCGCTGCCGGCCGCGGCCGCCGCCGCGATGGCGTCGTCGTCGACGCCGTAGCCCTCGGGGGTCGCGACGCGCAGATCCACGCCCGCGAGCGCACAGCCGACCACGAGCGAGCGCGCGACGTTGTTGCCGTCGCCGACCCACGCGAGGGTGATGTCGTCGAGCGCCCTGCCCGACTCGGCCGCGATCTGGCGCAGCGTCAGTAGGTCCGCGAGCGTCTGACAGGGGTGGGCTTCGTCGGTCAGCGCGTTCACGACTGGCACGTCGGCGTACGCCGCCAACTCCTCGAGGTCGTCGTGGCTGTTCAGCCGCGCCACGAGCGTGTCGACGTACTGCGAGAGCGCGCGGGCGGTATCTTTCAGCGGCTCGCCGTGGCCGAGGTGGATGTCGTCCTGCCCGAGGAACGTCGGGTGGCCGCCGAGTTCGGCGACGCCGGACTCGAACGACGTCCGAGTGCGCGTCGAGGGTTTCTCGAACACCATGGCCACGCTCCGGTCGCCCAGTCGCGCGGGGTCCTCGCCGGCCTCGATCGCGGCTGCGCGGTCGAGGAGCCGCCGGAGCGCCGCCGGCGAGAGCTGGTCGATCGTGAGCAGGTCCGTCGGGAACGTGGTCGCGGTGTTGTCGTGCATGGGTCTGTCGGTCAGTCGGTGAGCTGTTCGCAGGCGGTCGTCAGCGCCGTCACCGCGCGGTCGAACTCGGCGAGTGGCAGGCGCTCGTCGGGTGCGTGATCGAGCGCCGAGTCGCCGGGGCCGTAGGTGACGACGGGCACGTCCCACGCGTCGGCGTAGAGGTTGGCGTCGGCGGTGCCGGTCTTCT
>NZ_JBHUDH010000148.1:0-2422 GCF_042678005.1 Halolamina salina | reverse complement strand
CGGCCTCCAGCCCGGGTTCGTCGAGCGCCTCGAACGGCGGGGCGAGGAGGCCGTCCACCAGGTGGCCGACGAGATCAGCGCCGAGTACGCCGAGGCCGACGTGCGGACCATCGTGGAACAGACCACCCAGAAGGGCGCCGCCGGCGTGATCGCGACGTACGTCGAGGAGAACGACGTCGACGCGGTCGTGATGGGCTCGCACGGCCGCGGGGACCTGAAGCGGGCGCTGCTCGGGAGCGTCGCGTCGAAGGTGCTCCGGAGCGTCGACGTGCCGGTGCTCGTGGCGGTCCGGGGCGGGCGCTGATCGCTACGCGACGCCCGTGATCTCGAAGCGGGCGCCGCCGTCCTCGCTCGCCGTCAGCGAAACCGTCCAGCCGTGGGCGTCGGCGACGCTCCGGACGATGTTCAGTCCGAACCCGGTCCCCCGGGGGTTGGTGGAGTAGCCCGGATCGAACACCGTCTCGCGTTCGTCCACGGGCACGCCGGGACCGTCGTCGGCGACGAAGAAACCGTCCGGGAGCGGGCCGACCGTCACCGTGCAGTCGGGACCGGCGTGTTCCGCGCTGTTCCGGAACAGGTTCTCGAACAGCTGACGGAGCTGGTCCCGATCGGCCTCGACACGGCGATCCTCTTCGACGACCAGCGAGGCGTCGCCGGTCTCGACGGTGGCCCACGCCTCGCGGGCGATCGACTCGACGGCGACCGGCTCGAACTCCATCGCGTCCGTTCCCTCCTGTGCGATCGCGAGCAGGTCGTCGATCAGCGTCCCCATCCGGTCGAGCGCGCGACGGATGTCCGGGATATGCTCGCTGTCGACCTCCTCGGCGAGCAGTTCGAGCCGCCCCTGTGCGACCTGCAGGGGGTTCCGGAGGTCGTGGCTCACGACGCTCGAGAACTCCTCTAAGCGCTCGTTCTTGCGGAGCAGCTCCTCCTCGCGGGCCTTGCGTTCGGTGATGTCGCGGTCGATGGCAACGAAGCGGTCCTCGCCGTTCACCGTCCGCCGGATCAGGTGTACCTCGACGGGGAACGTCGAGCCGTCGGCGCGTTCGAGTCGGCCCTCGAACCGCCGGGGGGTGTCGATCGGAAGCTCCTGCCAGAACGACTTGGCGCGCTCGGGGTCGGCGGTCGCGTCGACCTCCCAGACCGACATCCCGACGAGCTCGTCGCGCTCGTAGCCGAGCTCCTCGCAGGCCCGGCGGTTCACGTCCAGCAGGACGCCGTCGGCGTCGTGGACGACGACGATGTCCGGCGAGAGCTTGAACAGCGCCTCGACCCGCTGGCCGCGGCTGGCCTCCTCGACGATACAGACGTGGCCGCCGCCCTCCATCCGGGTCAACACGAGCCGTTCCGGGACGCGCTCGCCGGCGCTCGTGAGCCCGGTCGAGAGCCCCCGCCACGACCCCTCCCGTTCGAGTTGGGGCAGGATCTCCTCGTGGAAGCGCTGGGCCTCGTCGTCGGGGTAGAGCAGCTCCCAGTGCTCGCCGATCAGCTCGGTCCTGTCGCGGTCGTAGATCGCGGCGTACGCCCGGTTGACGTAGCGATAGATACCGTCCTCGTCGATGATTCCGATCCCCTCCTCGGCGGCCTCGAGCGCGCGGTACCCCTGTCGGACCTCCTGTTCGGCTCGGTGTTTCTCGACGAGGTTCTCGACGGCGTTTGCGAGCACCGAGTACGTCTCCGGCCCGCCCTTCTGGAGGTACTCGTCGACGCCGGCGGAGATGGCGCGGCTGGCGATCTCCTCGCTGCCCTTGCTCGTGAACAGCACGAACGGGATCTCGATCCCCGCGCCACGAACCCGCTCCAGCAGTTCGAGCCCCGACAACGGCGGCATGTCGAAGTCGCTCACGATACAGTCGAGACGCTCCTCCCGGAGCGTCGGGACCGCCGCCGCCGGGTCCGTCAGCGTCGTCGTCCGAGCGTCCGCCAGCTCCCGTTCGAGAAACGTCGCGGTCATCTCGGCGACCTGGGCGTCGTCGTCGACGACGAGCACGTCGATACGGCGATCGCCCGCGTCGAGCGGGACCAGCTCGCTCAGCGGGGCCGTCGGCATGGGGCGATCTCCGGCCGCCCGGTATAAATAAGCCGCTCTCCCAGCAGTCTGGGCGCGCCGGTCGGTTCCTTCTTGGACGCGCCACGCCGACCTCCCGCCATGTCTCGCGTCTGCTGGCAGTGCGGGAGCCGAACCGACGACGAGCGCCGGGTCCGGTGTGACTGCGGCGAACCGCTCTGGCTCGACACCGACCCCGAGTCGGTGCCCGACTCCTGGCCCGACCGCGTCGAGTCGATGTGGGACGTCCTGCCGCTGCTCGGCGTCGACCGGCCCGAGCCGTCGGCGGGGCTGCCGACCGCGGCCGGCGGAACGCCGCTGCTCCGCGGCGAGACGCTCGACGCCGAGGGCGTCACCGTCCACGTCAAACACGAG
>NZ_JBHUDH010000147.1:0-571 GCF_042678005.1 Halolamina salina | reverse complement strand
TTGGCCACGTGTTACTGAGCTATCTGCTGCGGGTCTAACCCGCGCAACTAGCATGGCTAAATCGGACTCCAATAGCAATGACCTCCGGCAGGATCAACCGGAATGCTATTCCCCAGCGAAGCTGGGGGTTGGCGGTGAATGTAGGTACACACTCACACTAAATGGGTCCACACGTTCGATGACGCTGGTCGAATGACCGATCGGGCGTCACCGAACTGTCAAGGCTAACATCAGATCCCATCTGTACGGCGGACCGCAGGGGTAGGATCCTCATTTCCTTCGGACGTATTCGTAAGCCACGAAGGGTACTTAACCCCTTCGGGTTCGAATCGTCCGGATTGACGAAGCGAGTTGAACGCTTCGTCGGTCACGCGTTCTTTTGCGTTCGCGTTCTCATCCGAATGCCCTCGTACACTTAAGGGCGTCGGATCGATGCCCGCGCCGGAAATCGCAGCCGGCGGGGGAATGCGCGTGATTTCTTGTACGCGCCCAGAGTGTATAAGGGCATCGTACTGGAACGCCGATAGTCGGCGTCGATCACGCTCGATCCGCACGCCCTCGCTGAGTGTCG
>NZ_JBHUDH010000146.1:7686-9460 GCF_042678005.1 Halolamina salina | reverse complement strand
CGCCGCGGGGCTGCGGGCGGCGATGTGCGAGGAGTGGCCGCCGGCGGACGCCCCCGACGGCGGGGAGCGTGCCGAACTCCGGCTCACCGCGGAGAGCCGCGAGGCGGCGCTGTACGACTATCTGGACCAGCTCATCTACGAGCGCGACGTTCGGTCGGTGCTGCCCGTCGACCACGAGGCCGAGGAGGCCGACGGCGAGTCGTGGACCGTCGACGCCAGCTACCGGGGCGTCCCGCTCTCGGCGGTGACCGCCCGGGACGTGAAGGCGGTGACGTACTCCGAGATGCGACTCGAACGCGTCGACGGGACGTGGGAGGCGTACGTCGTCTTCGACGTGTAACCAGCCGCGGCTCGCGACCGGCGAGCGACGTTCGGTCGCTCGCGAGGAGCGTGCTGGCGCGGCTGTGTGTAGTCAGCCCCGACTTCCGACTCACTCCTCGACGTACTGCCGGACGAGTCCGCACTCCGGACAGGCGTACGCCGTCGGCTTCACCTTCTCCTTCGCGCCGAGGCTCCCGAGGATTCCCTTCTTCGGCTCGTCGGTGACGAGGTGGAGTTCGAAGCCGTCGGAGGTCCGCATCGTCATCTCCTCGAGCGTGACGCCACAGTCCGGACAGCGTCTGGTGGCCATACCGCCCCTTCAGTACCCTTCCACGTAGAACCCCGGGCGAACGCCTTTGCCCCTTCGGACACAGTTTGGGGTATGACGCGCTACACCGCTTCCGCGGCGGCCGCACTCGCCGTGCTGTTCGCCGTCGTTCCGGGCCGGGCGCTGGCACACGTCCGGTACGTCACGCCGGGCGACGGTGGGGAACGCGCCGTCGAACTGCTCGCCGCCGTCGTGGCGGACCCGCTCGCGTTGGCGCTGCTCCTCGGCGGCGGCGCCGGCGCCGTCGTCACGGGCGCGGGCTGGCTCCGGTTCCGCCCGTTCCGGCTTGACCTCGCCGTGCTCCGGCAGACGCTCCGGAGCTACGACGATCTGCTGCCGTGGCTGGCCCGCCTCGCGATCGGCCTGCCGATGGTCGGCGCCGGCTTCACCGGCTACCTGTTCTCGCCCGCGGCCACCGCCGACTTCCTCGGCGTTCCGGGCGCGCTGGTCCGGCTGTTCGGCATCGTCGTCGGCTTCCTGCTCGAGTTCGTCGGCGCGACGCGGCTCACGGCCGCGGTCGGACTGCTCGGCTATCTCGTGGGATTGGCACTTAGCCCGGCGTTGCTGCTGGCGTTCGAGTTCGTCCCGGGGCTGCTGGCGATCCTGCTGCTCGGCGGCGGGCGCCCGAGCGCGGACCACGTCTTCTCGCGGCTGTCGGCCGTCGGGGGGACGGTGTACCAGCGGATCGACCCGGTGCGGGAGACGCTCGCGCCGGTCGGCGAGCGGCTCGCCGATCGCGACGAGCTGGTCCCGGTGATCGTCCGCGTCGGACTGGGGTTCTCGTTCGTCTACCTCGGCGTCGTCCAGAAGCTGCTCATGCCGGGGCAGGCGCTGAGCGTCGTCGCGAAGTACAACCTCACCGAGGTCGTCCCCGTCTCGCCGGAGCTGTGGGTCGTCGGTGCCGCGCTGACGGAGGCGGCGCTGGGGATCGCACTCGCGCTGGGGCTGTTCACCCGCGCCGGCTGCGGGGTCGCGATCCTGATGTTCACGACCACGCTGTTCGGCCTGCCGGACGACCCCGTGATGGCCCACGTCTCGCTGTTCGGGCTGGTGTCGATGCTGGTGATCACCGGCGGCGGCGCCTACTCGGGATCGAAGTTCGCGCTGGAGGCGATGACCGACTCG
>NZ_JBHUDH010000146.1:5077-7586 GCF_042678005.1 Halolamina salina | reverse complement strand
CGGGCGCATCCCGGTCGAGGTGGCGCTGGACTGCCCGGCCGAGCGGTTCGACGACGACACCGACGTCCAGCAGCGCGAGGACGAGCCGGCGCCGACCGCTGACTGACACGCAACGGTCTTTCTCCTCCGGCCCCGACGCCCGAGCATGACCACGAGAGAGTTCGGCGACGTGACGCTCGAACGCGTCCGGGAGCACGTCTGGGAGATCCCGCGGGAGGGCGAGATGGAGGTCCCCGGCCGCGTGCTGGCGAGCGAGGCGCTGCTCGAGGACCTCGGCGACGACGACAGCCTCAAGCAGCTGAAAAACGCCGCGGCGCTGCCCGGGATGACGAAGTACGCCCTCGCGATGCCCGACGCCCACCAGGGGTACGGCTTCCCGGTCGGCGGCGTCGGCGCCATCGACGCCGAGGACGGCTGCATCTCGCCCGGTGCGGTGGGGTTCGACATCAACTGCGGCGTCCGGATGCTCCGCACGCCGCTCAGGTACGACGACGTGCGCGGCCGCGAGGAGGAGTTGGTCGAGGCGCTGTTCGACGCGGTCCCCTCCGGGCTCGGCGGCGGCGGCGTGATCGAGGGGAGCCGCGACGCGGTCGAGGGGGCGCTCGAACGCGGCGTCGAGTGGGCCGTCGAGCAGGGGTACGCGACCGAGGCCGACCTCGACCACTGCGAGGACGGGGGGCGCCGGCCGGACGCGAAGCCCGAGTACGTCTCGAAGAAGGCCAAGGACCGCGGGATGAACCAGATGGGGAGTCTCGGCTCGGGCAACCACTTCCTCGAAGTCCAGCGCGTGACCGACACGTTCGACGACGCCGTCGCCGACGCCTACGGGCTTTCCGAGGGCCAGATCGTCGTGCTGATCCACTGCGGCAGCCGCGGGCTGGGCCACCAGATCTGCTCGAACTACGTGCGCCGGATCGAGCAGGAACACGGCGACCTGCTGGAGCAGTTGCCGGACAAGGACCTCGCGGCGGCACCCGCCGGCTCCGAACTGGCCGAGGAGTACTACGGCGCGATGTGCGCCGCGGTCAACTTCGCGTGGGTGAACCGCCAGCTCATCACCCACCGAACGCGGGAGACGCTCGCCGACGTGTTCGACGCCGTCGAGACGGCGGACGTGGAGCTACTGTACGACGTGGCCCACAACATCGCCAAGCGCGAGACTCACGAGGTCGACGGCGAGGAGCGCGACCTGTTCGTCCACCGCAAGGGCGCGACTCGGGCGTTCCCGCCGGGCCGCGAGGAGGTGCCGCCGGCGTACCGCGACGTGGGCCAGCCCGTGATCATCCCCGGCTCCATGGGCGCCGGCAGCTACGTGCTGAAGGGCGGCGACCGCTCGCTCGCGGAGACGTTCGGCTCGACCGCCCACGGCGCCGGGCGGCTGATGTCCCGGACGCAGGCCAAGGGAGAGTTCTGGGGCGGCGACGTGCAGGACGACCTCGCCGAGCAGGAGCACATCTACGTGAAGGCCAACTCCGGCGCCACCATTGCCGAGGAGGCCCCCGGCGTGTACAAGGACGTCGACGAGGTGGTCCGCGTCAGCGACGAACTGGACATCGGCGACAAGGTGGCGCGGACGTTCCCGGTCTGCAACATCAAGGGCTGAGCTTTAGGCGGGAGCGAGCGTACGGGGCGTATGCTCGAAACCCGGCGCGGTCGGTTCGTCGGCATCGCGCTCGCCATCCTCGCCGTGGCCGTCCCGGTGTCGACGCTGCTGATCCCGCCGGACCCGTACACGCAGGTGGTCGTCGTCGCGGGCGTGGTGCTGTTCGCGCTCACGGCGGCGAACCTCCTCAGCCACCCGACGGTGTACGAGCTACTGCGGGAGAACTGACCGCCGATCCGCGTTCAGTCGCCGTGGGGACCGCTCGGGCCGCCGGGGCTGTCCGGCCCGCGCGGTCGCTGCGGGCCGACGCCGATGGTGACGCGGTCGTCGCCGCGCTCGGGCTGAATTTCCTCGCCTTCCTCGAACCGGACGAAGGAGAGGTAGAACGGCTCCCCGCAGCCTGAATCGGGCGCCTCCGCGGCGTCGGGGAGTTCCTCGCCCGTCAGGAGCAGTTCCTCGTCCGCGCCGCAGACGAACCGGACCCCGTCGACGCCCTCCTCGTCCTCGAACGGCTCGTCGGGATCGACGTAGCTCCACCCCTCCAGCGGGTAGGGCGTGACGGTTTTGTCGGCGAGATACCCCTCGCGCTCCAGCTCGTGGACGGCGCCACAGCGCGGGCAGTAGTAGGTGACGGGGTAGGCCATGGGCGCCGTAGGCGCCCGAACGATACGTGGGTTTCGGCGGCGGTGGGGTCGGCGCGGATCAGCGCCGTTCGTGGATTCGCCGTCTGTGGATCACTCCTCCCCCCGCGCGTCGACGACGAGCACGGGGATCTTCGTCTTCCGGAGCACCTTCTCGGCGACGCTGCCCAGCAGCGCCCGCGAGATGCCCGAGCGGCCGTGGCTCCCGGAGACGACGAGGTCGGCGCCGCGTTCGCGCCCGAACATGGCCAGCCCGGTCGCCCCG
>NZ_JBHUDH010000146.1:2578-4984 GCF_042678005.1 Halolamina salina | reverse complement strand
CACGACGAGGTCGGCGCCGAGTTCGTCGATCGCGTCACGGATCGCCAGCGCGGGCTGGCCGGCGCGGACGTGCTCCTCGGCAGGCACGCCCGCGGCCGCGGCCGCGTCGGCGACGTAGCCCGTCGCCTCGTCGGCGGCCTGCTTCACCTCGGGCATGTCGTCGAGGTGGCCCTGCCGGATGCGGTCGACCTGCTCGGTGCCCAGCGAGTAGTTCACCGCGTCCACGTCGATGACGTACAGCGCGTGGACGGTGGCGTCGTACTTCGCGGCGAGGTCGACCGCGCGGTCCACGGCGGCCTCGGCGGTGTCGCTGCCGTCGGTCGGAACGAGGATGTCGTCGTACATGGGTCAGTCGTCCGCGGGGGTCTCGCCCCCGTCGGTCGCGACGTCTTCGGCGCTCTCCTGTCGGGACATCGGTTCGGGGCTGTGACACTGGCGGACCATCCGCTTGGTCTCCTCGGGCGGCTCCTCGGTGACCTTGGAGACGGCGATGGTGATCGCGAACACGATCGGCGTGCCGACGAGCGCGGCCCCGATCGCCGGGAACACCTGGCCGTACAGGTCGCTGAACGGCACGATAAGGTCGTTCACCACGGCGGCGACCCAGATGGTGAGGCCGACGATCATCCCCGCGAGCGCGCCCTGTCGGTTGGTGTTCTCCCACCAGAGGCCGAGGAAGAACATCGGGAACAGCACGATCGCCGCGAGCGAGAACGCCAGCGCGACCAGCTCGCCCACCAGCGCGGGCGGGTCGAGCGCGGTGACGCTGACGATCGCGCCGAGGACGACGATCGTCGCCCGGCCGACGAGCACCTGCTCGCGCTGGGTCGCGTCGGGGTTGATGATGTTGGTGTAGATGTCGTGAGAAACCGCCGAGGAGGCCGTGATGAACAGCCCCGCGGTCGTCGCGATCGCGGCGGCGATCCCGCCGGCGGCGACGAGGCCGACGAACCACGTCGGGAGGTTCGATAGCTGGGCGGCCAGCACGACGATCAGGTCGCCCTCGCCGCCGCTCATCCCGCCCTCTGCGGCGTACGTCGGGCCGTACTGGGAGGCGTCGTAGAGGTCGACGCCGAAGGCCGCCAGCGCGGGCGCGCCCCAGTAGAGGATCATGATGAAGAACAGCCCCCACACCGTCGACTGACGGGCGACCTTCTCGTTCTCGACGGTGTAGAACCGAACGAGCACGTGGGGCAAGCCGCACGTCCCGAACACCAGCGAGAACGCCGTCGCGACCCACAGGAAGAACGAGGAGTTCGCGAACGGCTCGGAGAACTCGCTGTTGAGGTCGTTGATCAGCGCCCCGTACTCGATCTGCGGGAGGACCGTGGAGTAGCCGCCGGTGAAGCCGACGACGTACACCGCCGCGAGGAACGCGACGATGAGGATCACGTACTGGACGGCCATGTTCTTCGTCGCCCCCATCATCCCCGAGAGGGTGAGGTAGGCGACGGTGATCGCCATCATGATCAGCACCATCGTCGCGTAGTCGGTGCCGAACACGTACAGGCCGACCAGCCCCATCCCGCGGGCCTGTCCGACCGAGTAGACGAAGCCGATCAGGATCGTCGTCAGCGCGCCCAGCGCGCGGGCGGTGTCGGAGTTGAAGCGGTCGCCGACGAAGTCGGGCGCGGTGTACTTCCCGAACCGCCGCATCTGGGCGGCGAGGAAGATCAGGAGGACGAAGTAGCCGGCCGTCCAGCCGATGATAAAGGCCAGCCCGTAGAACCCCGAGAGGGCGACCAGCCCCGCGAGCCCGAGGAACGAGGCGGCGGACATCCAGTTGGCGCCGATCGCCATCCCGTTCTCGACGTTGCCGATCGAGCGGCCCGCGACCCACATCCCCTCGGTGTCGGCGACCTTGAACAGGTAGCCGACGACGAGGAACAGCGCGAGCATCGCGATCACCAGCACCGCGGGGATCGGCTTGAACGAGATGTCCAGCGCCTCCGGCAGCAGTTCGTTCGACTGCAGCACGGCCGCGTTCACGGCGGCGAGGTTCACTCCGCCTCACCCCCGTCGGAGACGGCGGCGCCCTCCTCGGGCGGCGAGGTGTCCGTCTCGCTCCCGGCCGGCGTGGTGTGATCGATGCCGTACTTCTCGTCCAGCCGGTCGCGCCGTCGGGTGTAGATGTACGCGAGGACGAGCGAACTGGTGGGTGCGACGAACGCGACGGTGAAGTAGTGGGCCGGGAACTGGAGGATCGGGATCTCCTGAGTCATCAGCTCCGGCGCGAGGAACGTCGCGGTCACCGGTCCCCACGTGAGGATCGTCCACGCGACGAAGCCGGCCCACACCTGCTTCAGGTGGTCGCGCATGAACGGCGTCCCGGGCTTCAGGATGTTGATCTCGGTGTCGAGGTAGTCCACGTCGGCCTCGCGCTCGGCGACGCCGCCGTCGGTCTTG
>NZ_JBHUDH010000146.1:2181-2562 GCF_042678005.1 Halolamina salina | reverse complement strand
ATCGGCCGCCGTCGGCGGCGAGGTCGTCGTCCGGTTCGTGTGAGGTATTCTGTGTCATGTGTCGTGGCGTGTGTGGTGGTCGGTCGTCTGTCGAAGTCGGAACACGGTCGTCAGTCCTGTACGCTGGTGCGGATCTCCTCGACGATCTCGGGGTTGCGCAACGTCGAGGTGTCGCCGAGTTCGGCGCCGTTGGCGATGTCTTCGAGGAGGCGGCGCATGATCTTGCCCGAGCGGGTCTTGGGGAGTTCGGGCGTGAAGATCACCTGTTCGGGGCGGGCGATCGGGCCGATCGCGTCCTCGACGCCCTCGATGATGGCCTGCCGGAGCGCCTCGTCGCCGGCGTGACCGTCCTCGGTGATGACGTAGGCGTAGACGGCTTCC
>NZ_JBHUDH010000146.1:0-2155 GCF_042678005.1 Halolamina salina | reverse complement strand
GGCGGCCTCGGCGACGCCCTCGACGCCGACGATCGCGCTCTCGATCTCCATCGTCCCGAGCCGGTGGCCCGAGACGTTGAGCACGTCGTCGACGCGCCCCAGAACCGTAATATAGCCGTCCTCGTCGATCTTCGCCCCGTCCTCCGGGAAGTACACCCAGTCCTCGGGGTCGTCGGAGTCGGTGTCGGAGTACTCCCGCCAGTACTCGTCGATGTACCGCTCGTCGTTCTGGTACAGCGTCCGGAGCATCCCGGGCCAGGGCTTCTGGATCGTGAGGTAGCCCGCTCGGCCCGGCTCGACCGGATCGCCCGTCGTGTCGAGGATTTCGGCGTCGATGCCCGGCAGCGCGGGGCCGGCGGAGCCGGGCTTCATCTCCTTGACGCCCGGCAGTGTGGTGACCATCATGCCGCCCGTCTCGGTCTGCCACCAGGTGTCGACGATCGGGCAGGACTCGTCGCCGATGTGCTTGTAGTACCACTTCCAAGCGCGGGGGTTGATCGGTTCGCCCACGGTCCCGAGAAGGCGGAGGCTGGAGAGGTCGTGACTGTCGGGGAACTCCGATCCCCACTTCATGAACGCCCGGATCGCCGTCGGTGCGGTGTAGAGTTGGGTGGCTTCGTACTCCTCGACGATCTCCCAGAGCCGGTCGCGCTCGGGGTGATCCGGCGTCCCCTCGTACATCATCGTCGTCGTCCCCAGTGCGAGCGGGCCGTAGACGATGTACGAATGCCCAGTGATCCAGCCGATGTCGGCCGAACAGAAGTACGTGTCCTCCGGCTTCACGTCGAGGACGGCGTGGGAGGTCCACGCGGCCCACGAGAGGTAGCCGCCCGTCGTGTGTTTCACCCCCTTCGGTTCGCCCGTGGTCCCCGAGGTGTACATCAGGAACAGCATGTCCTCGGCGTCACGGTCGACCGGTTCGACCTCGGCCCCCTCGTGGGCGGCGACGAGGTCGTCGTAGTCGTGCTGTGACTCGCCCAGTTCGTGACCGTGACCGTCGCCGTTGGCCGCGAGCCGGCCGACGACGACCGTGTCCGATACCTCGTGCTCGACGCCGCTGAGGCCCTCGTTGGCTTTTTCGAGGTGGTCGAGCGGGTCGCCGCGGCGGTAGTAGCCGTCGGCGGTGACGAGATACTCCGAGTCGGCGGCGTTCATGCGCGTCGCGAGCGCGTCGGCGGAGAAGCCCGCGAAGACGACCGAATGCGGCGCGCCGATGCGAGCACAGGCGAGCATCGCGATCGGCAGTTCCGGGATCATCGGCATGTACATCGTCACCACGTCGTCCTCGCCGACGCCCATCTCCCGCAGCGCGGCCGCGAACTCGTTCACCTCGCGGTGAAGCTCCGCGTAGGTGTAGGTGCGGTTCTCCTCTGCGGTCGGCTCGCCGACCCACTCGATCGCGGCCTCGTCGCCCCGCTCGTCGAGGTGTCGGTCGATGCAGTTCGCCGAGGCGTTGAGTTCGCCGCCCGTGAACCACTCGTAGAACGGCGGGTTCGAGTCGTCGAGTACGGTGTCGTACTCGGTCTCCCAGTCGAGCATGTCGGCCGCGGTCGCCCAGCACTCCGGCCAGTTCTCCGCGAACTCCGCGTAGATGTCGGGGTCCGCGACGTTTGCCTGCTCGACGAACGATTCCGGCGGCTCGAACACGTCCTGCGCTTCGAGCCGCGCTTCCAGTTCCGCGTCTTGATCACCCATGATCTATCGCCGACGATCCACCTTCCCATCACATAAACGGGGGCGCTAATTATCCAAACTGCGCCCGGTTTTCGCCCGCCGATCGAGGCTCAGCGGTCCCCGTTCTCCCCCGCGGGAGCGTCCTCGAAGAACGCGGTGAGGAGCTTCCCCTCGGCGTTTCGGAGGTGGTTGTGCAGCGTCGGCGCCGAGACGCCGACGGAGTCGGCCAGCTCCTCGGCGGTCGTGTCCCGCGGCCACTCGAAGTAGCCCGCATGGTAGGCCGCCCGGAGGACGGTCGTCTGGCGCTCGGAGAGGCGGTCGCCGAGCCGCTCGCGGAACCCGGCGTCGGTCTCGACCGGCCGATCGACCTGCCGTTTCGCGGCCAGCCGCACCGACGGGTACGCGTCGGTCACGGCGTCGACGGTCGAACGCACGTCGCCGTCGCCGGGCAGCTCCGCCGTGAGCGTGGTCACGCCGTCGG
>NZ_JBHUDH010000145.1:1360-6606 GCF_042678005.1 Halolamina salina | reverse complement strand
CGGAGCTGCTCGAGAGCCTGACCTGAGGCCGGCCCATCGCTACTCTTACTCGGGTCCGGCGCCGAACCCCGGTATGGAGCGGCCCTGCGTCGCCGTCGCCCGCGAGGACGGCGAGGCGACACGACAGCGTCTCGCCGAGGCGGATCTCGTCGATCAGGAGTACGGTATCGCGGTCGAGGACGGTGCCGCGGACGAGGACGCGAAACTGTTCATCCCCGTCACCGACCCCGACGCAGTTCCCGGGGACCTCGACGTCGTCCGGCACGACGTGCCCGCGCGCACCCCCCAACGTACGCCCGCGGACCTGCTGGGGTTCGAGCCGACGTACGAACGACTGGGCGATGTGGTGCTCGTCGACGAGGACGACCCCGAGCGCGCCGACGAGATCGCCGAGGCGATCGTCGAGTCGGACATCCCGGTCCGGAGCGTGCTCAACCGCGACTCCAAGGTGAAAGGCGAGACTCGCGTCCGCGACTGGGCGGTGCTGGCCGACGAGGGCGAACAGCGCCCGCCGACGGAGACAGTCCACCGCGAGTACGGCCACGAGTTCGCCGTCGACGTGGCGGAGGTGTACTTCTCCCCGCGGCTCGCGACCGAGCGCCACCGCGTCGTCGAGCAGGTCGAACCCGGCGAGCACGCGCTGGACATGTTCGCCGGTGTGGGTCCGTACGCGATCCCGATGGCCGACGCCGGCGCGGAGGTCGTCGCCGGCGACCTCACCCCCGACGCGATCCGGTACCTCGAGGAGAACGCCGAACGCAACGGCGTCGCCGACCGGATCACGACCCACGTCGGCGACGTGCGGGAACTGACCGACGAGTACGAGAACTGGGCCGACCGGCTGGTGATGAACCTTCCCCACACCGCCGCGGAGTTCGCCGACACGGCGGTCGCGTTCGCCGGCGACTCGTGTGTGGTCCACCTCTACGACATCCAGCACGAGGACGCCCCTTTCGAGCGCGCCCGCAGCGCGCTCGAGGACGCGGCCGGCGACCAGTACGAAGTGACGACGCTGGAGGAGCGCGTCGTGCGGTCGTACGCGCCCCACGAACTGAACGTCTGCCTCGACGCGCGGCTGGACCGGATCGACTGACTGCGCAGGGTTTCGGAACCCTTATGTCCGCCTTGCCGGTACGTGGGGATGGACGCGCCGGAGTAGCTCAGCTGGCAGAGCGATTCCTTCGTAAGGAATAGGTCGAGGGTTCAAATCCCTCCTCCGGCTCTTCTGTCGAACGTAGTGAAACTGAGAGCCGTGAGAGGTATCTGTACCAAGGAGTGAAGCGAGCGGAACGACCGTAGTTCACAATCCCTCCTCAGGTGGGCAGATAGCCGGACCGAAACGACACCTACCCAACCACGACCGGCTGCTCCACCAGCTGGAACCCCTCGAACACCGTCTTTTCGCCCCGGGTCGCCGTCACCTCGACGGCACCGGGCATCGCGCTCTCGGGGATCGACCACGCGGCGGTGACCATCCCCGACTCGCCGGGGGCGATGCTGCCCGTGCTCGACACGCCGTCGACGAGCGTCCCGTCGCGGAGCCGGAGGCGTTCGGTCCGGAGTTCGACCGGCTCGTCGGTCGTGTTCTCCACATCGACGCCGAAGACGTACGTCCGGCCGCCATCGGTCTGCCGGACCTCGGAGGTGGTGATCGTCTCCGTCGCCGCCGTCTCGTCGAGGAGTTCGTCGTCGACGCCAACCGCGTCCGGGCGATCCGTCTCCGTCTCCGCGGCCGTCGGCGTGGCGTCGCCGCCACCGAGCAGTTCGTCGCCGATGATGTTGCCGAACGTGAGCGCCTCGACGACGACCGGGACGCCGAACGCGAGCACGGCGATCCAACGGATCAGCCGACGGCGATCGATCTCGTCGTCCTCCGGCGGGGCGTCGTCCGCCGGTGTCTCGGCGTCGGAGTCAGTCGGTGTGTCGGCATCAGTCATGAGTCAGTCGGAGAGAGCGGGGAGCAGCGTGCGCGCTACGCCGGGATCGGGAGGCTACCGGGCGAGAGGATCCCGTCGGCGAGCATGTCGTACAGCGGGACGCCGTAGGCCAGCAGCACCAGCGCGACGGCGATCGCCGTCCAGAGCTTGAGGTTGTCGAGCACCCGCGGCGACTCCTCGGCCCCCGAGAGCGGTTCGGGGATCGAGCCGTTGACCCGTAGTCGGCTGTTGGGCTTCCCGAACGCCCACGTCCCGAACATCACCACGAGGAACATCATCGCGGCGATGAACAGGAGCGTGCCGCCGATCGCGATCTGGACGCGCATCTCGCCGACCGTCCCGACGACGGCGTCGAAGCTGACCTGGTCGTACTGGGGTTCGGCGGTGCGCCGCGGAATCCCCGCGAGCCCGCCGCGGTGCATCGCGTTCGACATCAGCACCATCCCGACGAACCAGACGAACGGCTGGATCGACGCCAGCCCGCGGAACTGGAGCCGCTTGCCGGTGAGCTGTGGGATCAGCCAGTAGGAGATCGCCATCAGCGTCAGCGCGTACGCCGTCCCCACGGTGAGGTGGAAGTGCCCCGGCACCCAGATGGTGTTGTGGATGAGGTAGTTGATGTTCATCCCGGCGTTGATCATGCCGGAGAAGCCGCCGGCGGCGAACATGATCCCGGCGAGCGCGACGCCGGAGAACTCCGGCCGCTCCCACGGGAGATCCTTGAGCCACGCGAGGCGGCCCGACGCGCCGCTCTGTCGCGCGCCGTGTTCCATGCTCGCGACGACGGTGAACAGCGTCAGCAGCGACGGCAACAGCAGGAAGAACGTGTTCGTCATCGCCACCAGCTTGTAGCCGGAGGCGATCCCGGGGTCGGTGTACTGGTGGTGGAACCCGACCGGGGTCGACAGCAGCAGGAACAGCACGAACGTCACCCGCGCCAGCGGGTCGCTGAACAGCCGGCCGCCCGCGAGCTTCGGCAGGACGGTGTACCAGACCAGGTACGCCGGCAGCAACCAGAAGTACACGACCGGGTGGCCGAAGTACCAGAACAGCGTCCGGGTCAGCAGCGGGTCGACCTGACTGATCAGCCCCAGCGACCACGGGATCAGGAACACGACGACCTCGATGGCGACCCCCAGCGAACAGAGGTACCACATCAGCATCGTCGCCATCACCATGAAGGACTGCAGCGGGATGCGCGCGTCCGGGTTGGACTCCCGCCACTCGCGGTACTGCAGGAACCAGTCGAGTCCGGCGCCCCACGAGCCGATGATCAGCAGGGCGGCGCCGATGTAGAACAGCGGGTGTGCCTCGAGCGGCGCGTAGAACGTGTACAGCACGTCCGCGCTGGCGGGGATCGCGTCGAACAGCCCCGCGACGATCGTCGCCGCCGCGAGCACGGTCCCGATCGTCATCGTCCACAGCCAGCCCTGCGTCAGCCGCTTACTCGTCGGTGGGACACCCAGACTCCGGGTGTTCGCCCAGTGGAACAGGCCGACGATCCCGAACGTGGTGAGCACCAGCCCCAGCAGCACGCCGTGGCCGGTCAGGATCGTGTAGTAATCCGCCGAGGGGATGATCCGCAGCGTGTTCGTGCGGTGCAGCGCCTGGATCAAGCCGAACAGTGCGCCGACGCCGAACGACGCGAACGCGATCCACAGACAGATCCGGGCGGTCCGGGCCGCCTCCGGGAAGCGGTCGACGAACGCCAGTCGGCGGCGCGTGCCGTCGTCGGTCTCCACGTACTCCTGCTCCGTCTCGAACCCCGTCTCGCTGCCGTGTTCAGTAGCCATTAGCTGTCACCTCCGTCGAACTCCGACTGCTCCACGACGACCACTTGGCCCTCCATCGTGTGGTGGCCGCTGCCGCAGTACTCGTGGCAGACGATCCCGTGCTCGCCCGTCTCCTCGAACGTGACGGTGAACTCCGCGATCTGCCCGGGGATCACCATCGAGTTCACGTTCGTCCCGGCGAGGTTGAACCCGTGTGTCACGTCCGGCGACGTGACGTGGAACGTCACGGGCTCGCCCGCGGGCACCTCGATCGGCTCCGAGCTCCCGGGCTGGAACAGGTACTGCCGGGCGACGACGTACACGTCGACGCCGTCTTCGGTGTCGTACACGCCAGGCTCCCGGAAGTTCTCTACCTGATCGTAGTTCCCGTCGGCGATGACCGACGGATCGACCGTCCCGCCGCTGTCGTCGACCATCGCGACACCGGGACCGACCGCGCCGTAGACGATGGTCGCGAGGAACGCGACGATCAGGACGAGCGATGCGCCGAACCAGAGTTTCTCGAATCGATGTACGTGCATAAATCACCCCGTGATCGTCGGTCCACCGATGAACTCGACGAAGTACATGAACACCCACAGTAGCGCGATCAGGACGAAGTAGCCCGCGACCAGCGTCGCCGTGCCGATCGGGTCGTACTCCTGGCCGATCTCCTCGACCGGCTCGGTCTCGGCGGCCTCGGTCGACTGCTCGCCGACGTACTGCTGTTCGGACGCCGAGTGCTCGCGGTAGGCCGCGTACGACTCCGCGCCGAGCACCATCGCCACCGCGAGCCCGCCGCCGGCGCCGAACAGCAGCGCCAGCCAGCCGACGAAGTCCGAGGGCATTGGGACGGAGAAGCCGCCGCCGGCCTCCTCGCCGCCGCCGTCGCCCCCGCCACCGTCGTCGCCGCCGCCGCTCACGCTCCCCACGACGATCGCCCCCTTCATCCCGAGCGACTGGTGGGGCGTACAGACGTAGCGGTAGACGCCCTCCTCCTCGAAGGTGTGGCTGAACGTGTTCCCCTCCTCGGAGGAGAGATCCGACTCGAAGGAGCCGTCCTGTGCGACGACGTTGTGCGAGCCGCCACGGCCGGTCCACTCCCAGACGACCGTCGTCCCGGGGTCGACCCGGACCGCCGCCGGCCCGAACCCGTAGGGCTGCCCGCCGTTGTCGACGCCGACCTCGACCGTGACTTCCGAGCTGCCGCGCTCGTCGACGGTCTCGTCGTAGTTGCTCACGCCGTCGAACCAGTCGCCGTAGTCCGGCTCGGAGACGCCGCCCCCGCCGGAGCCGACGACGACCGCCCCCTTCATCCCGAGCGACTGGTGGGGCGTACAGACGTACTTGAACGTCCCCTCGCTCTCGAAGGTGTGGCTGAACGTGTTCCCTTCCTCGGAGGAGAGGTCGGACTCGAAGGAGCCGTCGTCCGCGACGACGTTGTGCGAGCCGCCACGGCCGGTCCACTCCCAGACGACCGTCGTCCCGGGGTCGACCCGGACCGCCGCCGGCCCGAACCCGTAGGGCTGCCCGCCGT
>NZ_JBHUDH010000145.1:0-1308 GCF_042678005.1 Halolamina salina | reverse complement strand
TGGGCCGCCGCGGGGCCGGCCGCGCCGAGCAGCGCGCCGGTCGCGACCGTCCCCCCGGCGGCGAGGAGCCGTCGCCGTGTAGGCCGTGGCTGTCTATCCGCGTTCGGTGCCATGGGGGCGCCTTGTTGCCCGATTGATTAACCCGGCCCGCCAGTTCCCAGACGGTAGGAATCGGCGGAGGTGCCTACCTGAATGGGACCGAACGGGGGTGTATGTCCGTATCCGCACGAGGGTTGGCCGCCATCGGGCTCGCGGCGCTCGTCCCGGTGTGGCTGTACGCCCTACAGATCAGTGGCGGGGTCACCGTCGCACTGGCGTCGACCACCTGCGTGTTGCTGGTCGTCGGCGGGCTCTACGTCATGTTCGGCCCGCACGACGACGAGGAGTCCGTCGTCGGCAGCGTCTGAGCCATGTCCGGACTCGGCGCCGGCGTCGAGCTCGGGGCGTTCCTGCTCGTCGGGCTGCTCGGCGGCGCCCACTGTCTGGGCATGTGTGGACCGCTCGTGACCGCCTACGCCGGCGACGCTGGTAGCCCACAGGGCCGAGTGACGCTCCGTGACGTACGCCAACAGGGACTCCTGACGGTCGGCCGCGTGGGAACGTACGCGCTCGTGGGCGGGGCGCTGGGCGCGCTCGGGGGCGCGACCGTCGCCGGCGGCAGCCTGTTCGCCGGCGTCGACGTGGTCCGCGGGCTCTTCGGCGTCGCCGCCGGAACGCTCGTTCTCGTCGTCGGCGCGGGCTACATCCGCGGCCGGCCGATCGATCCCGGACAAATCCCGATTCCCGGCGTCTCCGGGCTGTTCAAGCGACTCTCGGGGGTCGCGATCGATCGAGCACGGACGTGGGCCGAGGGGCCGCGGATCGCGCTGCTTGGCTCGATCCACGCGCTGCTGCCGTGTCCGCTGCTGTACCCGGCGTATCTCTACGCGTTCGCCCGCGGCTCGCCGGTCGCCGGGGCGCTCGCGCTGGGCACGCTGGGCGTCGGCACGGCGCCGGCGATGGTTGGCTCGGCCACGATGCTCGGCGCGGTGCCGGCGTCGGTCCGGTCGCGGCTCCACCGCGCGCTCGGCGGCGCGTTCCTGCTGCTCGGGCTGCTCCCGCTGCTGCACGGCCTCGGACTCCTCGGTGTCCCGGTGCCACAGATCCACCTGCCCCACTACGCGGAGGTGCCGACGCCGTGAGCGCGACAGAGAACTGCACGCTCTGTGGGCTCGAAACGCCCGACCCGCCGCTGACCGACGACGGCGTGGACGGGTCGTTCTGCTGCCGGGGCTGTCTGGAAGTCGCGCGGAGCCTCGACGATCCGGC